>CAZGDE010000387.1:0-7092 GCA_964524315.1 uncultured bacterium
GACTGGCATTCGCTGGGGTCTGAATTTGTTCACTTCCGGTACCAGTGGTCAGGGCTTCTAGTGGGGTACCACCAAGTTGTACTACCGTGTTCAGGGCGTTGAGGATCTGCACATCCAGATCACCCTGTAACGTGCCGCCGTTGGCACCCGTTAAAGAGAGGCTCAGGCTGGCGGGGCTAGCGAGTGAGAACTGGTAGTAGTCATTCGTATCGGTTGTGTTGACTACTTCAAAGTAGGTACCATTGCCGGTTAAGGAACCGATGGCGAATGAACTAGCGGATGTATTGCCAGCAGAATCAGTGCGGGCGGGCGGGGTTGATGACCGGATATCAAAGGGGGCGAATGCTCGTAAGTTGAGATCGGCAAGTGGTCCTTGGGGTTGAACCGTTCCTGAAGATAAAAGGGTCGTGCCGTTTAAAAACCAGATTTCTGTAAGACCCGTTGTGCGATTGCGGAATAAGATATCCGGTCGACCATCATTGTTGTAATCTCCTGCGCCGGACATATCCCAGTTCAGGTCAGCTCTGCTGGGTAGGGGTACGGTGTTAATGCGGGTTGTACCGTTCATCAACCAGACGAAGTTTGCGCCCGAAGTGGTGCCTGAACTGCTGAAGTCACGCCATAAAATGTCCGTCTGGCCGTCATTATTGAAGTCTCCTGTGCCCTGGATGACCTGTGTTGACGGAGCCCGCTCCAGGATGGCACTGCTACTCCATAGGAACCCATTCATTAACCAGACAGTGGTTTCTCCGGTACTGTAGTTCCGCCACAGGATGTCTGTAAATTGGTCATTGTTGAAGTAACCTGTGCCCTCAATTTGCCAGTTGAGGTCAGTCGCACTCTGGATCACTTGCGAGGAACGGAATGTCGTTCCATCCATAAACCAGATTGAGTTTTCGCCCGTTACCGAGTTGCGCCAGAGGAGGTCGGGTTTGCCATCACCATTAAACTCACCGGTTGCCTCCAGTTGCCACCTGAGGTCATTAGCGATCGGAATCACCGTAAAGGTAGAGAGGCTGGTACCATTCATTGCCCAAATGGCATTGCCCCCCGTTGCTATGTTCCGCCAAACGATGCCGGGCACAGCATTGGTGGTTGCTGAAATGTTGAGGTTATAGCTAGTAATAGGAGTCGTCGCCTGGGCCGGAGACACCCGAATATAGTAGGTGCCAGGGTTCAAAATCGCATTGATCGATTCTGCCAGCGTACCGGTATTGGTTGAGCGCAGGGCAATACTATTCAAATTTGGATCGGTGTCATTAATGACACTGAAACTGGGATTCGCCGGGTCTCCTGTGGCGACTCCAATCTCCAAATTCGCATCTGTATTCAAACTTGTCAGAGACAGATTGATGCTACTACTGTGGTTGAGGGTAAACACGTAGTAGTCATTAGCATCTAATCCCGTCGTTGCATCCACTCCAATCGATTCGGAGAAGGTTTGTGAACTGACGATGGGAAATATTCTTCTGGCATCTAACAAAGTATTACCGAAATTGTCGGACATCACTATTACCCCAACGATGGCATAGTAATGATGCCCTACGAGTACATAGTTACTTTCAAAATTCTCAGATCTTTACAAAATCTGCGTAAATTCATTTACGTACTTAAAGAATTCTACGGATCGGTCTTATACTCCGTTATGAAATTGCTCTAAAAAGAGACAATGGCCACCTTCAATGCCGTGACGAATGCCCCATGCCTCTTTCCCTGGTGCGGCGTGCGGAAAGAGCTACATGAAGATTGGTATAAGACCGATCCATAACGGCGTTTGGTATTGACGCAGCCTTGCCGCAGAAAACATAACCCTTACAAGGGCTATGTATCTGTAGATTCTACTGACGTCGCACTTGGTAGATTCTACTGACGTAGTACCTATACAGTTGCTTGCTGTCGTTGATAGAGAGACCAGTACAATCCCTTACTTTGCAGGAGGTCAGTATGGGTTCCTTTTTCGACCAGAACACCTTTCTCTAAAACGACGATCAGGTCTGCTCGTTTCAAGGGTGCAAAGCGGTGGGCAATTACAAATACGGTTCGGTTTTGCGACACCCGCTGTAAATTTTGTAAAACCTGTTGCTCGGTTTCAGCGTCAAGAGCACTGGTAGCTTCGTCCAGAACCAGGATCGGTGCCTGGGATAAAAACAACCGTGCCAGGGCGATCCGTTGCCGTTGTCCACCTGATAGGGCAGTGCCTCGTTCACCGACGCTCGTTTCATAGCCGTGGGGGAGGTCACTAATGAAATCGTGGGCAACCGCTAAACGGGCGGCTTCAATGACTTGTTCGGCGGTAATGTCAGGGTTACCGAGGCTGATGTTCTCCAGGATGGAACCATTAAAAATAAAGTCTTCTTGCAGAACCACACCAATTTGTTGACGGAGGGAGACCAGGTCAGCTGTTTTGATGTCAAACCCATCAACTAAAATTCGTCCTGACTCAGCAGGGTAGAGTCGCTGTAGCAACTTGGAGAGTGTACTTTTACCAGAGCCGCTGCGACCTACGACACCCACCAGCATTCCTGGTTCAACCGAGAATGAAATACCCCGTAATACGGGTTCCTGCGTTTGGTTGTAACGGAAGAAAACCTGATCGAGCGAAACCTGTCCACTCAGGGGGGGAAGTACCAGGCCGGTGCCTGCTTCGGCTTCGGGGGCGGTGTTGAGAATATCACCAATGCGATCAACCGAAAGAAGTACCTGCTGGAGATTTTGCCAGAGTTGTACCAGGCGTAACAGGGGGCCGGTCATGCGGCCCGATAACATTTGGAAAGCGACGAGTTGACCGACGGTCATCTTCTGGTCAATCACCAGTTTTGCACCAACCCATAGAACAATCAGATAGGACAAATTAGTCAAGAAGTCGGCAATGTTGCTACTGATGTTGGACGTGGTTGAGGCTTTGAACCCGGTGCGAATAAAACGAGCAAAGAGTCCTTCCCAGCGATCGCGTGCCACCCGTTCTGCCGTATGGGCCTTGACGGCCTGAATCCCCGTCACTGTTTCAACCAGGAATGACTGACTATCAGCGCTACGGTTAAAGGTTTCGTTCAGCCAGTTCCGCAGGATTGGAGTTGCGGTCAGCGTCAAAATCACAAACAACGGGATGACTGCCAGGGCCGCGAAGGTCAGGGGAATGCTGTAGTAGAGCATAATCCCCAGGTAGACAACTGAAAAGACGGCATCCAGGACGACTGTCAATGCCGTACCCGTGAGAAACTGGCGAATGTTTTCCAACTCCTGCACACGGGCTACCGTATCCCCTACCCGGCGTTGCTCGAAGTAGGAGAGGGGCAACCGCATCAAATGCCGAAATAGCTGCGCTGACAGGCTTAGATCCAAACGGCGAGCGGTGTGGGTAAAGATAAATAGACGGAGCGTGCCTAGGAATGCCTCGAAAAAGGCAACGCTAAACAGGGCGATCGCCATCACATCAAGGGTTGCAATACTGCCCTGTACCATCACCTTGTCAATGACAACCTGGGTGATGACCGGGGTCGTCAAGCCTAAAATTTGCAAGGTAAAGGATGCCAGTAGTACCTCGCCCAGCAATCCACGATATTTCAGTACCGCTGGCAGGAACCAGGCCAGACTAAATCGCTCCTGTTTCTGAATCAGGTCAATCAGCCACAGTTGCCCATCCCAAACTGGTTCGATCAGGGAGCGAGGTACTGTTTCGCAGGTCTGGGCCAGGTTGAGTGGGTCGGCCAGAATCAGGCGATCGCCCTTAATCCCATAGACCAGAACCCAATGGAAGGGGGCTTTGTCTTGATTGCGGATAGTTGCCCGCCCATCACTGGGGGCACCCCCATTGGCACTGGGTAATTCGCGCCATTGCATTAAGGCTGGCAGTGGTACCTGGCGTAAATTATCCCAGGTCACTTCCACATGGCGCAGTTGCAACCCGACTTTGTCAGCCGCTTCAACCACATCCGGGCCCCGTTGCCCTCGGAGTTGCCGTTGCACCCATTCTAGTTGGGCCGGATTTTGCAGATGATTCGCCGCCATCGTCAGGCAGGCTGCCGCCGTGTTCACACTGGAAACAAACGGAAATCCCGTAATGGGTTCGCGCCCTCTACCCGTTTGGGGTTGGTAACGCCCCCGTTGCACGGCCCAGAACTGATCCATATTGCTCGAAGACACCGTCACCCAGAGGTCAGTGCGCCAGCGGGCAATTACCACATCTTTATCTGCTGCCCGTGCCTTCCATACCCCTGGCAGTTCCAGGCGATCGCCCAACCAATCCCCCTGTTTTAACAGAATGGATTGCCCCTCTTCTGGTACTAGTCGCACCTTACCCGCCAGCACAAACATTTGGCTACCGGGGGCATCGGTCGACCAGATCATTTCCCCCAGGCTGAAACGACGTACTTCTGCCGCCTGTTTAAATTGAACCTGTTGTTCCGGGCTAAGAAAGCTGAGAGGGGGGACATCCCAGGGCAAATTGGCAAGGTCATTAGCAAGCATGAGACTCTCTGCACAGGTATTAATTTGGGAATTGGAGTAATCCTATACACCACACACATGAATTACAAGAGACGGGATCAGGCATCCAAGTATTAAGAATTAAGACACCTTAAGCAAGACATCCTAGACAAGAAACTTGAACATCAAATATCTAATCAGTGACTTGTAATTTAACGGTCATCTTCTGGATTTTTTCGGCAATCCAGCGTTCAAACAATTCGTTTTGCATCGCTTGACGCAATTGCTGATCTTCCAGGCTCGCAGGTAAAAATTGCTCAACTCGAAAGATCGCCCAGCGTTTTTCAAATTCCAGGGGGCCAACCAGTTCGCCTGTATTGGCAGAATCAACTGCTGCTCGCAGACTATCGGGCAGGGTACCCCGGCTGACAGGCCCCATCATGCCATTCGCAATTTTTTCGTCTCCGATGGAATACTCGCGCGCTAACTGTTCAAAACTAGCACCCTCATTGATCTGACTTTGCAGTTCTTCGGCTAAGTCTTTGCTATCGACAATAATGCGGGATAATACGACGCGATCAAAAAATAGCTTTCGCTCAATAAAGTGTTCCTGCATCCGAGTCTCAGTGACCCGTACTTTTAATTTTTCCAATTTGAAACTGTTGGAGATTTGATTATGAAATTGCTCATAATTAATCCCATTACGGTTTAGCCATTCCTGGAATACATTAGCATCCGTTAAATTTTGCTTTAAGCGAAAATCAACGACTGCTTGCTCAACCATCGCAGGGCCAATGTTCAGGTCATCCCGCGTGGCAATTTCGTTCTCCAAGACATACTGCCGTAAGATATCGCCGATAAACGGTTGGAGCTTATTACCTGCCTGCAAGTACCTCAGGCATTGCCGCAGGGAAAGAGGCTGCTCATCAACGATTAGAAGTGCCTTGGCTGAATCTTGTGCTTCCATGAAATAACCAGGTTTGAGAATCTAGAGTCTGAACGAGTTTGAGCGAGGTATTGTGTAAACATCCTCAGTCATCATGGTATCCGCTACCCTGGTCAACTGGACATTGTGAATAGCCGGTAGCCAATCGGTATTGTAATTGCCCAGTTATTGTGCCGTGTTTGTTCAGCCAGATCGACACCAAAATATTAAATTGGTATTAAACCAGCATAAAATTGGCTATTCGCAAGTCGATAATCAAAAGTTTGGAATAAAAGATTTTGACATCCCTAGACGGCTTGCCCTGGTAGATTACCCAGTTTTCTGTGGGCAGTCGTTCTCAATTAGTAGCTGTCCTGTATCGACATCGCAGATTCTACCCTGTCCTGATCCCTACCTGGCACCCTCGATTCGACAGGTAAAGATTAAACCTCAAAAGCAATTAAATGACGATAACATCTGCGGTTGGTTAGCGCACTCTGACCCAGGAAGTAACTTTTAATATGCAATGCGATCGCCAATGAGTTAATTTTAGGATTGGCAAAAAGAGGTTTTTGTCTGTTGGCGTCGTTACGTAACGACAAAAACTTAAATAGATCTACACTCCGACCGGAAAACCGGGGTTTTGTGGCATGATCTAACAGGTAACCACAGAGTAAACTAACAGACTCTCGATCTAGTAATTCAAGGAAATTCGCTCATGGCTTCTCTCCATCTAGGCGACACAGTACCTAATTTCACCCAAAAATCTAGCGAAGGCGACATCAATTTTTATGAATGGGCGGGCGATAGCTGGGTTGTGCTGTTCTCTCACCCCGCAGACTATACGCCGGTTTGCACCACTGAATTAGGCGAAGTTGCCAAACTTAAGCCAGAATTTGACAAGCGCAACGCTAAAGTAATTGCGCTGAGTGTTGATGATGAAGAGTCTCACAAGGGCTGGATTGGCGATATCAACGAGACTCAAAACACTACGATTAACTACCCCATTCTGGCCGATGCCGATAAGTCGGTTTCTGAACTGTATGACATGATTCACCCGAACGCTAACGCGAAGGTGACGGTGCGGACGGTATTTGTTATCGATCCCCAGAAGAAATTACGTTTGACCATCACCTATCCCCCCAGCACGGGTCGGAATTTTGAGGAAATCCTGCGGGTCATTGATTCTTTGCAATTAACTGACCATTACAGTGTGGCAACTCCTGTGAACTGGAAAGATGGTGACGACTGCGTTGTTGTACCTTCGATTCCCACCGAGGAAGCCCGCGCGAAGTTTCCCAAGGGGCTAACGGAAGTGAAGCCCTATCTGCGGATGACGCCCCAACCCAACAAGTAACAGCCCCATCATTCAGTTGTGGCTTTGTCCGGGGTTCCATGTTTGGAGGGAACCGGCGGCGTTGGCCAAGGGGTGGGTTGAGGTTTGTAGGGGTGTGGTAATCCCTGTGGCACCACCCGTATTCGGTGAATAGTGCAAACAATTGACCCGACTGGGTGGTTTCCCGGTCGGGTCAATTGTTTCTGGTTAATTGTTTGAGGGCATCACGTTCGGGCTGATTTTGCGGATTGTAGACCCGTGGCCTACCGTCCGGCTAACTTATCCAATCGATCGCGCACAGACAGTTCTACCAGCGAGCGCAACAGAAAAATGCCGCTGACCCCAGCTACCGCAAAGGCGAAAATTGCCCAATGGGGAAATGTCCCCAGTAGCAATACGCCGAGCA
>CAZGDE010000388.1:0-1586 GCA_964524315.1 uncultured bacterium
GCAACAGCCTGTGCCATATATTACTTTTGCTGTTAGAGTAGGACTTAGATGCAAACTATAGTTTGCATTTGCTAAATACAAATGTACCATTAACTCGTGGGTGACGCAATATCTGGCGACAAAATTTGCAAACTGTAGTTGTTGTAGTTGGTCGCTACGTTCCTACCCGTAGGGGTGAGTTTAGCAACTAGCTCAGGGGGGCCAGATGTATTTGGACAAAACCCACCCCTACAAAGGCATGGGTTAATTCTCGTGGTTTTTTGATGCAGTGATGGATGAAGGATGAAGGATGATAGGCTAAATAAAATGGATGACTTTAGTACACAAGTACGCGATCGCCGCCTGAAGGAAGGCTTGAGCCAGCAAGAACTGGCGGACCGGGTGGGTATTTCTCGCAATTACCTCTCTCAAATTGAGCGGGGGCAGTCCGTTAACCTGTCTTGGCAACTCCGGGAAAAGCTGGCTGCAATTCTCGGTCTGCACGACCAGCCACCCACCCCCACAGAAGGATTGGCAGACTTACCACCGAGTCTGGCGACGTTTGCCCAGTCTGCGAACTTACCACCGGACGATGTGGCGATGCTGGCACGGTTGAAATACCGGGGACAACAACCCACCACGCCAGAAAAATGGGAACTACTCTATAACGTCATCAAAATGACTACCAGCAATTAACAAACGACCAATGCCCCAATGCCCTATAGACATCCCGGACAGGCTTTTCTATCGCAACAGGGTAAGCTCCAGTCAGAGGGCGATGTCTTGCGCTATGTCGAATTTTTGCGGCGGGAGGCCTCTTTAAGCGACGAGCCACCGATCGACCTGCACCGGATCTATCAGCACTTTGCCATGCCCACACCGCTGAGGGCACCATTGGACGAGCAGCAGGGCATTTTGGTCGATAGCAGTACGGGCATTATTTTAATCAAGGAAACCGATCCCATCGTGCGCCAACGCTTCACGGAAGGGCACGAATTGATGGAATTGCTGTTTGATGCCAATGAGCAGGCGAGGGTAGGTAGTTATTTACCCAAATGGAGCGAGCAAAAGAAAGAGCGATTATGTGACCAGGGAGCGGCAGAGTTATTGATGCCTGCTACCTCCTTTTCGCCTCGATCACGGGAGTTGGGTTTATCTCTGGCAACGGGGCGATCGCTCGCACAACTGTACCAGACCTCGTTGCTGGCAACCCTGGTGCGGATGATTCAACTGGGGACAGGAAATTGTGCCCTTGTCGTCTGGCATACGGCACTGAAACCAACGGAAAAACGACAACCCACGGGACGGGTAGAACCACCCAAAAAGCTACGAGTGTGGTGGCGCATTCACACCCGAGATTGGTCGGGTGGCTTTATTCCACGGGACAAATCGGTGCCCTCTAACTCGCTGATTGCTCAGGTAAAGACCAGTGGACAAGCCCGTGATGGCGCTGAAACGCTGCATCTGGGTTGGGGGTGTATCAGTTGCCAGGTCGAGGCAACGCCCATCCAAATTGGTGACAAGTCCTGCGTGTTGTCGTTACTGCACCTGAAATCAGGCGATTGTGATGTCCGATGACAGATACACATCTTGAATGGTGTGAAATC
>CAZGDE010000388.1:1596-7089 GCA_964524315.1 uncultured bacterium
TTTCACCCCTTCTTCAAACGGACGTTGGAAGGCTTTCCGCCCCGAGATTAGCCCACAACCTCCGGCCCGTTTGTTAATGACGGCAGTACGAACTGCTTCGGCAAAATCATTCTTACCCGAAGCGCCCCCAGAGTTAATTAACCCCGCCCGTCCGGCATAACAGTTCAACACCTGGTAGCGGGTCAGGTCAATGGGATGGTCACTGGTCAGTTCTGTGTAAACCCGTGCATCGGTTTTGCCATAGCTTTTGCCAGTGGCCTGGGCGATCGCGCCATACCCGTTATTCACCTCTGGCAATTTTTGCTTGATAATATCGGCTTCGATGGTCACACCCAGATGGTTTGCCTGTCCGGTCAGGTCAGCCGCAACGTGATAGTCCTTGTCCTGCTTGAAGGCGTTATTGCGCAGGTAACACCAGAGAATTGTCACCATGCCCAATTCGTGTGCCCGTTGAAAGGCACGACTGATTTCCTGAATCTGGCGGGTCGATTCCGGTGAACCAAAGTAGATCGTGGCTCCAACGGCTACGGCTCCTAAATTCCAGGCTTGTTCCACCGAGGCAAACAAGATCTGGTCAAATTGGTTGGGGAAGGTCAACAACTCGTTGTGGTTCAGTTTGACAATGAAGGGAATTTTATGGGCATATTTGCGGGAGACGCTCCCTAACACACCCAAAGTCGTCGCGACGGCATTACATCCACCCGCGATCGCCAGTCTGACAATATTCTCACTATCAAAATAAATGGGATTGGGGGCAAAGGAGGCTGCCGCAGAATGTTCGATGCCCTGATCCACGGGCAGAATTGACAGATAACCCGTATTTGCCAGTCGTCCGGTAGAGTAAAGCTGTTGCAGATTCCGCAATACTTGGGGATTGCGATCGCTCTGCACAAAGATGCGATCCACAAAATCTGGCCCCGGTAGATGGATCAAATCTTGGGAAACTTTGGCGGTGTAGTTAAGTAAATAATCGGCTTCATCGCCCAATATAGTTGCGATCGATTGGGGGGCTGTCAGTGTCGCTGTCATGGTTCTTTCTCCTGTCAATTTAGGAAAGCACCGAGATAGGCATGGCATTACCACGCTTTTACACCATGACACCTTGCCAACTACTCAAACATCCTCTTCCTGATAGATACGGAACACCAGTGAACCTGGTATGGCCCTCGAAGGTTTGCTAAGGATCGTGGATTTAGTCAATTCGCAAATTGTACGGGCGGGTTTGGCAGACCCATCTGCACCAGGTAATGGGTTTGACGGCAAAACCTACCCCTACCTCTACCCAATATCGAACTTAATTTAATTCCCATTTCTAAAAGACCTTGGAAGTATTAATCAAGTGGCAAAACTGATAGTGACTCTCCCGCCGCAATTTGGGTTGTCCCCACGGGGATAACAGCCAACCCATTCGTTTGTGCCAGGTTAATTAAGTTGCCAGAACTGTGTCCACCGCCAGCCGGGGCAAATTCATACAGTCCCTTCACCCGATGTAACTTTCCCCACAGGTAAGTCTCTCGTTTTCCATCCGATCGCACATTGACCTGACTTTTAGCTGTCAGGAATGCGGGTTCCCACTCGGACTGAGGCAGACCTGACAACTTCCGCAGTGCCGGCTGGACAAACCGCCAGAATGTCACCAGGGCCGAAACCGGGTTTCCCGGCAAACCGAAGTAGAGAGTGGATTGTGCTGCCTGGGTAAAGGTTGCCACGGTCAATGGTTTCCCTGGCTTGACGGCAACAGCACGAATATGGATGGTGCCTCCCAATTTGGCTAACAGATCTTCCACATAGTCATAGTCACCCACCGACACCCCACCGGAGGACAGGACGACATCTGCCTGGGCGATCGCCGTTGCCATTGCTTGCTGTAAACGGTCGGGATCATCGGGTACCACACCCAGGCAAAGGGGAGTTGCGCCTGCCTGCGCTACCAGTGTTGCCAGGGCAAATTGATTGGAATCGACGATTTGCCCCGGTTGAAGCGGCTGATCGATCCCGACCAGTTCGCTCCCTGTGGAGAGAATGGCGACCGTAGGACGACGAAATACCCTGACCTGGGCACACTGGGCTGCTGCCAGAACTGCAATTTCCGGTGCCCGTAGCCGTAGTCCGGCTGGCAGAAGGGGGCTACCGGCCCGGTAATACTCTCCCTGACGCCGGACAAATTTTCCGGGCGTGGGACTGGTTAGAATGGTGACCGTTGTACCATCGCGGCGGGTATCTTCCTGCATGACGACTGTATCCGCTCCGGCAGGCATTACCGATCCGGTTAGAATGCGAGCTGCCTGTCCGGGCTGTACCATTTTCTGGGGCTGATATCCGGCAGGAATTTCTTCGACGATTTCTAACGTGGCGGGGCGATCGCTCGAACTATGCTCAACATCGGCGTAACGCACAGCATAGCCATCCATCGCTGAATTATCCCAATGGGGAAAATCTAAATGACTGGTGATGGGTTCTGCCAGGATCCGATCCGCAGCATCCAGCAAGGGCAACACCTCACTGTCCTGGGGCGATTGGAACGGCTGTACCAGGTTAAGAATGATCGCTTCTGCGTCTTGGACTGTCAGCATGGTGAGCAATGGAATTTCGCCAGTGAGAGTTAAGTCAATGAGATTTAAAGCAACAAGAATTAAAGCTAGAATTACAAATTCGTCACGTTGAGCCGTTGAAATGTGACATCAAGTACACTTCCCATAATTATGGGTACGCTATGCTTAGGATGAACCGTTAACTTAATTAACATAATCTCGATTAACACATCTTGCATGGCCTTCTCTCGCTATAACGGTTCTCTGACAGACTGCACGGTGTTGAAGTCCTCCTCATGAAAGGATCTATGGCTAGTTCACAACCATCCCCCACGTTTGACTCCACTTCTGACCTGAGCAGACTTTCTCCAGACATGATCGGCCGTTTGCCCGCCGATTCAGAAATCTGGGCTAGTTTGAAGCAAGCAATTTCAGCTAGTTCTGGCTTCCAGCGCTGGCAGTTGGAGCGCGGTGACGATAGCGAAATTAACCAGTTGAATTTGGATCAGGTGGTTCGCTACTACCTGCGCGAAACCCTGGCTACTCTGGCGTATTAAACGGCCCCTGGGCTAGATACTCCCTTCCCGGCAGAACTCGTTTCCACAAGCATCAAATTAAAAAGATCCCCGACTCTCCCTGAATGATTCCAGTGATGCTACTGGGCAGGGTTGAGAAGTCGGGGATCTTTTTATGTGCATGGAATTTGTTGCGGTGAGATAATCCTCCCTCGTCGTCCTGTAGCAGGCTACGTGGATCCAATATCTGAAAGGCTCTCTTTTTAAGGGGAATTGGAACGAATCACTAAATCCCTTTTCAAGTGCTTTCTAGAACTTACTTCCTGAAAAAACTTACTTTCTGAAAATATCGATCACACCCATTACCTTGCGTACCTGACCTTCGATCGCTGCGACCTGACTGTATGCTTTAGCGAGTTTGGCAACGTCTACATGCACTTCGCTGGTGGGGTATTTTTGAATCACTTCCAGGAGCGATACCTTGCCATCATCGCTGGCAGACAGCACCAGCGCCGCCCGGAGCGATTGCCGACTGGCACCGCCCGTTGGGGGTTGAATAGCCTCACCCACCTTATCTAGTACCGCATCGCCTATAGGATTGTTCAAACCTTGGTCAATTGTTCTTACATCGATTGGGATTTGTTGGGTCAGGGTGTTACGGATTTTTTGCGATTCATCGCCGGATACACCATAACTTTCCAGCACGGCGCGATCGCCCGTTTCGGCGAAAGTCGTTAAATCGGCAACGGGTACAGACTGTTGCAGAAACCCGTATTTCAAAACAATTTTTTCAGCCGCCTGGGCACTGGTACCAATGGCAAGCGTCCCAGTAGCCAGACTTGTACAAAGTAGGGGTAGGAGCGATCGATAGGAGAAGCGCATGATTAAATTCCCGCAATGGCAAATTAAATAGAAGGCACTACATGAGAAGACACATTCATCTTGACGATATTTCGTTATATTAGTTGCTGCCTCTGGCACGAGAAAGAAAACGGGTGGCTAGTTCCTCTGACCCAATCAAACTCCCTCGTAAGATGACCCGTTGATTCCATCCATTGAAGTCTATGACGCTCAAGTTTTTTCCGATTAACCCATTGAGACAGTTGGTTGACTGTTCGCTGCCGCTACACGTTAGTTTAATGGTTTTGCTGGGGACAGGGGGAATCGGGCGATCGCAAACTCCACCTGATGCCTTGCTGTTTGCGTCTCCCCCACCTAAAAGTCCTCAAACGATTGCTCAAACGCCCCTGGGTGCGGCTGTTTTGTATGTGAATCCGGCCGGAGGAGTGGATGCGCCCGGTGGTGGTAGTCAATCATCTCCCCTGCGCACCATTACTTATGCATTGCGACAGGCTACTCCTGGAACGGTTGTACAACTGGATCGGGGTAGTTACACACAACAGACCGGGGAAGTCTTTCCCATTTACCTGCCGCCGGGTGTGACCTTGCGTGGCGAGGAGGCAACTACCGGCCAAACCGTTGCAATTATTGGTGGTGGTGAATTTGTCAGCCCGACCTTTGCCCGCCAAAATGCGACCTTTATTGCGGGTAAGGATGGGGAAATTCGGGGCATTTCAGTCACTAACCCCAACGTTCGGGGAACTGGTATTTGGGTCGAGTCGACCAATCCCAAAATTGAGAACTGCACCTTTGCCAGAAGCCACCGGGAAGGCATTTTCATTACCGGCGCAGGAAATCCTTCCATTGAAAAAAACATTTTCAGCCAGAATGGGGGCAATGGCATTTCGACCGCCAGCAATGCCCGTGGCGATATCCACAACAACGTCTTTCAGAACACGGGGTTTGGTTTGGCGATCGGGGGCAGTTCTGCACCAGTAGTACGGGGCAACCGCATTATTGACAATACAGACGGGGTGTACATTAACGATGCTGCCCGTCCGGTTTTACGGGGCAATACCATCGAAAACAACAAGCGGGATGGCATTGTGGTGACAACGAATGCGGTTCCTGATCTGGGAAGTGAGTCCGATGCGGGCAACAACACGATTCAGGGCAACCGCCAATATGACCTCAATAACAACACAAAAGGAACCCTTTACTCCGTGGGTAATCGTCTGGATACTCGGCGAGTCAAGGGGGCTGTAGAATTTTCCGGGTCGTTGGTGGCTGGTGGTAGTTCCAATTTTCGCGATGTGCAGGGACATTGGGCCCAACCCTACATTGAAGCGCTGGCAAAGCAGAACATCATTACGGGCTTTCCCGATGGCACCTTTCGCCCCAGTGACCCGGTAACAAGGGTACAGTTCGCGGCGATCGCCACCAAAGCCTTCAGTCCTGCCGCCCGCGAACCCCGGACTGAATTTGGCGATGTGAGTAGTAGTTTTTGGGGGTATCAGGCCATTCAAACAGCGGCTCAGGGTGGCTTTATGAAAGGCTATCCGGGTGGACTATTCAAACCTAATGAGCGTATCCCCAGAGTGCAGGCG
>CAZGDE010000389.1:0-7078 GCA_964524315.1 uncultured bacterium
GAACTATCCCTTTTTGAATTCTTTTTACGAAAATCGTGTGGATAATCAGATTTCTACAAATGCAGGTTTAGTTTGGCGGGTTGTACTGGTCACACTGACAGTCTTCGCCATCGTTGTGCTGGCAGTGCTGGGGTTTCACCAATTTCAGCTCTCAGATCCTTACACCCAAAGTGTTCTCGCTCTCCGAGGGAATGCGCAACATGGATATGAAATCTTTCAAATGAATTGCGCTGGGTGCCACGGTTCCGCTGCAGATGGCCGTGTTGGCCCCAGTTTGCATGGGGTATCGGAGCGAAAATCAGAAATCAGTCTGATTCGTCAGGTAATCAGTGGCCAAACGCCACCAATGCCTCAATTTCAACCCACCCCCCAGGAAATGGCAGATTTGTTGAACTACCTGGAGAGTTTGTAGGAAAGCATCCCATCCTCTCCAGGTTGCGGTCTAGCTCTTCGTCGTACCAATAACCCCCTCAACCAACCAGTTCATTGCTTCTAATTCGGGGGCAGTCTGTTTGAGTTCTTGACCCGCTGGGATGACAACCTTGCCGGTATTGTCTTTGAGTTCACCCTTATAAATAACGAGGGTACCATCCATCAGTTTTGCTTTTGCGGCTTCCGCATCTTTCTTAGCGGCATCAGTTACCGCCGGCCCATAGTCTGACAGTTTGATAAAGCCATCTTTATACCCACCTCGCACCAAGTGCGGAATGCCACCATTCATTAAGGTTTTCCCAGCCTGAATCGACTGAGCGTAGTTAGTGTAAATCTTTGTCCAGTCCCATTCGGCTCCCGTTAGGTAACCTTTCGGTGCCAGACTCGATTGGTTCGTATGGTAGCCCGTGCAGAAAATATTACGTTTTTCCGCCGTCTCCATAATCACCTTGGGGCTGTCAACATGGCAGGTAATTACATCGATACCCTGATCTGCCATACTATTAGCGGCTTCAGCTTCCTTGACAGGTAATGACCAATCGCCAGTAAACACGACCTGAGTTGTAATTTTGGGATTCACTGTGCGAGCCCCTAAGGTGTAGCTATTGATATTACGGAGTACCTGAGGAATCGGTTTAGCTGCAATAAAACCAAGCTTGCCAGATTTTGACAGGTGGGCGGCGACGATCCCAGCCACATATTGCGCTTCATCAATATAGGCATAGTAACTGCCTACGTTTTTCGGGTGTTTACCTTCCTGATAGAGCCCTCCACAATGGAAGAACTGCACCGTGGGGTTCTCCTGGGCAACTTTGAGAATGTGCGGGTCGAAATAGCCGAAGGAGGTAGGGAACAATACCGTTGCGCCATCCTGGCTGATCATATTGAGCATAACTTCCTGAACTTCGGTCGTTTCAGGTACGGTTGCCTGCTCCACTGTTTTTACCCCTGCCACTTTGGCAACCCCGTCCTTACCTTCAGAATGGGCCTGGTTGTAGCCATAATCGTCTTTAGGGCCAACATAAATGAAGCCCATAGTCACAGTCTGGCTGGCTGGACTGGCAGTAGAATCCGGGCTGGGACTACCCGTGCCCGTTGGGGCATTCGTGGTTGGCGTACAACCGGCCCAAAGGCGAGATGTGGCCGCAAAAGCTCCAGTAGCCAGCAACCCCCGCACAACCTGACGGCGACGAAGGTAAGATGATTTACTTGTCATGTTCTACTCCTCAGTGGGTTATGCCTGATATTGATGGTCGTCGCGATCGCCCAAACCATTCCGGTAACCGGGATCGCGACCTTGTTTGCACTTGTGTAATGCGGACAACCTGATTAGAAATTGCAGCAGCTGCGTTCTTTGTACTAGTTGTATTGCATGAACTAGATGAGCAATTGGAATCAGCTAGAGTACGGGAAACTAAAATCCCCGTAGCTACCAGTAACGGGCAAGTAACGGATGGCTGGAACAATGAAAAACTATGACTGGATTGTCGTAGGTGCAGGTATCACAGGCGCAGCTCTTAGCTATGAGTTGGCCAAACAGGGCTTCACGGTACTGTTACTCGAACAGCATGCCTCCTTGCAAGGAGCCACCCGGTTCAGCTATGGAGGGTTAGCCTTCTGGGCGGGAACAACCGAGTTAACCCGCCAATTGTGTGCCGAAGGAATAGCAATCCACCGATCGCTCTCCCAGGAACTCGAAGGCAACACCCAATTCCGCGAACTTGACCTGGTGTTGACGATTGACCCCACTGCCAATCCCCAGGAGATGACCACAGCCTATGCCAACCTGGCGATACCGCCGCAATTAGTCAGTGTGGAAACAGCGTGTGAGCTAGAACCATTACTGAACCCTGCCGCGATCGCCGGAGCCTTAGTCGTTAAACATGGACACATCGACCCAGTAGCAACCACCCAGGCATACACGCAAGCATTTGTTCGCCTGGGGGGAGTCGTCAAAATCGCCCAGGTGACCCAATTGATTGGCATAGGGAAAGCCAGAGCAGCAGAGATAAGGATTACAGGCGTTACCTGTAACATGGACACCTACCACAGCAGTAATGTCGCCATTTGTGCGGGGGCAATGAGTCGATCGCTGCTACAAGCCGCTGGAATTCCCGTGAACATTTATTTCACCCATGCCGAACTGGTCGAGATCACACCTGTGCCGATAACCTTACGCACCCTGGTTATGCCTGCTGACATCCGGCGGTTTCACCTAGAAGCAGCTGCCACCCAACCTGCTATGGATAGCCTGTGGGATCATCCCGGCCATGAACCAGCCCCACCCATCCTGGACGCAGGTGCCATTCAATTTCAGGATGGCAGTCTACGCCTTGGACAAATTAGCCGCACGATAACCGATCCAGGTGCTGTGATCGATGCAATGAAGAGTGAAACTGCTATACGGGAGCAGGTAGGCAATATCCTCCCTGCTTTGAGGGAACTACCAGGTAGCTGGCACCATTGCCTGATTGCTTTTAGCCGTGATCGCCTTCCCCTCATTGGCAGCATTCCAGGAATAGCAGGGTGTCACCTATTTTCTGGTTTCAGTAATCCCCTGGTCATTGTGCCAGCTCTGGCACGACGGTTTGCAGCCCAGGCGATCGGTCAGGAAGACTGGGCGATCGCCCAACTATCACCGGATCGCTTCTCCTAAACGACAAACTGGCAATGCGACTGTTCCAGGCATCGGTATCAGCGTCCAGAACTCGAAGTTCTGGTTGTGCCCCTCCAAAACAATGAAAGGTACAACCCAACCTCGAGTTCTTTACCGCCGTCTAGAAGCTAAACTGCGCCCGGATATTACCAACATAAACAGTGGGGTTGTCCTCAAAGTTGTTGGCATTGAAGATGGCATAAAATGCTGGCACCAACGCAATGTTGTTGGTAATGGGGAAGAAGTAAGACGCTTCAAACTCATACATCGTGCCACCATCGCCTGCACCGGAAGCAAAGTACTCTTCACCATCCAAAATGTCCATTGGCACCAGGAAGGTCAATACACCCAACGCCCCCTTCTTACCCAGATCGGGGAAACCTAAACCCACCTGGAACGATTGCGTATTAACGTGTTCATCAATTGGCTTCAGCTTCGTTGTCGCATAGTTATAGCGCCCGAAAATGCCAAATTTAGGTGTAATTGCCCAATCAAAGTTGACTGAGAAAGTATGGGCATAGGCATATTTCAAGCCCCCATCCGAGACAAAACCAGTGACAGGGTTGTAGATTGAGAAGCCAGGCCCCGCATCCAGATAACCATAGGGAATGGGTTCGCCGATCGCCCCACCGACCTGCCCCCCATAGGCTTGAATGCGGGAGTAGTTATACAACAGGCGCAGGTTGAACTTGTCGCTTGGGGAGAAGGTCAATTCTGCCGTAGAGGTATTTGTACCACCAAACAAGCCAAAGTTAGGGTTACTGGAAGTATTAAACCCAAATTGGCTCGGCAAAAATTCCGTGTTCTCACCCAGGTAAGCAGCCGCAAACCGCCATTGCTTACTGAGGTTCCATTCAAATACCAGGCCCGATCCTCGGTCGATAGCATTGGTTTGAGTACTACCAATCGAGTCAAAGCTACTCGAACCTGTGAGGAAGAAGGTGTAACGGTTGAAATCAAAGTGGCGGTACCAGTTAACCCGTGGCCCCACCGTGACCTTCATTGAATCATTAAGCGGGAAACTGTAGAACAGGTCGTGGATGACAACATCACTTCTACCATTAACCGTGCCACCAGTTTGATCCGTAAAGGGAACACCGTATGCGTTAAAGAAACCCGCCGAGGCAAACTGGTTCGCAGGCGAGATACCATTACCTGCTGCCAGTTGGGTAACCAGCAAGTCCTTGCCACTAAAGGAGGTGTTAAATGTGAGCCACGTCAGAAAACTAAAGGTTGTTTCTGGATCACCTGTCGCCAACCTGATGGGTACGCCTCTAGCAGTTCGTGCCCCCGCAAACCGCACATCCGCTGGCGCACCAGGCACACCTTCATAGAGAACATCATCACCAGCAGTAGCACCGGTCACGTTAAACCAAACTAACCCACTCAGTTTGGTAGTTGTCGAAAATTGCTGAGCTTCCAGGGTCGCAGTGCGAACTTCCAGCGCATCGACCCGGCCCCGGAGAGTAGCGAGTTCCGCCGCAAATTCTTCCTGTAATCGTTGCAATACCAGCAAATCTTCTTTTTTCGCCAGATCAGCGGTAGCAGCAGCAATTAGCTCGTTGATCCGATCCATGCAAGCATTGAGACCAGCCGCAAACTCATAACGGCTCAAGGCACGGTTACCACGGAAGGTGCGATCGGGATAACCAACAATGCAACCATAACGCTCAACCAGGGACTGAAGTGCCTGAAAAGCCCAGTCAGTAGGTTTCACATCCGTCAACTGGGAAACAGAGGTCACCTGATCCATCCCATTGACAACTTTTTCTGATGCCGCAACGGTTGGTTGCATCTCCAGAGCATCACTCGCCGCATCTGATGCCAATAAAGGATCTACAGCGATCGGTGAAGCTGTCTCAGACAGATCGGAAGACGATTGTGCGATCGCCGCTGGTGTCGCCAGACCCACCGTTGCCCCAGCCACTAATAAAGCTGCTCCCACCGTTGTCGGAGCTGTCAATAATGACTTCCACCGCATAAAATTACTAGCCATCGAACTCCTCACACCAAAGAATAAACAAACCAACGACTGAACAAAGGAAAAAGCGAAGGGATTCAGGATAGTAGTTAAGCATACTAAACCTGGCCAGAAAGATATGTAATTTTTGCCACACCCTCTTGGGAAAAGATAAAAGCAGTCATCGTCTGTCCTGACGGTTTCTCCTAGAGAACAAGAATTAAATAACCTCGGTATTTTCTTGTAGGAGCGTTAGCGAAGCCCTAGCGAAGCCATACCGATAGGCTATTGCCAGCTATACGGCCGTTCGCTCCTACGAAGACTCAATGGCCGATCTAAATTAATCCGCGATCCTAGGCCGTTCCCTTAGCACAACGGGTCTCCTTACCTGCTTCAGTACAGAGTTCAAAGGTCAATTTCTTGGCCAGAATCGCCGCTTGAATCGCTTTTACTCTGTCTTGCAGGGTTGGCGGCACAACAGTATTGAACTGGCCAAGATGCAAAATTTCCGGCTCCTCTAACCCCAGGGAGTAGAGTTGCCCTTTTAATTCGCCTTTGGTAGCCAGATCTGCCAGTTTGGCGATCGCCAGGTCAATTCGCTTCACGGCACTAGTCAACACCGCTTTAGGCGCAACATCCAGCTGATCGGCTGTATTCCCAAATGCATAAATCCCTTTATCAGCACAGGTTTGCAGGACAGTCGGTGAAGCGTTATCTAACCACTGATAAACGACATCCGCACCTGCCGAGATAATTGCTTCCGCCGCTTCCTTCGCTTTTGCCGCATCGTTCCAGTCCCCCGTAAAGGTAGAACTGACCTGGATATCAGGTTTCACTGACTTGGCCCCTAAAACAAACCCACGCAGTTCTTCCTGGGTGGCCAAAAACTCCTGCCCGGCGATATAGGCCATCTTGCCCGACTTACTCATCGTGGCACCAATCACACCACAGAGGTAACTGGCCTGCAAATGGTCAATTAACAACGAGGCATTATTTGTGCCTGTGGCTGAACCATTCACACCGACGAAAAAAGTCTTGGGAAATTGGGGCGCGACCTGTTTAATGGAAGCATCGAACTGCCCACCGTGAGCATAAACCAAATTAAATCCCCGACGGGCAAAGTCTGACAATGCCTCTACCTGATCAGCTTGTCCAACTTTCTCCACATAGGCAGTTTCTACTCCCAACTTCGTCTTGATGACGTTCAGCCCCTCATAGCCAGCCTGGTTCCAGGCTTTATCGGTAATAATCCCCGGTAGCACGATCGCTACTTTAAAGTCCTTTACCGTTCCTGCCGTCGTCGTCGGGGATGGAGAAGCCGCAGGCGATGGGTTATTGCTCGTCGTCGTACCGCTGCAGGCTTTTAGAAACAAACTTCCACCCAATGCCGCCGTTCCATAGAGGAACTGCCGCCGACTCGGTCGTGTGGTCATATCCGTCACTCCTCTCCTCAGGTTTCCAGTCCAAGTAACAACTAACCCACAGGTTCATAGCAGCCGTTATTCACTCTTCTATAAGCAGCCATTAAACGAGTTTTGTGCCAGTTAATTGTACCGGCAGATACAATTTCGGGTTCAGTACCACGGCTAATTAAAGATTATCCAGGGGAAATTAACCAGACGAGAGGTATTTAGCTGAGACCATCCATAGAAAAAGGGCACGACCTACCGCACCCTCTTACCTGAAATTGCTAGTGACCTAGAACTGTTGATAGGGTCGATGGGTCTTACTTGGCCGCCTGTTTTTGCGAGGTCACCTGTTCCGTAGCAGAAGACTGGGCGGATTCCTGATCCCCCTCCTCTGTGTGGAGAACATCCTTGGCCATTTCCATAAAGTCCGCCGGGTCACCCGCACCACTTGAAGCGCTAACATTTCCTGCTGGTACCGTAACACCTAGAGACGGTGTCACGGCATCAGCATGGGAGGCACCGCTAAACTCTTTCGATGCTTCATAGTCAGCTTTGACATCAACGTCAGCAACATCCTGCTGCCCCGCTTCAACCGCCTCAGCCACCAATTCGGCATCTAAG
>CAZGDE010000390.1:0-1892 GCA_964524315.1 uncultured bacterium
GTGTAGTGCATCCAGGCGATTGCTAAACCCATGCAGATGCCACCACCGGCAACTAATCGCAGGCTAGAGGAGGAACGACTCATCAGCCATAAGGCAATGCCAGAGGCAACGATGCCGCAGGCAAGCGAGAGGAGCGTGATCCAGACATCGTAGCTAACTGATTGGGGTAACTGGAAGGCTAGCATCGACACGAAATGCATAGACCAGATACCAGTCCCCATTGCCACTGCACCACCCATCAGCCACAGGGCTCGATGCCTTTGCCCACTGGTTGACTGCACCCGTCCGGCAAAGTCTAAGGCAGCATAGGAGGCAGCTACAGCGATCACGAAGGAAAGTGCCGTCAACCCCGGATCGTAGGTGCCAATTATTTCGCTGGACATAATTTTTTGCAGCAGTACCTCTTGCAGCAGTAACGTTTGCAGCAATTACTATTACATTAAACGGCAAAGCTAATTATGGGCATGGGGAATACGCTGAATCAGCACTTTCACAACCTTACTCCGGTCGCTCCAGAGCCCGGCCACCTATATAAAGACCGGTTGCCAAAGCGATACCGGGGACGGTCAAAATAATTGCCCAGGGAGTATTCCACCACTGCACCCGACTGGCCGTATGACCTTTCCAACCACATCCTGATGCTGGGGCTGTGAGGGCAAGCGCGATCGCCACCGATAAAATTGCCAACTTTGATTTTGTTAAGGACAACCCTTTCTGCATTTGCACCTTTCCCAAAATTGCCAATCTGAGAGTAGCGACTAAACCATCTCTCCGATCAAATTCTATAGTGGTATTCTTTAATCTGGGAAAGAATAAGTTTATTCCTGGTTCAACTTGGATTTGTATCGATTCGATAAACTAAACCAGTGTTTTTTGTT
The DNA here is from genome assembly GCA_964524315.1 of uncultured bacterium. Taxonomy (GTDB): domain Bacteria; phylum Cyanobacteriota; class Cyanobacteriia; order Leptolyngbyales; family Leptolyngbyaceae; genus CAZGDE01. The sequence goes on from CAZGDE010000390.1 coordinate 879, forward strand.
GGTTAAGAGAAGCTAAAAGGCTTTCAGCTAAAAGGCTGAAGGTACTCTCGCCTGCTGGAATTTAAAATCAAGGAAGTAGCAGTTATGGAAGCAGCAAGTTAGTACTGAAGAAACCAATTGGCTGCCAAGTAGTGTAGTCTGACACAAGTATCTGAACCAAGAAATTGCCCAGTTACCACTCAGCACTCAGCATATCTGTTTGATTGTTCCCCTCGTGATGCGCTAGGTCTGTGAGCGACTTTATTATGAAAGGCTTGATCGCCGTTGCACTTGTACTAACGCTGGCATCACCAGCATGGGCAGGCTATAAGCCATCCAAAATTGGCGGGCCTGGTACCAGTCGGGGTAGTGGTACAAGAATGGTGAGCCCTTCTTTACTTGCTCGACCCAGTTTGAATTTATTGCTTAAGAATGTAAGGGTCGGTTAAGACCACTAATTATGATCAGGTTTTGCGATACATTCTTTCTGGGGTAGACCACTAAAGGTAATGACGTATGGTGCTAGCCACCATTATTCCCGCCTGAAAAATCTTATGATTTGGGCACTACCCCTTCTGGGCGACTGTGGCGATGATTTGGACAAAGCTAACGGCATCGTTATCTTTTGCCACTCCATCGTAATAGCTCTCCTGCAACAATACCTGTAACAACCCTGCAACAACATTTCCTGCAAACCTAGCTTTTGCAAATGACATTAGTCTTCTAAAGGTTAAGAAAACATGATTAAGCCTCGTTCAATTTTGACGGTTCTTTTAGCGCTCGTTCTGGTTGTCGTGATGAGCTTGGGGAGTGTGGCTGAGGCAAAACGCCCATCGAAACCACCGACCTATACCAGCGAGCAAATTACCCAACTGCAAGGCTATGCATCCGACTTGATTGCCCTCCGCGATCGCCTGCCCGAACTGTCAACCCTAATCCAGAAGCAAGATTGGGTCTTTGTGCGTAACTTTATTCATGGGCCTCTGGGCGAAATTCGCGCGAAAATGAGCTATCTAACGCAAAGCTTGCTCCCGG
>CAZGDE010000390.1:1902-7048 GCA_964524315.1 uncultured bacterium
CGATCGACCAGGCAGCTCAGGATGGTAACTACAAAGTTGCCATTCGTAACTATGCTGAAACAATTCGCGACCTGGATGCCTTTTTACAACTGGTGCCGAGAGGATAATCAGCGATGGAATTGAAGGCAGTTGGTTTAGAAATCCCAGCAGATAGCAATCTCATCTTGGGACAATCCCACTTCATCAAAACCGTCGAAGACCTCTACGAAATCATGGTAGGGACTGTCCCGCAGGTCAAGTTCGGTCTGGCCTTTTGTGAAGCATCGGGGCCCTGCCTGATTCGGGTGGTTGGTAATCATGGAGTATTACAGGAAACAGCAGTCAGAAATGCCCAGGCGATCGCTGCTGGTCACAGTTTTGTCCTGTTAATGCAACAGGCTTATCCCATCAATGTCTTAAACGCGATTAAACAGTGCCCGGAAGTCTGTACTATCTACTGTGCTACAGCCAATCCCGTTGAGGTAATTGTGGCTGAAACAGCTCAGGGAAGAGGAATTCTGGGGGTTATTGATGGCTTTTCTCCCAAAGGTGTCGAAACACCGGCGGATGTCACAGCCCGACAAACCTTCCTACGTCAGATTGGGTACAAACTGTAACTGGTCTGAGCAAATTGCAAAGTATTGCCAAATCCCTTTCTCCGGTCTGGGCTACTGTATGTACAAGGTGCACTAGCTAGGCTGGGAAAGGGATTTAAAGTGGGGGTGTCTTCCTGCTCATATACAGTTGATACCTGTTGATACCCATGGACGTTACCGGCATCCATCATGTTGCAATCATTTGCTCAAATTATGAGCGTTCAAAGCATTTTTATGTCGAAGTTCTCGGTTTCTCAGTCATTAAGGAAACCTACCGAACCGAACGGCAGTCCTACAAGTTAGATTTACGGGTAGGGCCAAATGACCAAATTGAACTATTTTCGTTTCCCCAACCACCTGCCAGAGTAAATAGTCCCGAAGCCTGTGGTTTAAGGCACCTGGCATTTCGAGTCAATAACCTGGATCAATCGGTGACACATCTGCAGGCAAAAGGTGTCGAGGTTGAACCCATTCGTGTAGATGAAATTACCGGCAAACGCTTTACTTTCTTCAAAGACCCGGATAACTTACCGTTGGAGCTTTACGAATTCTAGGATTGTCTCTTAAGAAAGTAGAAGACAACCTGTACTATTTACACTCGACTATCTAACTGGTGCCACTGTTGCCTGTCCCACCATGTCCCATGCTTCAGTGAACATGCCGCTCTGATGTCCATCGTTTCGCTTGAAAGCAATTTCCATCAACCAACCGTGAGTTAATGTTGCCAACTGACCTGCTCATTCATCGCTACAACGGTGAAGAAATTGTGCCTAAGCGATTAGCTCTCAGTAAAGAGAATCTGGCGATCGCCACCGAGCTAATTAACCTCTTTCAGCAGCACCAGGGGCACAGTCGAGGTGAACTCAATCGGCAACTTCAGGAACTAGAAGGTGAAAGTACCGACTACCGGATTAAGCGAGGTCTGGCCCATTTGCTCGAAGGGGATGCTTTCAGCCAGTTTGCCACTATTAGTCCCTTAGACCCGGTTAACTTACGAGAACGAGCATTCGCCCTGTCTGCTCTGGTAGCACCCGGTATTCAGGCAACCCAGACAACCCTGTTACAACTGGCAGACATACTCTCCCAGGAATTAGGCCAGGAGGTACTCCCCCAGCACATTCAGGCCGGGTTGTATGCCGACCTGCCGGATAACCAAATTCTGACGAGTTTTACGCCACCTACCCCAGAAGCATTATTGCATCGTTATAATTTGTCTCAAGTGCAGGGGGTTTTCTACCGTGCCAGCCACGTCACACTCAACGCCCACCGGAACGATCCTGGCGAGTACAAACTCCTGTTTCGCTACGTCAAGTTATTTAACCTGATGACCTATATCGAGGGTGATGCCGATCACGGGTTTACCTTGACTATTGATGGACCAACGAGTTTGTTCAAGTCCAACACTCGTTACGGGGTAAAGTTAGCCATGCTACTACCCGCTTTGCTGCATGTGACGAAATGGAGCTTGACGGCGGTGTTGCAGTTAAAAGACTCCTACTCTGGCAAGGAACGGAAAGGGCGATTTACCTTAGATTCTAACTGTGGTTTAGTTAGCCACTATCCCCCCGGCAAAACCTACGACAGTATGTTAGAAGCAGGGTTTGTCGATCGCTGGGCAAAGGCAAAAACAGACTGGCGGTTAGAGCGAGAAGTCGATCTGATCCCAATTCCGGGAAGTGTGATGATTCCAGATTTTCGTCTGATTCATCCTGACGGACGCACCGTGTTATTGGAAATTGTTGGATACTGGCGACCAGACTATCTGAAAAAGAAGTTTTCTCAAGTGCGGCAGGCACAACGGGATGACCTGATTCTGGCAGTCTCCGAGCGGTTGAACCTGGAAAAGGCAGGTGTAAAACTGGGAGATGCCTCGGCTAAGGTGGTTTGGTTTAAAGATCAGTTACTTCCGAAAGCGGTGCTAGCAGTTCTCGATGCAATGCCTACAACGGAATAAAATCAATGAATGGGTTAGAGGACAGTGTTAGGGGAAACTTGCTTTTCCACTATCTGAATCGGTTGCTTAATTTTGTCCTGCAACTGCTCCATCGGCGTACCATCCTGCTTTTGGCAATTCTATTTCTTGCCGGAACGGCAGCAGCATTGTGGAATATGTCGCGTCTATCTTCTAACCTGATTCATTCCCAGGCGATCGCCGATACTGTCCTCTACGTCCAAACGCTGGATGCCGCTCGCACCTATTACAGCACGAATGCTGTTGACCGGGTGAAAGGGGTTGATAGCATTGCGGTTACGCCCCACTATACCAAGCAGGCAGCAGCAATTCCAGTACCCTCAACCTTCATGATTGAACTGGGACAGACCCTCAGCCAACAAACGACTGGTATCTCCGTGCGGTTGTATAGTGATTATCCATTTCCGTGGCGCAGGGAAACGAGTACTCCGAAGGATGAGTTCGAGCAACAGGCACTCATCGCGTTGCGGCAACAACCCGACCAACCGTTTATCCGGTTTGAGTCATTTCAAGGCTTACCATCACTACGGTTTGCCCAGGCAGATATTATGAAACCCAGTTGTGTTGCCTGCCATAATACCTATCCCGACAGTCCCAAACGGGATTGGAAGGTGGGAGATGTGGGGGGTGTACTGACCGTCACTACACCACTAAACAAACTCACCAGAATTACTAATCGGGGACTTCAGGGAACGTTTGTCATGCTGGGCGGGTTACTCCTCCTGGCATTGCTGGGCATTATGGTAGTTATTAGCCGGTTACGCCATACCTCGCAAGAGTTGGAGTTGCGAGTTGTTGAACGAACGGCCCAATTACAGGCCGCGAATCGACAGGTGCAGGCAGAACAGGAAAAATCTGAACGACTGTTGATGAATATTCTGCCAGAACCGATCGCCCAACGGCTGAAGGACGGACACAGCAGCATTGCCGATGGTTTCTCTGAGGCAACGATTTTGTTTGCCGATCTGGTCAACTTCACCGAACTATCTGCCCAGATCACGCCGACGGAACTGGTCGCCATTCTGAACGAGATCTTTTCATCCTTCGATCGCCTCACTGAAACCTACGAGTTGGAAAAGATCAAAACCATTGGGGATGCCTATATGGTAGTTGGCGGTTTACCCAACCCCAGGGTTGACCATGCGGAGGCGATCGCGGAAATGGCTCTGGACATGCGCGATGAACTGGCTCGTTTTAACCGTGACCATAACCAGAACTGCCAAATTCGGATTGGTATCAATACGGGTCCCGTCGTAGCAGGGGTGATTGGTACGAAAAAGTTTATCTATGACCTCTGGGGGGACACGGTTAATGTTGCCAGCCGGATGGAGTCACAGGGACTAACGGGCAAAATTCAAGTGTCAGCCACCACCTATGAGCGGCTCAAGCACCGCTACGTTTTGAAACCACGGGGAACGGTTTATGTGAAGGGCAAAGGCGAAATGGAAACCTTTCTCCTCAATGGTCGCCAACTGCAACCTGCCGTGGTAGCGGCAGATTAACGGCGGGTTCACGATCGCTCCCTCATCGCACCGACTGGAATCCAGATGGACAGGTCGCTGCACTCGTAGTTGGAAAGGATGCTGGCATTTTGGGGAGATTGGGCAAAGCGGCGTTACTCGCACAGAGGATGGTAAAGGTCGTCCAGTCATCCCCCGCCTTACCCAAATTCACAAACCCAACATAGGACTTGAACCCGTTTTTCTTCGGTACACCTGCAACCATGACGGCTTTGGTGCGATCGCGGTAGGGAAAAATCCGATACAGATAATTTTGAGTCTCAGGCCGGATCCCCAACCCCAACTCACTTAACTGCGCTGCAAATCTTTCCTTTTCCAGATAGTATGCCTGTTGGGCCCGTAGCATCGAGCTAACATACTGTTTCGCCTCTGTTTCAATTGGTTGGGCCTGTACCTCGGCAGTAGACTTAAACGTACCCGTCGAATTTGCGTTTTTCGCATCCTGCAAGTTCGCGCCCGCCACAACTGCCCGTTCCAATCTGGCATCACGCAAATCAGCCCCGGTCAAGGTGGCGTTCGTCAGGTTACTACAAACGAGAATTGCTTCGGTCAGGTTTGCCCCAGATAAATCGGCTCCACTGAGATTCCCATTGAAGAGAATGGCATTACTCAAGTTGGCACCCCGAAGTTTGCTACCACTGAGGTCAGCAAGCCCCAGTTTGAAACCATAGCGGCTAGCTTCTCTGACATCCGGGCTATCTGGGTCAAGACAACGATTACCAGAGGTAAAGGTACTCATGCCAAATAGAAGTGTGAGGCTTTGATCCTGCCGGTTTGAGGTGGGCGATCGCACTCCAGACAATATCGCACTACTTAAATTTGCCTGCGTTAGATCCACTCCTTTCAAAGAAATACCTACCAGATTCGTGCGACTGAGATTGCTTCCTTGCAAATTGGCCCCATCCAGACGAGTATCCTGTACAACAGCATCTCTTAAGTAGGCACCACTCAGGTTCGCCTGGCTGAAATTCGTGTTTTCTAGAATCGCCTGATGCAGATAGGCACGGGAGAGGTTAGCACTGCTCAAGTCGGCATCGGTCAAATTGGCAGAACCCAAATTCGCACCGGATAAATTGGCA
>CAZGDE010000391.1:0-7027 GCA_964524315.1 uncultured bacterium
CCCCTACCCAATATCGAACTTATTTAATTCCCATTCCTTAGTGGCGTGGTGTAATTCGCAACCCTATGTCAACCTTAGAATTTGGATTTGGCAAAGTTGTGACTGCCGTATTGCAAGTGATTGACAAAATCATGGGGATTTCGTCAAGGAAATACTGCGTTTGTATTGTTCCCGTGCCAAAGAACCTGGCAGACTCAGGCAAATGGTAGAGAAAAGCGGAATTTACTACCCTGGCCCAGTTTGCTTTCGACTTCGACGGTGCCCCCCTGAAGTTCTACTAATCGCCGGGAAATCGCCAGACCGATTCCCGTGCCACCAGAATGGCGATCGCGGGAGCGATCGGAACGCCAGAATCGATCAAAGATATAGGGTAATTCGTCCTCAGCAATACCCTGTCCCGTATCGGCGACTTCAATCCAGAGTTTATCCATATTGCCCCAGGCGCGGACGGTGATCGTCCCTTCGCTGGTGTAACGCAGGGCATTGCCCAACAGGTTCATTAAAATCTGTTCCACCCGTTCGGGATCGGCAAAGGCGGGCAGGAGGTCTTCCGGGTAATCCAGTTGCAAGACGGGGCCTTCCTCGGTCACCTGATCGGAAAATTTCTGTACAACTGCATCAAGTAAGGGGCGCACATCTAACATTTGAGTGCGAATGGGCAAATAGCCAGCTTCGGCCTGGGAGAGTTCCTGTAAATCATTCACTAACCGACGGAGGCGGGCGGTTTCTCGCACCAGACGTTGATAGGTTTCGACACTGGGTTCAATCGTGCCGTCTGCTAACCCTTCAAGGTAACCTTCCACAATCGTCAGAGGGGTTCGCAGTTCGTGGGTCAGGTCGCTGATGAGATCCCGTCGTCGTTGTTCTACCCCTTCGAGATTGGCGGCCATCCGGTTAAAGCTAATTGCCAGGTTGTGGAGTTCGGGAATGTCACTGCTGGGTAACCGTTCTTCCAAATGCCCGGAAGCCACTTTTTGCGTGACGGCTTCCATTTGGGTCAGGGGTTGGGTAATGCGTTTGGCGACCAGGTAACTTAATCCACCAGCGGCGGAACCACCGACAATCACTGACCAGAATGCTCCCCGGCTCCAGGATTCTTCAAATCCATCGACCAACTGTTGCCGGATGAAATACAGGTTGAACACACGCCCTTCCAGTTGTTGCAGATGCAGGACAAATAGACGGGGGGAGTAAATTCTGCCGAAGGTTAGCAGCGTACTGACACCCACGACCATGACGATCAGATGGGAGAGGAACAGGCGGGTGCGGAGTCCAGGTTTGCTCATGGGGAGAGGATGGGGATAGACACCCTTATTTTTAACCTGCAATCCTCAGTACAGGTTGCAGGACAGGTTGGGCTAACTATGGTGATTGGTCTTCAAATTTATATCCGACACCAATGACAGTTTTGACAAAGGTGGGATTGGCAGGGTCGGGTTCAATTTTTTTGCGTAAGCGGGCGATGTGGGTATCGACGACCCGCTCATCACCAAAGAAATTGCCGCCCCATAGTTTGTCAATGAGCTGGGTGCGGTTCCACACGCGACCGGGATAGCTCATGAAGGTGGCTAACAGGTCAAATTCCAGTGTGGTCAGGTCTAAGGGTTCTAGTTGATCGGGGGTGAGGCAACGTTGGGCAAGCCGCTGGTCAACATCTACCTGGAAATGTTGTGTGTGGTAAATCTGACTTTGCCCACCCTGGCGGAGCGATCGCCGAAGCAAGGCCCGTACCCGGGCGACCAGTTCTTTGGGGCTGAAGGGTTTAACCATGTAATCATCGGCTCCGGTGGAGAGGCCAATGATGCGATCGATTTCCTCGCCCTTCGCAGTCAACATCAGGATGTAGGGATCTTTGGTGCCTGGTTTCTGACGGATGCGGGCACAGACTTCCAGACCATCCAGTCCGGGGATCATTAAATCGAGAATGATTAGATCAGGCTTCTGCTCTTGAAATACCTGGAGGGCAGTCATTCCGTCCCGGCAAGAGCGACAGGAGAACCCTTCCTTTTCAAGATAAAGCTGGATGAGTTGGGCAATTTCTGCCTCGTCTTCAACAATCAGAATTTCCATCTGGGGCTCCAGCACTACGCGCTATACGAGTGGCTCATGTTTCTATTGTCTCCCGATCACGATCGTCGTTTGGCTGAATCCCACATGAAATTGTGCCGTCTTCAATTTTAGCGAGTAGGATATTGGCGACAGTTTAGCCTCGATCGCCCCATGAGTGTAGTAGCGCCACAGGAAAATTTGCAGCAACAGGAGTGCTTACAACAAATTGCCCAGCGATTACAGGCACGTTTATTGCACCAATCTTCTGCGGTTCCCTTTCAGGTGCAGTGTGTGTTGCGATCGGGCAATTTAATGGTTTTGGGTGAGCATCCCCCTGCCGAATCGTTGCTGCCAGAGCAAATTTTTGGTTTGTTGGAACAGGAAATCCGAGCCTTGTTACCAGCGGTTAGTCCAGAGTTGTTTGTGGTGGCTGTGCCGGAAACGGTTCAGGTCAAGCTGTTCCTGCGATCATTGGGGCAGGCAAAACCTTACGCATTTCATGGGTTGAACCTGGTGGCTGATCGGTGGGTGCCTCCGCAAGAAGCCGATGCTGTCATTGTTACCGATGTTACGGATGTTACCGATACGCCAATCGTTACGGCTGAGCCAACGATTAATGAGCCAATGATTAATGAGCCAACGACGGCTGAGCCATCGGTTGATGAGATAACCGCTAGCCGGATCGAGGCAAGTCTTGATCGGGAAGGGGCATTGCCAGAGGACGCCACGCCGACGTTGAACGACTCGCTGGAGTTGGATGAATCATTTGTGGCCAGTTTGGCCCCTACGGAGACGGTAGCAACAGCGCACGATGAAGCCGATGAAACTCTTGCGGCCAAGGAGCGATCGCCCTTATTGTTCTGGGCGGCGATGGGTATTGGGGTGAGTGTGGTATCGTTCGCAGCAGGTTTGTTAGTGGTATCGAACACCTGCGTTATTGGGAAGTGTGCCCCCATGCAAATGGCGGCCGCTCTAAACCAGGAAGTGGATGACACCATCAAAATGGCCCAGTCGGGACAGGATTTGCAACAGGCGCAACAACGGCTGAATGCCGCTAACCGTTTACTGGGCAGTATTCCACCCTGGTCGATGCAACGGGGTGAAGCACAAATGCTCCTGAAGCGTAATCAAACCGAGGCGGCCCTGCTAGATCAGGCATTGCTGGCGGAACAGCAGGCGGGAGAAGCCTCCCAAAAAAGCCAAACGGTACCCCAAACGGCGGGGGCCTGGCAGAGTATTCAGGTGCAATGGCGGGATGCGATCGCCCAAATCCAACGAATTCCCCAGGGAACGGAGTTATTTCCCTTTGCCCAGAATCGGTTGACCATTTATCGGGCGAATTTGAAGACGGTTGACCGTTACCTCGCCGCAGAACGTCAGGCCCAGAAGAAGTTAGCAACTGCTAAGGCGGCGGCTAATGTGGCGGAGGTGCGGCAAAATGTTGCCCAAACCCTGGAAAACTGGCAACAGGTGCAATCGAGTTGGCAAACGGTTGTTAATAGCTTGCAACAAATTCCGACGACGACAACCAGCCATGCCGAAGCTCAACAACTGTTGACGAATTACACGGCAAAACTGGCCACGGCCCGCGATCGCGCTACCAGAGAACTGATGGCCAAGAATTCCTATGGACAGGCGATCGCTCTGGCGCAAACCGCTACTAACCTGCAAGGGCGAAACCAATGGACACAAGCGACTGCTACCTGGCAGAAAGCCCTCAATGCCGTCGAGCAAGTTCCCGCTGGTACCAGTTACTCAGCGAAAGCCCAACCCTTAATTGCCACTTATTCGGCATCGTTCAATCGGGCGGAAACGCAACTGCAAGTTGTTGTGAAGCAGCAAAAAGTGCGTGACGACCTGAAACGGGTGTGTGCTGGCTCTCCAAAAACCTGCAATTACCTGATTCGGAATGACCGGATCCGGGTTCAGTTTACCGCCGCCTATGAGCAGGCATTGAGGCAGGCATTTAGCGTGGGACAGGCCGGTAATAATATGATTTTGGGTGGTGCTGTCCATCATGTAGATAGTCTGCAAGCGGCTTTGCAGGCAATTTCTACCAATGCTGGAGTTCCGTTAGATGTTTATAATGCCAGTGGCTCGGAAGTATTGGCATCGTTTAATCCAGGGGGCTAATCGCCTGCCGTGATGACTACTGATGACATTTAGCAGTATCATGGCGCTCCTGGGGAGCATGATTGTTCTGGCTGCTATTCTCAGCGTAAGTGTGGTGGCTGTTTTGACGCAATCAGCTTCTTTAAGGCTGATTCATGGTGTTTTCACCACTCTGGGAATAGTGTGTGGCGACATCATTTTTATTGTCATTGTCATTTGGGGTTTGACATTTCTGGCGGAAACAATGGGTAGCCTCTTTACCCTGATCAAGTATCTGGGTGGAGCCTATTCGATCGGCCTGGGCCTCGGCCTGTGTCGATCCAAATCAGCGCCGATAGAGGTGGCAAATCTGTTTATGCTGTCATCGCAGACAAAGCCAGATTATGAATAAGTGAGCGCTTCAGCCAGGCAATGAACCTGGTGGCAGGCAGCATCACGATTGCAGTTGGAATATTTTTGATCGTGAGAAAATCGGTGAGCGTCGCATTAATTGGTGCGATTGGCATAGCCGGCCTTAATCCACCCTTCATCACCTGTAGCTTCAATCCGTACCCGTTGCCATTCACCATCAGCACTGTTTTCCAGTACGGTCACTTCATCGTTGTAATCAACGCCACCAATTCGGGCCCCATCCCGGCTGGGTTCTGACCGCAAATTTAGCCCCTCTGAAAGGGAAATTCGGGCTTTGTATTCGTTTGCCTGTTGTTTTGGTGGTTTTGCCGCTGGTGTGGCGCTGGCTTCAGGGCTGGGTGAAGGACTGGCTTCAGGGCTGGGTGAAGGACTGGCTTCAGGGCTAGGTTTGGGGCTGGGTGCAGCAGCCACCGTTTTAGCTTTGGGCGCACTGGCAGCTTTAGGCTTGGGGGCTGGTTTGTCGTTGGGAAATACTGGTTTTGGCGGGGCAGCCGTAAATTGGGTAATCAAATATTGGGCCGCAAAGACGCTACCCCCAACGATCAAGGCGATCGCAATCAAAAAACCACTCAATAGCTTGACCAAACCAGACCAGCTCATAAAACCACCCCCATGATTACTCTCGCAGCATTGTATAGCGATCGGCTAAAGATGGCACAAGTTGATTAGTGTTGCACATAATCTTCAGAAAAATAATCCCCCGATTTCCCTCCTGTTTTACTGAGTAAACCGATTTTCTCAATCGTGATCGACTTTTCCAGTGCTTTGGCCATGTCATACAGGGTCAGAGCCGCTACGGAAACAGCCGTCAATGCCTCCATTTCAACGCCGGTTTCTGCCCGGGTGCGTACAGTTGCCTGGATGCGGTAACCCGGTAAGTTCGAGTCGGGTACTATTTCCACAGCGACCTTGGTCAGCGGCAACGGATGGCAGAGCGGGATTAGTTGGGCCGTTTGCTTGGCTGCCATAATTCCGGCCAACCGGGCCGCACCCAGGACATCGCCCTTGGGCGTGTTACCAGCCGCGATCGCCGCCAGGGTGGTTGGTAACATGCGAACCTGCCCAATCGCTACGGCTTCGCGCCATGTCGCGGTTTTGGCCGAGACATCAACCATCTGCGCCTGTCCCTGGGCATCGAGGTGGGTCAAGGGTGAAGGAGACATGTCCGTCGCCGGGGTCGGGACACCTTCGGCAGAAAAATTTGAATTTTGGGGGTCTAAAGGTTTTGACATTCTAAAAATGTGTGCTACTATTAAATTCTTGTGAGGGCCGAGGGCTTGTAGCTCAGTGGACTAGAGCACGTGGCTACGGACCACGGTGTCGGGGGTTCGAATCCCTCCTAGCCCGTCCCTACAATCGAATACATTACCAGTACTTTGGACTGGTTTTCTATATCCGGTAGTTTGCTTCTTGCAGGCTACCGGATATTTTGTTGCAGTTTAGTCAGGTAAAGGGTCAGTAACAACCGGAAAAGCTACTGTCCTGGAATGGGTGGCGATCAATTTGATGGGCATTTGTACCACTGGGCTGATGAATAGTCCGGGCATCATTGGTTAGGCTAAACCAAACAAATTAAGTGAAAGGGATAAATGCTCCAGAAGGATATAATTCCACCTCTGGAGAATAATCAGATTAATTTGATTTGGTTAATGCCTTAAAGTGTCTCTCTCATCTTTTCTCTCTGACCTGGTGCCGTTATGACTAGCGTAGAAGCCTGTTATGCCCTGCTTAATGTCCATCAAGCCGCAACGCCAGCCGAAATTAAGGAAGCGTACCGCCGCCTTGCCCGCCGTTATCACCCTGACCTGAATCCTGGCAATCGCATGGCGGAAGAACGCTTCAAGCAGGTGAATGCCGCCTACGAAATGATTTGTGAATACCACAATCGCTTTGCTACTGTTCCCCAACCCTACGAATATCGGGGAATGCCCAAACGGGTCGAGTATGATCGCGATGATACCTTTAACAGCTTCGTCGATGCTTTATTAGGTAAACGCTAACTCAGGAACGAGAATTAAATAACTTCGATACTGTCTTGTGCGGTCGCATGGCCGTGCGACCCTTCAGAAGGCGAAATACCCGATCTTATTTAATCCGCAATCGATCCGTCAGGAACAACAGTTAGGACAGCGCTAACCGTTCCCGGCCAGCATAAATATTAAACCGTTCACCCCGCAGAAACCCGATCAGGGTCATGCCAAATTCCTGTGCCAGGGCGACGGCTAAACTGCTGGGGGCAGAAACCGCACAGACCACTGGGACTCTGGCTGCCAAACATTTCTGCATGATCTCGAAGCTGGTACGGCCACTGACCAGAATGATGTGCTGGTTCAGGGGGAACTGATCTTGCAGTAGGGCCGCGCCAATGAGCTTATCCAGGGCATTGTGCCGTCCCACATCTTCCTGTAACGCAAGCAGGTTACCCTCCAGGTCGAAGAGGGCGGCGGCGTGGAGC
>CAZGDE010000392.1:0-7010 GCA_964524315.1 uncultured bacterium
CTTCGTTAATAAACTTCTGTATATCCCAACCGAAACTAAAAGCGTTTTTTATGATATCGGTGGGTGATTCTTCAAAAGTGACAAAGATCCCCGGTTCATCAAAATGAATAATTCCGTTATACAGAAATTGTACGGCCAATAGGGTTTTACCAGTACCCGACGTACCACTAACAAGAGTTGTACGCCCAATGGGAAGACCACCGTGACTGATATCATCAAAGCCTTCAATCAAGGTACGGATCTTTTGAACACCGATGGTTCCAGCCTCACTGCTTTGGGTGGTTTGATTAATTTGGGTCATGGTATGGGGTCGTTCTAAAAAGCTCCTGAAATAGCAAGCTATCCGCTACATCTAACATAAAAAGAGTCCTAACACCAAAAGAGTCTATTAAATCCCCCTAACCGACCAAATTTCTATTCTTCGGTAGCGATCCCATCGTCGCGGAGTTCTTCGTACAACAGATCTAAACCGATCAGTACACGTTCGCGATCAGACAAATCACCAATAATCTTTCTGACCGGGGGAGGCAGAATTTTTGATAGCGTTGGTGTAGCCAGAATCTTATCTTCTTCTGCTAATTGTGGGTTCTTCAGCACATCAATGACTTTTAGGGCATAAACCCCTTGAAAGTCTTTCTCTAAAATTTCGTTCAGTGTTCTTAAAGCGCGAATAGAACTTGGTGTGTTACCCGCAACGTAGAGCTTCAGGACGTAGGTTTTTTTTACAGGACTCATAGATAAAAGGGTTCAAGCTGGAGTAACGGACTAAGCAAAAGTTAAGATGAGGATACTAGCTGTGAGAGCCCAACAGGCATCAGTCTACTGCCAATTAGCCCGTAACTAAAAATTTAGGATTCTCTGGGAATAGAACGGCGATACATTTCACATAGATGGGCGATAGTATCAATCAATGTCAAACGGTAATCTAGCAGAATTTCCTCGCTACGACCCTCCAATTTTAGCTGTTTAGCAAACTCATCCATTAGCTCCATGTGAATTTCCACAACCTGAGAAACAGCAATATCGGTAAAAAAAACTGTGTTGACAAAGTCATCAATCCGTTGATTCAGTGTCCCATCATTCACAAAGTAGTGGAGGACAATGTCACGGTACTTATGCTTTAACTGTTCCAGCAACTCTCGTCTCTGATCAGGGGGTAAGTGACGAAAGAAGTTTTGGGGATTTCGTTTGTAATACACGCCCAGGTATCCGAGTCGCTCTTTAAGTTTTTCCGTTAAGCGCCGCTGCTGAAGCATCAGAAAATTTTGTGTGGTCAGATCCTGGTTCAAGTCAATCTCTGAAACAGCACCGTTTAAACGACAGGTGGGAGAAAGATTGATAAATTGGGCGATCGCCACATCAATGTGCTTACTAATTTCCGTTAGTTGGCTTGCTGGAATGATGACCTCAGCCGTGTGATAGGTGAACCCTGGCTCTGGAGATGAGGATGCGACGCTCACTGGAGGCGATTCAGAGGCGGCTATCGGGGTGGAACCCTCGCCAGGGTGGAAGCCGTCCAGAGAACGAACGATGACAGCTGGTAACAACGTCGCCTGACCATGCAACCAGTTCGCCAGGGAAGGAAGCTCAGGGCCGTCTTGAAAAATCAAACAGTCCAACCGTTGCTTTTCCTGGTCAATTAAGGTAAAGAACGCCTCTTTGGTGGTTGGGGTCGCTGTTTGATAGCGATCGCGGCCTAACTGCTGCAGAACCGCTTGAGTCAGCGATTCCGAGTAGAGGAAAATGCAAATGGACAGGTGGGTACGCAATGGTTTGGCAAAGGGATAACTGGAAGCAAGGAAAAACCTGTGAGACACAGATTCAGACGGGATATATCACCAAACGTATATATATCAGGATTTTTAACGAAATATTTAAAGATGTGTTAATAGTTCAACACCTAATTAATTATAGTTACAAAGCGATCACTCCCTTCCTAATCAGGTTCTTTCCAGCGTCATAATGTAAGCTAGGTCTTTCGAAGGCCTCCAGCTTCAAAGTCGGCCTAAAACGTCGGCCTAAAACGTCAACTTAAGAAGTTTGACGAAGTAGTTGGGTTAACTTGAGCGTAGGATGGGTTAGCGATCGCATAACCCACACAGCATTGGGTTTCGTACCTCAGCCTGACCTACACAGATTGAATCGCAGATTCAATCTACTGATTCTGCCAGGTAGCATCAAACCTGGGAAATTCGATCCGATAATTCAGTCTGACAGTCTCAACTTATATCCTTGTCCTCTCTAGTCTCTGCTTTCGTCACCATTGCTCTGAAGTGGCTACTGCATACAGGCTTGGTTGGTCAGACTCGTAGCTTTCATTAAGCGAGCATGACCTTTTGATTATTGTGTCTCCAGGCAGGTTTCCCATGCTTTCGCTCAACACCTGTCTCAGGGAATTTGCTACACCAACCCCAACTTGCCCGCCAACCGCCAGTCTCACTGAGGCACTGAGCCTGTTACAACGGTTTACTGCGGGGGCGAGCACTGAATCCTTCCCCGATCAAATGGTTCTCCTCAATGAGGAGCAATCATGCGTTGGTGTAGTCCGCACGTGTCGGTTACTACCCTATTTGCTACCCGGCGGGTCAGGTAGTTCCCCTGATGCGTCCTTGAGTGAGGCGATCATGCCTCCGAGCCATGTAAGCGATCTACCGACCATTCTTGAACCGCTCACCACCCTGAGCGGTAATTTATCAGTTAACCAATTTCTGCCCTATCTCCAGCCAGCATCCGGCCCCCAGTCATTGCCTCACTATGCGCTGATGGGTGAAGATGGTCGGTTCCTGGGTTTATTGGACAGGCTACAGCTCCTACACACCGTGGTAGCCCATCTGCCAGAGTGGGGCCACCTCTTCAGCCATGTAGTTGCACCAACAACAGCGTTTACCTTACCAACGCTATCATCGCCACAGCAGCACACCGTACAATTAGTCCAACAATTACTGGCCCAGAAAGTAGACCTGGAAACCCAATTAAAGTCCCATCAGGCAGCGGCACACCACCTAAATATCACGCAGGTAACTGCCGGAGGAAACACACCCGCTGGCATAACGGCCCCGCTAGCACCACCCCCTAGCACATCCCCAACCCCTATACATCTGGTCAACTCATTGCTGCAATTGCTGGAACAGCTACCCCTTCCCCTGATGTTACAAACTCAGGACGGGATCGTTGTCATGCAAAATTCAGTCTGGTGCGAGCAGGTGGGCAAATGGCTCGATCCGAACTGGCTACGGCAGGAAGCGGCCCCTTGGCTGGAGGCAACCACCACCAGTAGCGGGTTAAAGGCGTCGGGGCTCCCCGATGATACAACGACTTCGCCCAGCAGTGGCGCAACCTGTCAGCTAGGCCCTAAACCGGATACCTGTATTTGTGTCTGTCCCTTGAAAAATGGACAGGAGCAAGTCTTGCAGTTCGTCAAAATTCCCATCGGTCAATTACCACTTGAAGCAGGTGCTTCCGGCTGGGAAGTGCCCTTACAGGGAAAGGAGGCTGTATCAACTGCCCCACCTCTGGCGATCGCGGAGTCAGCGACCGAATCGGTTTCCAGTTTTCGATTAGCAACCCTGAGTCCAACAGCTACCGAAGCACCCTGTCCATTAGCTGGTATGGCCCAGGCAACTACCACCGTTCCGGTGATTGCGGGTGCTACTCTCTGGTTAATCCTGGCGCAGGACATGACGGAACAGCAGCAACTTTCGCGGGAATTAGCCGCAAAGAATGCTGATCTAGTCCAGCTAAACCGGCTTAAAGACGAATTTCTTGCCTGTATTAGTCATGAATTGCGGACTCCCCTGACTGCCGTGCTGGGATTGTCCAGTCTGCTGAAAGACCAAACCATTGGCGAAATGAACCAGCGCCAGATGCACTATGCCCAACTGATCTACCAGAGTGGGCGGCACCTGATGGCCGTTGTCAATGACATTCTGGATCTGGCACGGATGGAAACCGGGCAACTGGAACTCAGCCCCGAACCCGTAGATATTCCCACTGTCTGCAGCCGCGCCTTTGACCAGGCAAAGCAATTGCGCTTGCTGGATGATAAACACCCTAGCAGTGATGCGGTTTGTCAATTTCCGCAGTTTTCCCTGGTAATCGAACCGGATCTAAAGTTCCTCATTGCCGACGAACAGCGGTTGCGGCAGATGCTTGTACACCTCCTGTCCAATGCGCTGAAGTTTACAACGTCGGATCAGCAGATCGGCTTAAGGGTCAACCGGTGGGGCGGCTGGATTGCTTTCACCGTCTGGGATCAGGGGATCGGGATTGCCGCAGATAAACAGCACCTTATCTTTCAAAAGTTTCAGCAACTTGAAAATCCGTTGACCCGCCGCTTTGAAGGGACGGGCCTGGGGCTTGTATTGACCCAACGTCTGGCACGTCTTCACGGTGGCGATGTCACGTTTACCTCCAAAGAAGGCGAGGGTAGCCAATTTACCATTCTGTTGCCACCGGATCCGCCAGAGAAAACAGCCCTCGCAAACCGGGAAGAAACCGACCCGTTTGCTGCCAATTATCCAGCCGGGCGGGTACCTCTCAGTACCCCCCAACCCCCATCCGCACCGCAGGTAACCAGCGTCACCTCGGCAATCAGTCGTAATAATCGCCTGGTATTAATTGTGGAAGCGGTGGTTCCCTTTATCGACAGTTTATCCGAGCAACTGAGTGGTTTAGGCTACCGGGTGGTCATTGCGCGATCGGGCACGGAAGCGTTAGAAAAGGCTCGCCGCTTGCAGCCCTGTATTATTTTCCTCAACCCCGTATTGCCACTGCTTTCGGGTTGGGATGTTTTGACACTGCTGAAATCGAATCAAGAAACCCGCCTGATCCCAGTGGTCGTCACCGCAACCACCGCTGATGACGCTCAGGCACAACGCAACTACGCCGACGGTTGGTTGACCTTACCCCTGCAAGCAAAAGCGCTGCGGCAAACGCTCCAACATCTGGTTTGGGAGGAACCAACACCGACAACGCCATTCAAGGCATCACCCGTGTTAACCGTCCTGCATCTACGACCAGAGGCAACGGTGAACGAGCGAGCCATACCCAGTTCTGATTTGACGCAACTATTGCACTCCCATCACTACCGTGTGCTTGAAGCAGAAGATTTAGAACAGGCCGAATTACTGGCACGCGTCTGGAAGCCAAATGTTGTCTTGTTAGACGGCTCTCTCAATGATCCATGTACCTATTTTCAACACTTTAGCCAGCATACGTTCCTGGCATCGTTACCATTGATCACGTTAGAGCAGGAAACGACCCAGGCAGCCAATCAGATTATGGGCTTGTTAGTCTTTCCCTGCTTATCTACCGCTACCGCTACCATACCCACCGTTATGTCTGACGGGGAATCATCTGCCCTTTTGCAAGTCATTGAAATCGCCGCCGGGTATGCGTGGCGACCGGCGATTCTGGCACTGGATCTTGCCCGGTTACCCCAATCGCTGGAGGACACAGAGCCACCCGCAGCAACCATTACCAGCCGAGACGGCTTTCCCCAGGAAACCGAATGGTTACAGGCACTCGTGCAATATTTGCAAACGGCAGGATTGCGGGGATTAGTAGGGCGATCGCGACAGGAAGTTTTACAGCAGGTACAGTCTCAAAGTGTCGATTTACTTGTGATCTGCTGGACGGAGGTAGAGCTACCAGCCACAACCCTGGCCTGGTTAAGTGAACTGCAGCAGATGAACCCTAAACCCCCCATTTTGGTTCTGGATCATCGGAGCTATGGTGCAACTGAACTACATACATCAGCAGCAAAATTACCAACTCTGCTGCAAGAATTAGCGGCCCAGATTCTCTCACCGGCCCTGCCCATGGCTGAGTTATTAAATACAGTGCATCAACTCCTAAAGGAACGAGGGGATAGGGGGTAAATGGATACCGGGAATGGACAACGGTGAGTGAGCATCAACCCTGCCCCTTTACTGCCCTCATCCCGCCCCCTGAGACACTCCACCAAAGGGACGGGGATACGGCTTCAGCAGTTTATGACAGTGGTAAACATGAACCATCTGCACGATCGCTCCGCCGCGTTTAATGGGGATATCCGCCAGTAGCTCCACCGTCTCAAAATAGGGCTGATAACGGCTGGGGTTAGGTAACTGTTGCCAGTTGACAGCAATGAATAACCCATCCTGTCCGACCCATTGATCGGGTTTCGACCAGAACGCAAAGCCACGCAGGTCTTCCTCCAGAACGGTAACTGGCGTCTGGGTCAACGGTGCGATCGCCATGCCAACCTGTCCGGCGAGATAAATATTGTCCGTAAATAGAAAGCCCGTTGTAGCCAGGGCGGTTTTGAGCGTGGGTGAATGAGCAAACCCCTGTCGGAGCTGTTGCACATCCAGCAATTGCACAGACGCGTCTGCTTGGGGTGACAGAAAACCACCAAACCAGGCATAGTGACTGGGTTTCTGTAAGGCTCCCAGGCTCACGTGTAAGGTAGCAATGAGGAGAAGCGTGGCGATCGCCAATCCCGACCCCCACAGCCAGCGGTTGACCCGTCGGAGTAACGTCGTTTGCCAATAAGCCGCCCGTTCCCCCAACAGCAACGTAGCACTCCAGAAGCCCGGTGCTGCCCAGGTTGGCAAGATGGGACGATATCCTCCCATAAGAGTAAAACCAAACATCAGTGGTAGCGCCATCCACAGAATTAGGGCATGGGGAGCCGGGAGGTAAGAGTCGGGAGCCTTGCTAAATTTACTTTTGCTGGCAATCATTTGTCTGCCAGTCACCCACCATAGAGGAAAGCCCAACGTGGGAAACAGGTACGCCACCCCTGCCAGAAATGTGACCAGTAGATCAAGCAGACTGTAGCCCCGATCAGGGATAGCCCGCCCCGACTGAAACCGGAGGGAAACCCAATCGTGTTGCATGTTCCAGATTAAGATGGGCACGATCGCCACCAAAAACAATGCCAAACTAACCAGTAACCAGGGCGAGCGAAACACCCGTCGCAGAGAAGGAGTAGTGAGACAAAAGCCAATCAGTCCAAAGCCTAAGGC
>CAZGDE010000393.1:0-6998 GCA_964524315.1 uncultured bacterium
GGTTTAAGTGGTTTAACCCATTGGCGGTGTAGTTCAAGCGGTTCAACCAGCATCGAGCAAGGCAGCCGTTGTTGCAGTCGTGGTCGTGCGTTGCAGAATAATCATCTCCTCACCCACAACTGGACTGCGGGCAAGGGCTACCCCGGTCGCATCAGTCAGTTCCAGTTTGCTGAAGTCAAGCTCCTGAGTGCGACGCAGCATATCGTTAGCAAGTTGATCCTGTTGTAACGCGGGCAAATTGTACCAGCCATCACTGAGTTTTACCGTTAAGCGGCTGCTCCGAAAGTTTGCCTGCACGGATTGAATTAACCCATTGACATACTGATTACTGATTTCCGCGACCTCGTCCTGGATCTGGGCAATTAATTTCTGTTCTGGGGTGAGCTTTAACGGTGGTGCTGCAGGTGGCTGGGGCGATGGGGCCACCGTTGGTGGGAGGTTGGGCACTGGATTCCCAGAAAGCTGATCAGACACCGATGGGGCAGGTGATAGCACTGGTGCGGGTGCCACAATGGGTGCCAGTGCAGGTTCAGGGCTTGGCTCAAGATTGGGCTCAATGCTGGGAGTAATGCCTGGTGAGGGTAGGGTGGGAATGGGGGTAGGTGTGGCCTGATCGGGGATAGAGGTCGCAGGACTGGGAAGGGGTAAAACGGCAACTGGTGTGGGTTTGGATGGTTGAAATAGCAGGCTTGATGTTGTCCAGACAACAAGTAGGAGAATACCGGCGATCGCCCCCCCTAAAGCCCGATCAGACAGGTTTTGCTGAACGGCTTCTGGCAGGACAGAACGTACCCGGTGCAGCAATGTTATCCACCACTGCTGTACGTTTTGGCCAGCAAATTTTCTAGTAGAAGACTGTCCTAATGGAGACTTAGAAGCATGGAATGGCACCGCTTCCAGCCGAGTGACAATTCCTTCCAGGCCCCGTATAGCTGAGCGTAATGTTTTGATGGCCGGAGCCTTAATGATGGGCGGCAACTGACTCAAAACATCCTGGTTATCTGTAGTAACGGCAGTAACGGATGGTTCACCCGATGACGGTTCAAATTCGTCAAATTCGTCAGGCAAGAGATCAGGTTGATCACCAGACAAAGGATCAGATTGATCAGACAGCGGTAGGGATGGGTCAGACGGGATCGCGTCAGTGTCTAACGGGATCGCTTCTGGCAATTCTGGTAATGGGGGCTGATCCGACGTCATGCAATGGCTCCTTCAAGGCAGCACAATACAGACAAATAGGATACATTTGCATGCCACCTCAGACTCCAATCTACCATTCTGCGAGGTTGCCAGAACGACGGATAGACAAGAGATCGAGCGATCCCCCTCTGGATGTATCACAGGATCTATCGCAGGGGCATTATGGCGATCGCGACTGTGATGTTTGATTGGTAGAGGGTCAGTTTGGCTAATTACCTTACCAGACTGTTGTCGAGCTACTTTCGTTGATTGAAAAATATCATGCTTGCCCCAAATGGCTTTTCAGGAGATGGCAAGCCGCTTCACCGTGACTGTTGCTGACAATAGAGTAAAAGTTTTGCTCATCTGACTCAATTGCAACCCAATTTATCTCCCGCACACAGACCTGGTTAATGGAAAAAGCTATGTTAGCAAAAGAGACCTTAGCAAACGATACGGAACAAGTAACGCAAACTGATAATCAAGAAAGCGTGGCATTGCCCGAAACCCACGGACAACTGGTGATTATTGGTGGCGCAGAAGATAAGGAAGGCGACTGTAAAATCCTACGCGAATTTGTGCGGCGGGCCGGAGGCTTGCAGGCTCGTATTGCTGTGATGACCGTTGCCACTGGTTTACCGGGTGAGGTTGGGGCCACCTATATGGGTGTATTTGAACGCCTGGGGGTTGAGTCCGTCCGGGTTGTTGATACAGATAAGCGTGAAGATGCCAGTGACCCCAAAGCGCTGGAAATTATCGAGCAAGCTACAGGGGTTTTCTTTACCGGTGGGAACCAGGCGCGTATTACTGAGTTACTGAAGGACACAGAATTGGACACCGCATTGCACAAACGCTTTGCCGAGGGCATCGTTGTCGGTGGTACGAGCGCCGGAGCCGCAATGATGCCCGATGTGATGATTGTGGAAGGTGAGTCAGAAACCAATCCCCGGATGGAAGTGGTACGGATGGATCGGGGCATGGGCATTTTGCCCAACGGGGACGCCTGGGGCGATTACTCTCGGCGTTGGCCCAACAGCCTGCTAACTTAGGTTTTGGGATTGATGAGAACACCGCGATCGCGATCAACGGCAAAGACCTGGACGTGATCGGTGAAGGAGCCGTAACGATTGTGGATGTGGCTAACATTACCCATAACAACGTGGAAGAGTTACTGCGGGATGAACCGCTGGCACTCTGTAATGCAACGCTCCATATTCTGCCGGATGGATATCGGTTTGATCTGGAAAAACGGCAACCCGTCGTTTAAGACGTATCGTTTACGGGATATAGTCTGGGGCATGGGAGCCTTTTCACTCCTATGCCCTTATTTACGATTTAGACTATGGCAAATCAGACGGTTGGGTTAGACAAGCGGCTTCATGCCTATTTACTCGACAGGTCACTGCGAGAACCCGCAATTCTTACCCAACTACGTCAGGAAACAGCCCAACATCCGGCAGGCCGAATGCAAATTGCACCAGAACAGGGGCAACTCCTTGGGTTTCTGGTGCAGTTGATGGGTGCCAGAAAAACATTAGAAATCGGCGTGTTTACCGGCTACAGTACTCTGGCTGTGGCGCTGGCGCTGCCCCCTGAGGGCCAGGTGGTTGCCTGTGATATTGACTCCAAAGCGACCGCGATCGCCCGTCGTTACTGGGAACAGGCAGGTGTTGACCATAAGATTGACCTCCATCTTGCCCCTGCCCTGGACACCGTAGATCGGTTGTTGGCAACCGGGCAGGCAGGCAGCTTTGATTTTGCCTTCATTGATGCCGATAAGCGTAATTACGATGCTTACTACGAACGGGCACTACAACTCGTAAGAGTGGGCGGTTTGATTGCAATTGATAATGTCCTCTGGTACGGACGAGTCGCGGATTCAGAAATGAATGATAAGCAAACCAACGCCATTCGGGCCTTTAACCAGAAACTTCAGCAAGACCCCAGAGTAGCGATTAGTCTGCTCCCGATTGGCGATGGCTTAACGCTGGCATTGAGACTCTAGGATAGCCGCATACTTTTTCTGAACATCGGTTGGGAAGGCGATCGCGGTTTGAATTGAGCCAGTGGTAATTTCTAAATCCCAATTACTGCTCCCAAAAATCATGCTGGTCACTTTGGCAGAAGCAGCAACATTAGCCCGTGATAGGTAATGTAACCACCGCACAAATAACCAACCCGCCATGCCTGCAGCCACCTGACTACCGTAGAGAAGAATGTCAGCGTTGTGACTAAATGCCGTTTCCCAGCTCCGGATCTCTCTGGCATAGTTCCACAGATTGTTTACATCCAGGCGCACAGCACCCAACTGTAAACTAGCTTCTGTGCCGGGAGTAATGAAATGCAGGCCACTAATATGACAACGGTTTGCCAGGGTATTGGTAATCTGCAAAACACCGTCTTTTAAGGGGTCAAGAATAATCACATCAATATCGGAACCGATGCTATTTGCCAGATATTGATAGTGGTCAACCGCAACATCAATAAAAGCAATTTGACGTGCGGGTTTAACTCCGCGTGGGGACGAAATCGCGGCGGGTACAGGCACCTTTGTCGTCATGGTTCAAGTCTTTACGGTAGAGAGGCACAAGGTAAAGACCCAACAGCCGAATTCAATCAACAAGCCACAACCAGCACCGAACATATCAGGACAGCTCCCTGTCATGAGTTCAACACATGCTTGGCTGGCAGTTTAAATTTCAGGGACGTTTATTAAAACACTACTAACCTGGCCCATTCCGGGATCGCGTCCCAGAAATCGTTCGGTCAAAATCCCAGTGCCTCTATTGCCGATTTACGACTTCTTCATCGACTGAAGCAGTTTCTCCACTTCCCGCGCCTTATCTGATTTGTTTTGTTGCTGGTAAAGACGCTTTGCCTGTTCTAAGGCAGTGATGGCTTCCTGATTGCGATCGCGCCCCTTCAATGCCAAACCTAAACCGTAGTGCGCTTCTGGATCTTGGGGCGAAAGAGTGACGTACTGACGATAGGCAATAATTGCTGATAGATAATCCGACTCTTCTAGATAAAGTTTGCCAACTGCGGCCTGCGCTTCTAACAGGTTGGAATCTAAAGAGACAGCTCTTTTGTAAGCCTGAAGAGCTTCGGTTGAACGACCTTTTGCCTGCCAAATTTTACCAATCTGAAATTGCAGACTCCCATTACGTGGCTCTAACTGTGCCGCCCGCTTGAAGGCTGATAGCCCTTCTGCCAAATTACCCAGGCTGAGCCATGCGGCCCCCAGGGTAACGTACACATCGCCATCACGGGGTGCTAGTTTAACGGCTCGTTGCAAGGGTTCCAGTGCTTCTTTAGGGCGATCCTGCTGAATCAGCATGGCCCCCATCAATTCGTGGGCTTTCGCATTACGGGGTTCTAGCTTCAAGACCTGCTTGTAGGCATTAGCAGCTTCGTCAAATCTCCCCTGACGAACCAAAACAACTCCCATTCCTAAAAAAGCATTCGCATGACGGGGGTTAAGTTGGGTGGCCCGTTGGTATGCAGCGATCGCCGCATCATTATCGTTCAGATTTGCCTCAATAAAACCGAGGGCGTAGTGAAACTCGGCATTTTTAGGATCGAGGGCGATCGCCTGTTGATAGGACTGGACAGCGTCCCGAAAATTACCCTGACTGGCTTGCAGGTAACCAATACCAGAAAAGATCCGGGGATTTTCGTTGTCCAATTCGGCAGCCTGTCTATAAACCGAAATCGCTCCAGCGACATTACCAGAGTCAACTAATTTACGTCCTTCTTTTAGGAGTTCGGTCAGGCGTTCATCATTTTTAAACCGACTGGACGCGGATTGAGCATAAGCCGCTGGAGGGGCAGACAAGCCAACCAACAGGAAGAGACTCAGAATGACTGAGGTGCGTTTTCTTAACATTGATCGTCCAGCCATGATTCACTCGAACTCGCTACAGAGGGAACAAACGTAAAGATAAATTAACTCTTGCACATTTTGGGATCAATCTCAATGTGGGAACCCACACCCTCAGGCGCAGATTTCCATCGAACCATCCTTTATCCTGGAGACAGGGATAAGGTGAACGTTATGCAGACAGGTTGGCGGATTGGTTCGCTTTTTGGAATTCCGCTTTATGTAGATCTTTCCTGGTTTGTCATTGTGGTTCTGGTTGCCCTATCCAGGGGCGGCGGGTGGCAGGCACGCTATCCGGAATGGGGCAGCTTGACAGCTTATGCAGCGGGGACTTTAATGGCACTCTTGCTATTTGGCTCGGTGTTACTGCATGAGTTGGGGCATAGTTTGGTCGCACGCACCCAGGGGATTCGGGTAACATCCATTACCCTGTTTTTATTTGGTGGTATTGCGTCGATTGAACAGGAGTCAAAAACACCGGGTAAGGCGTTTCAAGTGGCGATCGCGGGGCCAGCAGTCAGCCTGAGCTTGTTTATTCTACTCAGCATTTTTGCTTATCTGCTTCCCGATGCCACCAGTCCAATTAATGTACTGGCAACTAATCTAGCAGTGATTAACCTGGTACTGGCACTCTTTAACCTGATTCCAGGTTTACCCCTTGATGGTGGCCAAATTTTGAAAGCCGTGATCTGGAAGGCAACGGGCGATCGCTTCAAAGGGGTACGATGGGCAGCAAGTGCCGGTAAAATTCTGGGCTGGATCGCAATTATTGTGGGCTTAACGGCATTCGTTGTGCGGGACTATAGCGGTCTGTGGATTGCGCTCCTCGGGTGGTTTGGAGTACAGAATGCCAGTAGTTATGATCGTGTGACAGAACTGCAGCAGGCACTCCTCCAACTTCATGCCAGCGATGCGATGACACGTGAATTTCGAGTTGTTGATGCCAACATGAAGCTTCGCCAGTTCGCTGATGATTATTTGTTGACCGCTTCCCGCCCCACAGTTTACTTTGCTGCTGCCGATGGCCGCTATCGAGGTCTGGTTGCAGCCGATGATTTGCAGTACATCGAGCGCAGCCTGTGGGAAACTCAAAACCTGTATCGCCTAACTCGCCCACTAACGGAAATCCCGACAGTCGAAGAGTCAGGACGTTTAGTGGATGTCATTCAGACAATGGAAGCGAATCAACTCCGCTATATTACCGTGCTATCTCCCGCCGCCGCCGTTGCAGGAGTCATTGATCGCGGTGACATTGTGCAGGCGATCGCTCAAAAGATGAACATTCCCATTTCGGATGTCTTTATTAAGCAAATTAAGGAAGAAGGTGCATACCCGCAGGGATTCCAACTGGGAGCGATCGCCCAGTCTGCTGCCGACGCTGCTACTGCATCAAAATAAGGGAGAAGACACAGAACAGCCAGTGCTTTTGCCGCAAACCACATTGAAGTCGCTGTTTCGTCTGCTGGCTGTTCTCTGCCTGGTGCCGTCCCAATCGGAAAATATCGCTAAATCGAATAGTAAAGTGGAAACGCCTTCGCTTCCCGGGGTTTCACGAATACTCGTTGCTGGGGTTTCAAGTTCAACTCATCAAAGCGATCGCGGGTCAAATGGGCTGTCACCACCTGACCATCGTCGAGCATCAGTTCTGCCTGCACTTCCCAACCCAGATGAATAATCCGGCTCACCCTGGCGGCAACCGAATTACCATTTGCTGTGGTTTCAACAACAATATCCTGGGGACGGAGAAACACCTCTGGATGGGCCGATTCAAACCCATGTGCCTCGAAAATACGAGAACTACTTGGTAACACATTCACCGGCCCGATAAAACTCATGACAAAGGCACTGGCGGGGTGGTCATAAATTTCGGCAGGTGTACCAATCTGCTCTACCCGTCCCTTATTCATCACGACCAGTTCATCGGCAACCTCCATTGCCT
>CAZGDE010000394.1:0-1312 GCA_964524315.1 uncultured bacterium
CCTATTAGCCCCGCAGAAACGTAGTTCTGAGGCTTGATAAAGGGCAATCCCTCACAGACTAATTGGGCGTACCAAAGCCGTCTACCGTTGTATTCTCGCCACAACAGACGGACGTACTTGATGGGGCTATTCAGCCCGTGCGACATCACTTCGTTCTCAGGATCAATCCGTCCAGGGATGAGCAATTTCCCCCAAGTCAATCCCTCCCCTGTCCAGCGGATTCCCTGTTTATTGGTCTTGCCTTCCATCGACCGGAAGCGGGTTGAAACTTTATGCCTGACTTTTCTGGCTCGACCAAACAAGACTCTCTCACTGGCTTTGAATGCGCGAGTAGCAATGGTTTGCTGGGTATTGGCATCCAGCTTTTCAGCCATCCACAGGGAGCGGTCGGCAGTCAGTTTGGCAAAGGAATGCAGAGCATACTCGCTGTACCGATAAGCGGCTCTGGCGGCGCTGAATGCTTCGTTTCTGCCTTGCCTTTGGGGAGTTTTCGGGCTAACTGGTAGGCTTCAGAATACCGTGCCAAGTTCATCCGCACCATCGCCTCACCCAGGCAGGTATTATAGAATTGTCGTCCTGCCTGAAAGCGGGAAAGCAACTCTTTCTCTGTGGCAGAATCAACCACTAGAGGAATGTCAGTGACGAATAGTGACAACTCCCCCGCTAACCGCAAAGCAGTGTAGCGAGGGAGTTGTCACTATTTCGGTCACCCGTTTTGAAGCACACCCGAATGATCCGCTCCCACAAAATCGTCTCTTGCCAGGCGATGCCGTTGGGCGGACTGACCTGCAGTGCGATCGCCCTGTCATCAAAGCCCACAGAATACCATTCACCTAAAGGAGCACTTAGAGGTTCTTTCATAACAGTTAAGCCTGGTTGAAATGGAACGTTGGATTTAGCACTTGATGAGAAATAGTAGCCAATGCCATAGCCACCCGAATATCGCTGGGAGTGTGACTTCCTTGGGTGTTGTCTCTGTACTTCGCCCTGTTCCGACGACATGCTGAAGCTGCAGTTCTGTGGCAATACCAGTTGGCACATTTGCCGCCATTGGCAGTGGGGAACGCTCGCCCAGCAGCAGGTGATCAATCAGAAACATCAACAGTTTCTCATCGTAGTGATCGTCAACCCAGGTATACTGGCTTGGTTCGCGATTGACCGAGGCACGACCGATGGCATAGGTTGAGTTCTCTCTGGTGAAGCTCAATTGATAGATGCAATATCCCGTCCAACTGCGATGCGCATAAAGAATATCGTCTTCCAGGAAAATGAACCACTTATGTTCCATCCGGTCTGGAATTAAGCCATCACA
>CAZGDE010000394.1:1412-6994 GCA_964524315.1 uncultured bacterium
TTTCGGACTCCATCAACCCACTGAATACGATCGGTGAATAACGGAAGAGTTGGGCGAGTAACTGTCGCGCGTTCTCCACTGCAACTGCGAGTTCGGTTGCTCACTACGCTTCAACAAAGTACCTTTGTAATGCTCCCAGATAAAGAACTGCATCCGCAGACTGAAAAAGGTCTTGTGCCATACAAAGCCCTCGCTTGAGCCAAGCGATCTGGCTAGGATGATCTTCGTAGATTGGGTTGAAAGCATAAAATCGAGCACGCCTTTCGGTGGATTGAATCCGATACCCGGCGAGGATGCCATCCCGACTATTAGTATCGACATTCGGGAGTTCCCAGGGCTTGGCTACCAAGGCTGCTGTTGAGAATGCGTCCATCATTTCCGGGGCAACAGGTTGAATGTCTTGCCAGCAACCTGCTTTCCCCTCCTTGTGAACTGAGCTACATAAGAATGCCAAATACGCTGTTGTACCGCTCGCCGACTGCTCAAGAACAAGCGTGCTAGGGGAGTGGAACGTGGGTGAGAATACAAACTGATGTAAAGCATCACCTTCATTGAGCGGTCGAGCGGGATCGAATCCAAGGTGTCCGTTGAGCATGGTCTCGATGTCAATTAGATACTTGCCGAGTGAATTCATAATGAGTTCAAGACCCAATATTTCCCAGCAGTTTCTAAAACCCAGGCTTCTTTGCGATCGGCAATGAGGAAAAAGTTGTGGTAGGTGAAGGAGAAATGCTCTGCACAATTGCCACCCTGCCCATACTGCTTCAGCAAATCAACGATCACTTGTAGGGCAGCAAAGGCAGTTTCTCCTCGGTCCAGTCCCAACCGGACTAAATCCATTCCCAGTAGCCCAGTAGATTGGTAAGGCTGATTTGTCCAGACTGCCTCATTGCCAAGCACAACACCACATGCATTGGCTCCCATCTCGGCTCCCCACATCCATCTGGGCTTGGAAAGAATTACCACATAGGTGTGTTTGACCTGGGAAATCTGAATGTACGTGCATTGGACATGCTGTCCTGGAGAATAGGTTTGAGCCGGGAAGGTCACCACATCCTGGATCTCTCCTTCGGGGCGATCGCTATTCTTGCCAAAAATAACGGAGCCATCCAGGGTTGCATTGGGTAGAGCAACAAAGGTATCGCACATAAAGAGTTTATCCTAGATAAAATGAACAAGACAAAACTTAGCTGTTACTTGAAGCGAGTTCTACCCTGTTCAGCTTGTAAATATATACTCGATCCGTGAATACTCTTTCGTCTAGCAGCCTTGTTTGACACTCTCCGGTGTGTTGTTCTCTGGTATACAAATTCCAGCCTTTGATTGCCGTGTAAAGCGTGCCGCCATAGTCGCGATCGTCCACAATAGTGTAACTCAACACGGTTTCACCATCGTCTGCTAGATAGAAGGAATTGAGACGAGGTTCGCCACCGTGGGTGTAAAGGCAATGGAACATCGATCGCTCCGCAATCAGCTTTAAGGTTCATTCACTAGAATTCCCGGATGCAACCTGTTCTCCTTCATAACCTCGTTCTCAGCCATTTGAAAACACCTGTCCCAAGGAAAGAGCAAGGTTGGGGGCAAACTAACCCTGAGCCGTTGGATACATTACAATCGGAAGAATCAATTGTCTGAGAAGGGTAAAAACTGATTCAAGCCCAATGAGTAACACTGTGATTGGCGCTTCATGCAATTCCAGCGATCAGGCTAGCCCGCAAGGACTGGAAGCTGCGCCGATGCGTTCGGAGGCACCATTTACTGACCCTACTCTGACGAATACCCAGGTTGAGGATTTGGGAATCACGATCGCCCAATACCATCTCACGCCCAACGATGTCGAGTTTTCGCCTCTACCAGCCCATACAATCACCTGGAATATGGGTGAGCCAGGAGATTTAGTTAAACGAGAAGGAAAGCACAGCCAACGGGTCTGGATGCATCAGGGGAGTATAACCTTGACTCCGGCAGGACAAGCACGCCAATGGTGTTGGAGCCACAGTACGGATATTTTACTTCTGCAACTGTCTCCCCAATTCATGTCGCAGGTTGCGATCGCCTCAGAAATTGACATCCATCAAATCGAGTTAGTCAATCGTTTTGGCATTTATGACGCTCAGATGGAATGGCTTGGTCAATCTCTGCTGGCGGAGATGCAGTCAAATGGATTAGCAGGCAAGCTTTATACCGAGTCGCTTTTGAGTCTCTTAGTCATCCACCTGTTGAGACAGCACTCTGCGTTTGGACAGTCGTTGCAAATCGATCAAAGGCAGTTTTCACCTTCTCGGCTAAAACAGGTATTGGAATACATCCACGATCATTTGGGACAAAACCTTTCCCTGGCAGATCTGGCAAATCTGGCAAATCTCAGTCCGTCGCGCTTTACACGAGTGTTTCGTCAAGAGACGGGTTTATCGCCCCACCAGTACTTGATTCAAGCCCGGATTGAACGGGCGAAACATTTGTTGCGATCGGACGGCGAACTTTCCATTGGCGACATTGCTCATCAAGTGGGATTTGCCGATCAGAGCCATTTCACTCGTCACTTTAAGCGAATTGTGGGAGTTACACCCAAAGTAGTCTTGCAAGAGAGCAGGAATATTCTAAATTACAGTCCGAATATTCAAGATAGGCAAACCTGATTCCTGTCATCCTAAATGCAGCCAGCATTGCGGCTCTGTGCAATCCTGACGGCATGATTGGACAACATTATTTGACAAAGGTATGCCCAAACTTTTGATTGTTACCACCAGTCACGATCGCTTTGGCGACGACGGTTCCCATCCAACGGGAGTATGGCTAGAGGAGTTTGCTTTGCCTTACATGGAATTTCTCAATCATGGCGTGGAAATGACGATCGCCAGTCCTAAAGGGGGGGCGATGCCCATTGATCCTCGCAGTTTACCGACACCAGAGCAGGAAGAGGCATGGGAGAGGGCGATCGAATCAGCAAAGCAAACCATCAAGCTTTCGGAAGTGCGATCGGCTGACTTTGATGCCATCTTTCTTCCCGGCGGTCATGGCCCGATGTTTGATCTGCCCAATAATCCAGAGTTGCAGGCGTTGTTGCGCGAGTTTTACGAGGCTGGCAAGATCATCAGCGCTGTTTGTCATGGTCCAGCTGGACTGGTGGGTGCAACCCTGGCGGATGGCACGCCGTTGGTGCAGGGCAAAATCCTCACTGCCTACACCTACTCTGAAGAAGTGGCAGCAAAGCTCGATCAGGATGTTCCTTTTATTCTGGAACATCGGTTGCGAGAACTAGGAGCAGAGTTTATTGCCCACCCCAACAAAGCAGACCATGTGGAACGAGACGGACAATTGATTACGGGACAGAATCCTAATTCCAGTGCCAGTATTGCGAGAAGTGTGATTGCGGCTCTAGATAATGCCCTGCCACCGATTTTTACTCAAACTCCAACGGCGATCGCCCCCGCAAGAACGATTGCCAGTTTTCCACTCAATACATTCCTGGAAAATATTGCCGTTGATGTTGAGGGAAATCTCTTCATCACCAGTTACGAAGAAGGCAAAGTTTACCGAGTCACACTCGATGGTGCGATCGCTGAGATTGCCAACGTCAATGGAAATGCCGCTGGAATTGTTGTTGACTCTCAAGGCAATCTGTTGGTTGCAGGGGCGACTCAGGAAAAAATAGCAACCGTTTTCTGTATTACTCAAAGTGGTGATGTAGAAACATTGATCACAATCCCCGAAGCCATTTTTCTGAATGGTATGACTCCCTTAACGGATCATCGCTATTTAATTGCCGATTCCTACAAAGGTGCAATTTGGGAGATTGATGCGATTGAGAAAACGGCTCATATTTGGCTGCAAGACGATCGCCTAGCCCGTTCCAACCCAAATCATCCCTTTCCGGCTGCCAATGGCTTGAAAATCTTTAACAATACGCTCTATGTCTCTAATACTCAACGACAGCATTTAATTCGGCTTCCCATTCACAGCGACCTCACCCCAGGTTCTCCCGAACGATTTCTGACCAATGTTAATCTGGATGACTTTGCCTTTGACAAGCAGGGAAATTTGTATGGCACTACCCATGTTTACAACAGTGTGGTGAAGATTACGGCCGATGGACAAATTACGACGATCGCCACCGCAGAGCATGGAGTTGCAGGCAGTACAGCATTAGCCTTTGGTCGTAGCGCAGGCGATCGCACCAGCATCTATGTCACGACGAATGGCGGGATGTCTTTCCCTCTACCTACTGGGGTAGAAGCAGCAAAAGTTGTTTGTCTAGAAGTTGGTATAGAAGGATTAATCCAATAATTATGAAATTTGTCCTTCAATGTATCCTCGCAAAAGATTCCAACGATAAGCGAATCAGGTTACGAACAGAACACTTACGCTATATCGAAGCTCACAAAGAACAAATTTTCTGTGGTGGTCCCACATTAGATGACAATGGTAATCCCGAAATGATGCTGATCATTTTAGATGTAACTGATTTAGCCTCTGCTGAGGCATTCATTCAAAGTGAACCCTACAATCGTTTTGGTGTGTTTGAACGAATTACGATTCGGCAATGGAGACAGATATTACCAGAGTCTCACCTCGGAGAATTATTACAGCAAATCCAAAATCATTGAGGTTAACCTTGCAGAAGTTTGAATGCAATATTTCGTCCTAACTTTTGCCCATAGGCTAACTTACCCCAAAGTCGCGCCAGCGATTCCAGTAATCCAGCGTTGACAAGTGAGCCTGCATCCACAGCTTCAAAGCCGATATCAGTAGCCAATTGGGCAGCGATCGCATTTGCGTAGGCATCATCCCCGGCATAAAACACGCCCAAGGAGACTTCTGGGAAAACCATTGCAGTTTATGTTGCTTGCCACGAAAGTGGTGCTCCCTCCGAGGTTGGCCTCAGAGCAGTGATAAGGTGGGCGAAATCACCCCCATGCTGGAACCCAATCTCTGGCAGATTGCGGCAGTTTTCGCCTATAAATCACCGACAGAAATGCCCCTCTACCTCTGCCTGGTGCATCAGGGCGACGTAACGCCCTCAGACCAGTGGGAACCCTATCTGGCGCTCTCTGAATATCCCGACCAATCAATCCAAATCGAGTTATCGGCTGATGGGGTTGAGGTTGGGGCTGCCATTGGCTACAGCGGTGAGTTGCATGAAAGCGGGTACGTTGTGCCAGCTGGCTGGCTACCAACGGCTTCTCCAACTGATATGGGTGATGGCATGATCACTGCCCCCATGCAGGCATTACCCGGGTGCTGGCAGGTTGCCCGGCATGTGTCTTATGCCTCAGTGGATCCGGCATCACCGTATCGTCAGATCCACATTACCCACTGCGAATTAGTGCCATCGCTCGTGAGTTGATCCTGTTGAATCGCCCTTAGCGCTGGTTGCGGGGCGTTGTTGGACCACACCAGATTATATTTCCAGGATTTCTTGTGCTGCACGCAAACCAGATAAATATGCGCCATGGGCAGTCCCGAAATAGTCCTTATGAGATGCTTCGCCCGCAAAAAAGACGGACTTTCCAAGTGGTGCAGCAAGTTTATGGGGAGACGAGCAACTTTCCGCGCCCAATCAGGCTGCGCTTGGTGCCGAC
>CAZGDE010000395.1:0-6986 GCA_964524315.1 uncultured bacterium
CCTGTATTGTGTTCATTGACGAATTGGACGCCTTAGGAAAGTCCCGTGCCCAGGGTGGCATGCTCGGCGGCAACGATGAGCGGGAACAGACCCTCAACCAGTTGTTGACCGAAATGGACGGGTTTGATGCCAACACGGGTGTGATCATCATTGCGGCAACTAACCGACCGGAGGTGTTAGATCCGGCATTGCGTCGTCCCGGCCGGTTCGATCGCCAGGTTCTCGTTGATCGTCCCGATAAGATTGGGCGAGAATCGATCCTGAACGTCCATGCCCGGAATGTGAAACTGGCGGAAGATGTGGATCTGGGCAAGATTGCCATTCGGACTCCCGGATTTGCCGGAGCGGATTTAGCCAACCTGGTCAACGAGGCAGCCTTACTGGCAGCCCGGAATAATCGTCCCGCTGTCGTCATGGCAGACTTTAATGAGGCGATCGAACGGGTGATTGCCGGACTGGAGAAAAAATCTCGCGTCCTGAATGAGCAGGAGAAAAAACGGGTCGCTTACCACGAAGTCGGTCATGCCATCGTTGGTACATTAATGCCTGGAGCGGGTAGGGTCGAGAAAATTTCGATCGTCCCACGGGGGATGGGTGCCCTCGGTTACACCCTGCAAATGCCGGAAGAAGACCGCTTTCTCATGTCAGAAGACGAAATTCGCGGACGGGTGGCCACGCTGTTAGGTGGGCGATCAGCAGAGGAACTCATCTTCAACAATATTGTTTCGACCGGTGCCAGTGACGATATTCAAAAAGCAACTGACCTGGCAGAACGAATGGTTACCCTCTATGGCATGAGCGATTACCTGGGGCCAGTGGCATTCGAGAAGCCTCAGGCACAATTTCTGGAAGGCTACAATTCACCCCGTCGGGCCGTTAGTCCCAAAGTCACCGAAGAAATTGACAATGAAGTAAAAGATACAGTGGAACGAGCCCACCATATTGCGCTGGCAATTCTGGACAAAAATCGTGATCTACTGGAGGAAACAGCGCAGATTCTTCTGAACCAGGAAGTTCTGGAAGGGGAAACCCTGCGGGAGCGGTTACAACAGGCGATCGCGCCAATGGAAGTGGATACCTGGTTGATGACCGGCAACCTCCCCGAAGGAACGGCCCTGATGCAGGCAAGTTTGCCTTAACCAGCCATTAAACATTACAACTGTGCCAAATGAGTATTGGGGGCGTTGTCTCACTGGAAGACAGCGCCCCTAACTGTTGGGCTTGTCTGGTAACTGCGCCTTACAGAGTAAATCAATTGCCTGGTCAGCAGTCATAAGCCGCTTTAACACAACCTGACCGATGGATTGAGCGGCTGGCTTGACCTGGGCATCGCCCATTGGCATTACTTCTACCATCAACACCGCATCTTCAACCCGGTGGAGCCACAGTTTCTCACCCTTCTCCCAAATGCACATGCTCAACTGCTGAATTTCCGGTTTTCGTCGCCAGGCAGTTTCATTCCACAGGCCACCCAATTCCCAAACACGCCCAATACCCCAACCATCCGATAGAAAAAAGTATTTCACAAACGTTTCCAGGCAATTTAACGCAGAAATTGATGACTCCGTAACTACAACAATTTATGCGATCCAACCAGAATTACTGCATGTTTTCTCGTAATTTCGCTCCGTCTCTGTGCTTTTCTTACCGTTGCCCGATCGCGTACACTCAGTTTCAATCCCAACGGTATTGACCCGATCATTTCTAGTTACAAATTCATGGACATCAAAACCCTGATCCGCAACATCCCCGATTTTCCAAAACCCGGCATTCAATTCAAAGACATTACGACCCTGCTGCGGGATGCTGATGGGTTCCGTTACACGATTGATACACTGGCCGAAAAATGCGCTCCCTTAAAGCCCGATTTTATTGTCGGGATGGAATCGCGTGGCTTTATCTTTGGGGCTCCCCTCGCATGCCAGTTAGGTGCAGGGTTTATTCCCGTTCGCAAACCCGGTAAATTGCCGGCGGCGGTACATACAGTTGAATATGAACTGGAATATGGCATGGATCGGTTGGAAGTCCACCAGGATGCTTTGCACCCTCCCGAAAGCCGAATTTTAATTGTGGATGATGTAATCGCCACAGGTGGCACTGCCGGAGCCACTGCCCGTCTGGTGCAGCAAACCGGTTGTACCCTGGTAGGCTTTGCCTTCGTGCTGGAACTGACGGGTTTGAATGGCCGGAAACAACTACCCGATGCCCCCATCATTACTCTGGTCGAGTACTAGGGAATGGGAATTAAATAAGTTCCATATTGCGTAGGGGCGGGTTTTGGTGTCAAATCCATTGCTGATGCAGATGGAGCAGCTGAACCCGCCCCTACAGTTAAATCACACGATCGTTTTGGTAATGTGACGGGGGCGATCGACATTCAAGCCTTTCTGCACTGCAATGTGATAAGCCAACAGTTGTAAGGGAATCACAGTCAGCCAGGGCGAGAGTAAGGGATGGGTTGGCGGTAGCATGATTGCGTGATCAAACAATTGCAGGACTTCAGGGCTGGTATCGGTTGTGGTGATACCAATCGCCCGCACATTATGGGACTTGACCCGCCGCAGAGTATGAACAACCTGCTGTTGGGTATTGTCGTTAGGCGCAATCACAATCACGGGAATGGTTTCATCCAACAGGGCGATCGGTCCGTGCAAGAATTCGCCCGCCGCATATCCCTCTGCGTGAATGTAGGTAGTTTCCTTGAGCTTTAAGGCCCCTTCCAGGGCGATCGCCCGATTCACCCCCTGACCCAAAACCAGACAATTTCTGGCAGTTGCGAAGCCAGGAGCAAGTTGTTTGATGCTTTCTTCCTGCTCCAGCAAAATCGTTTCCAGTTGTTGGGGGAGCGATCGCAACTCGGTTGCCATCTGATTGAACCAATCGTCAGTAATCGCCTGGTGCTGATAGGCAATATCGAGCAACAAACAAAATAAGACCGTTAGCTGAGTAGTGAAGGTTTTGGTCGCAGCTACACCAAGTTCATCACCGGCCAATGTTAACAGGGTGTAATCGACCAGGGAGGTCAGCAGGCTATCGGGCTGATTCGTCATGCCCAGAAGCTTCGTTGGTACTTCCAGGCTCGTATAGGCAGACTTTTGGTGTTTCACTGCGGCAATGGTGTCAGCCGTTTCGCCTGATTGGGTAATGGCGATCGTCAATGTTGCCGGAGTCAGGGGCAGTGGTGCAGCCACAAATTCCGATGCCGATCGCACCCGTGTAGGAATGCCTGTAATCTGCTCAAACCAGTATTGGGCAATCAGCCCCGCATGACGACTGGTACCACACGCCAGGATATGGATTTGTTCCAGATTAGTTGCTAAAAGGGGCGGTAGTGGCAAACTGAGAGAACGGGGATGGGTTGGTGGCAGTGTTGGTGCGGGCAGGTAAGTATCGAGGCAGGTCTGGACAACGTCGGGCTGTTCCCAAATTTCTTTGAGCATCAAATGGGCAAACCCTGCCATATTGATGGCAGGAGTCGTCGTCGAGGCAGGGGAAGAGGATGTCAAGAGCAATCACCAGAAGTACAGGTCTATTCTGATGGTATCGGGTGGTTGCTGTTTCTTCCCCTTGCAGCCTGATAGCTGTCGCAACAGGTGATGCGACAGGTAGCGGTGATCGGAGGGGCAGGTTGGGCAAACTTTGATGGAGTCTGTCATGCCTTTACTGGCAAAGCCTGCCCCTAAAGGGGTTTTGGCGTTGCTATTCAGCACCACCGAATTTTTATCTTCCCGCCTGAATTCGGTATTACTCTGCCGATGGCGCGGGTTGATCGAGTGACTTCAAGCGCCAACCGGGTCTAACTTTCTGGGGGGTACGGGCAATGACCAGACAATCATCGGGCACATCTTTGGTAATGGTTGAGCCAGCGGCGATCGTGACATCATTACCAATTGTAATGGGAGCAACCAGTACACTATTGGATCCGGTTTTGACCCGATCGCCCAACGTTGTCCGGTGCTTTTTAACGCCGTCGTAATTGGCGGTAATGGTTCCAGCACCAACATTCACCCGGTTGCCGGCTGTCGTAT
This sequence comes from uncultured bacterium, assembly GCA_964524315.1. Classification (GTDB taxonomy): domain Bacteria; phylum Cyanobacteriota; class Cyanobacteriia; order Leptolyngbyales; family Leptolyngbyaceae; genus CAZGDE01. The sequence continues at coordinate 4,029 of CAZGDE010000395.1, forward strand.
CACCCAGGTAGGAGAGGTGAGCCACGTTGGTGCGATCGCCCAATTTGGTATTTTTCAGTTCGACGAAGTTACCAATTCGACAAGCGGTCCCAGTTTCGACATGCCCCCGCAGGTGTGCATACGGCCCTACCCGGCTTTCGTTGGCAATAGTACTATCGGTCACGACCGAATATAAGACCGTTACATTCTTTCCCAAATGGCTATTTTCGATCAGGCTACCGGGGCCAATGCGACTACCCGCCTGTATCCGGGTTTGCCCCCGAAGATGGGTTTGCGGCTCAATGACGACATCTGCCTCTAACTGCACCGTATCGTCGATGGTAATGCTATCCGGGTCAATCAGGGTGATGCCCGCTTTCATCCAATCATCTTTAATGCGTGTTTGCAGGATGTCATAGGCGGTAGCTAATTGCTTGCGATCGTTAATACCCAAAATTTCCTGGTAGTCTTCCACATCAAACACGGTGACGGGTGACAGAAAATTGACCGCATCCGTGATGTAGTATTCCTTCTGGTCATTGTTGGTGGTTAACTTGGGCAATACCTCTGCCAGGGCTTCCCATTTAAAGCAGTACACCCCGGCATTAATGCGGCGGTTTTGCCGTTGCGCTGGGGTACAGTCCCGATCTTCGATGATGTGTTGTAGAACATTCTGGCCATTGCAGAATACTCGTCCATAACCTTTGGGATCGGGTAAGTGGGCCGTCAAAATGGTTGCCGGATTACCCGATGCCCGATGGGTTTGCAGCAGTTGTTGCAAAGTTTGCGATCGCAGTAATGGCACATCGCCATTAAGTACTAACAGATCTCCCTGAAACTCTTGCAAATGGGGAATCAGTTGTTGTACTGCATGCCCCGTTCCCAGTTGCTCTGGTTGTTCCACAAATTCTAGAGACGGTAATCCCTGCTCACAGGCCGTTAATGCTTGCTGTACCAGTTCTCCCCGATAGCCAACAATGACTAAGCGGCGTACAGGTTCAATCTCCGATAGGCTACTGAGAACCCATTCCACCAGAGATTTACCCCCCAGCCGATGCAAAACCTTCGGCAAATCAGATTTCATCCGGGTGCCCCGCCCCGCCGCCAAAATCGCCACTGCTACCATGTTCGTCTAGCCACTTTGTCTCATCCGAAGTGTACCGTCTGGGTAAACTCCGGTTTTCCGTTCCTATTTAACCACGGGTAGCGATGCACCGTAGCGGTTTGGACAGGGTGGGGCAACGAATTAACCCCGGTGGTCATATCGACCTGACGCTAACCGATGGTCGAACAGCCATTGGTTATTATCGGGCGACTCAAACAACCAGCGATGTAGCAGTTCACCGTATTTCACCGGAATTTGCAGTTGCTCCCATGCCACCTTCGCTTCGGCAGACAGTTGTTGATACAGGGAGGGATCTGACATGAGCGTTTCAATCCGTTCCGCCAGTGCCGTTGGGTTATTAGCCGGGAACATCAGCGTATTCGTGCCATCCTGGAGATTTCCTTGAAACATGGGATGGTCAGATGCAATTAACGGGGTGCGCGCACACAACGATTCATAAATCGTCATGGGCAACCCTTCGGGATACTCATGGTGACTGGGAATAACGACTGCATCAGCGTCCCGCATGATATCCACGACTTTGGTATGGGATACCAATCCGAGAAATTCGACCTGCTCATGGATCCCCAGTTGGTTGGCCTGGGCGGCAAACTGCTCGATGTTACCTTTACCCGCTAATTGGGCACTTACTGGAATCTGGCGTTGTTTCAAGCGGGCGATCGCAGCCAGGATATCCCCAACGCCTTTCGCTTTCACCATTGCCCCCACATAAGCAAGTTTAAAGGGTTTGCGGGGCGGCAGTTGTTTGGGCGCAAAGTCATCCGGTGTGAGTACGGGGGCCCAATCCCAGGGAATGATTTTGTCAGGGTTCACGCCAATTTGTTGAAGTGATCGCGCGGCATTAACGTTGTGATTGCTGACCCATTCGACGGTGGGATGGTTCAACACTCTGGCAACCAAAAAGTTCTTTACCTGATCGCGTAATCCTTTGGTGGAAAAGGAGTCTGCGAGAGCTGCCAGCGTTCTTACACGATGCCGGATTGCCCATTGAAATAGTTGGCGAATGGGGGTACCAATAATCAGGCGATCGGGTTGCTGCTGTTCAATGATTTTGATGATATCAGCAATGGGCAATTTACCACCTTGAAATCCGCCGCCGATCGCCTGTACCCCATTGGATACAACCTCGTCATATGCCTCATTGGTCACACAGGCAAAAACCGTCATTTGGTCAACTTTGCGGGCAATATCACCAATCGTATTGACCGAATAGCGTTGAGCATAGTAAGTTTCCTCACCACCTTGATCAAATCGTTGAACCGCTTCGCGATAATCGCCTGCATATTGCACTAGTAGCACGCGCATTTGATAAACCTCATTCCACTACTGTAAACATCGTGAGGAATCTCAGCTTTGGCAAAACTGATATTTGGCAGATATGTTTGACGAAAATTTATGGCAGCAAAAACTGGTAGCTATACCCAACAGCTAGTAGCTATAGCCACTCCGGATAAATTCATCTCAATCAGCGAGGAACAGCAAGCGTGAAAATAACAGCCTAAAACCCTTTTCTGCCCAGAAACTGGCCAGAATCGCTGCAATTTGCCATCAAATTAGTTTGCCAACAACCTCTTGCAAGTTTGAACCTAAAGGGTTCAAGGTGCTCCAAAAGTCATGCTTTACATATCGTGTGAACATTGAAGAAGCTCTATTTAGCAAACAGAACTGCCGAGCTATATAGGTTTTCTAACGTCATAGATAACTATTCAGCACCCAACGATTCATCCTTGCACCCTGATAATGAAGGAATGAGTCTTAAATATTTCCCTTAGTCGGGTAAATTAGAACTCAGTACCCTCGGCTCCCATGATGGCGACTTTAAAGGTATTCGCAGAAGAATTATTGACTATAGT
>CAZGDE010000396.1:0-3518 GCA_964524315.1 uncultured bacterium
GACCGTATCATTCCCCTGAATGAACACACCCAACTCGCCTTTACCGCTTTCTAAACGAACGTAGTGTTCACCAGCGGGAATCTTCCAGGTGGGTGCCAGCTTTTTCCCAACGTACTGATAGTCAAAGCCGTCCCACTCTGACTTGGGTCCGGCCAACATCCGCTGGGCCTCTAGATTCTCGTAAGGGCCACCGGGTAAGCCTTTCAACGCCTGCCGAATGATCTTGACGGATTCCCGCATTTCCCGCATCCGGACTACATAGCGGGCAAAGGCATCGCCAGCAGTTTCCCACTGTACGTCCCAATCGAAGTCGTCATAGCACTCGTAGTGGTCTACCTTACGCAGATCCCACTTCACCCCAGACCCACGCAACATTGGGCCAGATAGCCCCCAGTTGATGGCATCCTCACGGGTAATCGTACCAATGCCTTCTACCCGTCGCCGGAAGATGGGGTTATCGGTAACGAGCCGCTCGTACTCATCAATTTTGGGTATGAAGTAGTCGCAGAAGTCTTCGCACTTATCGACCCAACCGTAGGGTAGATCAGCCGCTACACCACCCACGCGCCAGTAGTTGTTGTTTACCATGCGGTAGCCAGTGGCCGCTTCCCACAGGTCATAGATCAATTCCCGTTCCCGGAACTGATAGAAGAAGGGCGTTTGGGCACCCACGTCTGCCAGGAAGGGGCCAAACCAGAGCAGGTGGTTGGCAATCCGGTTCAGTTCCAGCATAATTACGCGGATGTAGCTGGCACGCTTGGGCACCGCAATTCCTGCTAGCTTTTCGGGAGCGTTAACCGTAATAGCTTCGTTAAACATGCCTGCCGCATAGTCCCACCGGCTGACATAAGGGACGTACATGACAACTGTGCGGTTCTCGGCAATTTTTTCCATCCCCCGGTGCAGGTAGCCGATGACTGGTTCACAGTCGATCACGTTCTCCCCGTCCAGAGTGACGATTAACCTCAAAACCCCGTGCATTGAGGGATGGTGAGGACCCATGTTAAGCACCATGGGTTCGGTTTTAGTCTCGATCATTGCCATAGGCGTACAGTTTCCCCTTTGCGAAGATCTGGAATGGCGCACCTGGAAGGTGTAGGTGGTTGGTGCCAGGTCATCAGTGTCAGTAACCGATGATCACTAATGATTACTAATTGAGTCGTAATCACCAGTAACCAGAAGGTGACTGATCGTTCCTGGTGTGATTATTACATCTTCTTAATTATAGGGATCGTTGTCCCTGTCAGAAGATGCGATCGCCCCCCGTGTCATCAAACTCAAAAACGGGAACGATAGATTTAGCTCAATAACTTCGGTTTCCCGTCCCATTAGGAGCAAATTCTATGGCGATGAAACAGGAACAGTTTGATACCCTGGTCAAACGGTTGGAGGTTGTTGCCCGTAAGCAACCAGGTAGTTATCGCTTTCAGGTTGGGTTGTTAGCGGTTCTGGGTTACGTCTATATTTTGCTTGTTCTGACGGGACTGTTGGGGTTAATGGCGCTGCTGGTGTGGATCGTTGTTGCCAGTCATCGCATTAATCTTGGCTTAATCAAATTTGGTTTGGTTTTGCTGGTGCTGGTATTTGTCATTTTGCGATCGCTGTGGGTCTCCTTTCCACCACCCCAAGGACTGGAACTCAAGCGGCCGGAGGTGCCACGCCTGTTTGCTCTAGTCGATGAACTGACCGATAAACTTCAGGCCCCCCGGTTTCACCATATTTTGCTAGACAGGCAGTTTAATGCAGCGGTTGTGCAGGTGCCCCGATTGGGCATTTTTGGTTGGCAACGCAATTATTTACTGGTGGGGTTGCCCCTTATGCAGGCACTTTCCCTGGAACAGTTCAAAGCCGTTCTGGCTCACGAATTGGGGCATCTCTCCGGCAACCATTCGCGCTTTTCGGGTTGGATTTACCGGGTGCGTCAGACCTGGATGCAAATCTTTGAGCGGTTGCACCAGAGCGATAGCGGGCACTCCTCCTTTCTGTTCGATGGTTTTTTCAACTGGTATGCCCCGTTTTTCAGCGCCTATTCCTTTGTACTGGCGCGGATGAATGAGTATGAGGCAGACCGCTGTGCCGTCCAGTTAGCAGGCGCAAAGGCAACAGCAGCAGCGTTGATCAATGTGGCCATCACGGCTCGATGGGAAAATGCTTTTTGGGAAGACATGTATCAGCAAGTCAAAACCGAGCCTGACCCACCAGCAACGGCTTACACGGCAATGATGACGGCTCTGCCACAAGCTAACTCCCATCGCGATCACTCCTGTTGGTTGGATCAGGCTCTAGCGCAGAAAACAAGTAACGACGATACCCACCCCTGCCTATCCGATCGGTTGCAGGCATTGGGCTATCAGTTCACCAAACAAGATGTGATGGTACCCGAACCAACTACCGTAAGTGCGGCAGAGGCATTGCTTGGAAATGATCTACGGCAGTATGCTGTCGCGTTTGGTCATGAATGGAAAGAGAAAGTCGCAACCCCCTGGCGACAGAAGTTTGCTTACCTGGAAGAGGCACGAACTCGCTTGCAAGCCCTGGAGGAATGGAGCAAGATAGAACCACTGTCTCTAGAATCAAGCTGGGAACGGGCTTCCCTGACCCTGGAAGTACAAGGCAATGCTGCTGCGATGCCGCTTTTGCAGGAAATTCTGGCAGATCACCCGGAGCATTTGCCAGCCAATTATTTGCTGGGACAGGTGTTACTGAAGCAGGAAAATTCAGCCGGGGTGAAGTACATTGAACGGGCGATCGACGGTAATCCGGAATGGGTCATTGAGGGTTGCCAACTAATTTATAGCTTCTTCGGGCAACGGGGTGAGGAGGCTGCCGCCAACGCATACCGCGATCGCATCGAAGCCCACTATCAGCGGTTGTCACTGGCACGGCAAGAACGATCAACGGTCAGCGATCGCGATGCGTTTAGACCCCACACGTTCGAAGCTGCTGAGGTGGAAGCAATTAAACAGCAGGTGGCAGAGATTCCCCAGGTGAAGGAAGCCTATCTGGTAGAAAAAGTTGTCACCCATTTCCCGCAATGGCGCTGTTGTGTGTTGGGTATTGTGCGGAAGCAGGGGTTTATCGAAAGTGAAGAGGCTGCCCCAAAGCTGGTCGCAACCCTTGTCAATACAGTACAGCTCCCAGTTGAAGGTTTCATTGTAATTTTGAACCACAGTGGTAACGGGCGCTTGAAACAAGTAATTCCTGGTGTCGAGCGATCGCTCATTTTCCGCCGTTCTAAATAGAACCAAATTGCCTTTCGGATCAGATTCCAACAATCCCAACTAGCGCTGCCAAGAATATTTTTCTTTTTCACTATTGAAATGGCGGCATCCGTGGCTGGTATAAGAAACTAGAAATTACTCTGTCATCCTCGTGCTTGCCATGACTCTTAGCCAGGAACGGCTTGATACCCTCGTCAAAGAATTGGAGGGGTATGCCCGCAAATATCCCGAAGGCTACCGTTTCCGGGTCATGCTGTTAGTCATCCTGGGTTATGCCTACATCGTGCTTGTATTGGG
>CAZGDE010000396.1:3528-6909 GCA_964524315.1 uncultured bacterium
GGCTGGCACTGGTGTTATTGGCACTGATGGCGATTCAATACGCTGTTCTTGTTCTGGTGGGATTGGGCAGTCTGTTTCTTGTCCGAATCAAACCACCCACTGGCGTAGCCCTTGATCGCACCCGCTATCCCAAACTATTTGAGGAAATCGATCGCCTGTGTACCACTCTCCAGGCCCCCAAACCCCATCAGGTGATCCTGACCGATGACCTGAATGCTGCCGTTCTCCAGGCCCCCAAATTTGGGTTAGCCGCCTGGTACACCAACTATTTATTACTGGGCTTGCCCCTGATGCAGGTTGTCTCACCGGGGCAATTTCGGGCAACTCTGGCACACGAAATGGGACATCTGGCCGGTAACCACTCGCGCTTTTCCGGTTGGGTCTATCGGGTGCGGCGGGCCTGGGCGCTGCTGGCTGCCCAACAGGGCGATCGCGCCTCCATTTTTCTATATCCCTTCTTCAAATGGTACGAGCCATTTTTCCGTGCCTACTCCTTTGTTCTGTCCCGCAACGACGAATACTTTGCCGACCATTGTGCTGCCAGTTATGCCGGTCGGCAAAATGCCGCTGAAGACCTGATTCAGATTTATGTGAAAGGTGCCCAGGCGGCTCGCATTGTGGGGGATCTTTGGGAACAAACCTCCCATCAACCAGCCCCACCCAGCAATGCGGTCTCTGCCCTGCTGGAACGGTTACAGACAGAACCCACTTCCGCCGAAGCCCAAACCTGGTTGGAAATGGCACTTGTTTGCCCGACTGATACCGATGACACCCATCCGGCCCTGGCGGAACGCCTTGCTGCCTACAGTTACCGCTACACAAACGGCAATCGTCCCCAGGTGCCCTTTACCGTGTCCCAAACTGCCGCCGATTATTTTCTGGGGCAGGATATTGATTGGGCTGTGACCCTGCTGGATGCCCAATGGCAAACGGAAAATGCCCGTCTGTGGCAGCAGCAATACGATCGCGCCCAGATCCGATCACAATTTCGCGATTCCCTGGTAGAGCGGGCAAAATCCCAGTCGTTAACGGTGGAAGAAGCCCTCAAATTAGCGATATTAACGGTCGAATTTGATAGTGCGATTGCTGCGATTGACCAGCTACGGGCGATTGTCGAACGGGCTCCCCAACACGCAATGGCAAACTTCCAACTCGGAAAAATTCTTCTGGGTAAAGGCTACTCTGAGGGCTTGCCGTATCTGCAAACGGCTCTGCAACAGGAACCCCATTTGCTGATTAGTGGGTTCGAGCCTTTGTATGCTGAACTGCATCGTCAGGGACAGCAAAATATTGCCCAGACCTATTTGCAAAAAATGCAGGAGCTATTACCCCGATGGCAACGGGCCCAAAGGGAACGGGAAGAGGGCGTTACGCAGGCACGCTTCGTGGCGCATGGTTTACCACCAGCCGAAATTGCCCAAATTAGCTGGCAACTGTCCCGTTACCCAGAAGTGCGGGAGGCTTATCTGGTACAGCGGGTCGTTAAATACCTGCCTGAAAGGCAATGTTATGTGCTGGGGCTGGTTTCCCAGTTCAATCGGCAAAATCCCCGTTTTTCGTTACAAAGTTGGGAGTTGGCCGAGATTGTTAGCCAGACTCTTTGCCTATCAGCCGATGTACGAGTTCTTGTCCTGAACGATCGCCCGCGATCGCTCTACCAATCCCTGCGGAAAATTGCTAATGCTAAGGTGGTTTAAGGGTATCAGTGACCCTCTGATACTTGACACCAACAACTGATCGCCTACTATCTATAAACTTCAAGCTGTAAACTCCAGGGTCGGGTGATCTCGTATGTTTGCTGAACCGCAAGCGAAAGTTTTGATCAAAACCAGGACAGGGGAACCCTACCAGCCCTGTCGCCTGTACTACGAGGTGACGAATCAAAAAACGGTTGTCGGTGCATTCAAAAAACTGCGCTGCCTGCACTGGGAGCCACAATTGCAAGCGTGGCGATGGCACTATGAGCAGGAAGCCAAGAAGTTACGCTTCGATGTCTCCTGGAATCACATTCCCAAGGAGCATCGTCCACTGGTGTTAGGCGATTTCTACTTACGTAGCGATCGGGAAATGGTGCTGGATGTGCGATCGTTCCAGCGAGCTATGACCGCCATCCTTTTCTTTGATAAACACATCAATCGGCGGGCTGCGCACCTCACAAAACTCCGGATTGTGAATAAATTTTTCAATGCCAACGACAAATTAGGCAATGAACAACTTCATCCACCGTTTGACTATTTCTTTGAGCGGCTCAATATCGAAATTCCTGATGCGGTAGCCTTTCAGCGGGAACTGGAGCAGATTGTGCAATCCACCGGTAGTGATGACTCAAAACGTCAGGCATTCAGCGAGTTCTTAGAACAGAAGGCCAAACAACCATTACCCGAAATTGAAGAGATCCCGGTGCATTTTTATGAAGATGGGATTGCACCTCTGGAAATGGCATTGACGATGCGCAATATTGAAGCGATGCAACATTGGCAGGGCAATAAATCCTTTAGCCAACACGATCTGATTGCTGATATGATTGCTTCCCTGAAAGGGGAGTTTGATGACATAGATCGATTGGCAGAGGACGAACCAGATTTAACTAACCAGGAAATCCCCGATGGAGAACCCACCACTTAGTGGTTCTGACCTGTCAGTTCCCGCTTTTCTGCATGTCCCGGTTTTGAGCCAGGAAGTCATTACTGGTTTGGCAATCCAGCCAGATGGATACTATCTCGATGCCACTGTGGGCGGAGGTGGGCATAGTGGTTTAATTCTGGCAACCGACTCCACTGTGCGGGTGATGGCGCTTGATCAGGATGAACAGGCGATCGCCGCCGCTCGACAGTCGTTGACTACCTATGGCGATCGCGTCCAGTTTCAGCACACTAATTTCGCGAATTACGATCCGGGTGAACAACGATTTGATGGCATTCTTGCCGATTTGGGGGTCAGTTCTGCCCAATTTGATATTCCAGAACGGGGATTTAGCTTCCGCCATACGGCCCCCCTGGACATGCGGATGAATCAGCAACAGTCATTAACGGCAGCTGAAATCATCAACCATTGGGATGAAACGAAACTGGCAAATATTTTTTACACCTATGGCGAAGAACGGTTGTCCCGGCGTATTGCCCGCCGCATTGTCGAAAAACGCCCTTTCCAGACGACGACTGATTTAGCTGATACCATTGCCCATGTGGTGCCTGCTTCCTATCGTTATGGCAGAATTCATCCGGCAACGCGCGTCTTCCAGTCATTACGGATTGCCGTTAATGCGGAATTAGCGGTTCTGGAAACCTTCCTCGACCGGGCACCCCAATGGCTTAAACCAAATGGCAGGTTGGCAGTGATTAGCTTCCATAGTTTGGAAGACCGGATTGTGAAGCACCGACT
>CAZGDE010000397.1:0-6902 GCA_964524315.1 uncultured bacterium
ACTCATACCACTTCCACGCTTTCTTATGTTCACTGTGCGCCAGAGCCGGCGCATCTACAGGAATTTGTGCTTGGGTCATGAGCGAAATTGAGTGATGATAACGGGCGATCGCGAACGATCAAACAAAAAACCGATCAAACAAAAAATAGATCAACGTCGAAATAAGCTTAGGAACTATGGTGGGCAGCATGGAGCTGTTTCACCGTGTCTGCGGTGACTCCCATAGATTGGGCATAGGGAGCCAGAAATTCAGCCGGGGACAGATCAGCCGGGTTGACCGCAACGGATTGTTTCAGGTCGGCCGTTTGCGCCACCTGATTTTCCTGTAACCATTGCTGATACTCGTCCTGGGGATGCACGATCACCTGGGTTCGCATACTGCCGTGATAGGAACCACACAGCTCGGTACAGACAATAGGAAACGCCCCTGTCTTAGTTGCCACAAACCGCAATTGGGATTTTTCACCGGGCATGGCATCCTGTTTGAGGCGGAACTGGGGTACCCAGAACGAGTGAATCACATCCTGAGCCGTAATATTCAATTGCACGACTTTACCCAGGGGAACGTGCAATTCACCCGATGTCACGCCATTGTCAGGATAGTTAAACAGCCAGGCAAACTGGACACCCGTAACGTTAACGGTTAAATCCGGTTTTTGCCCTTTTTCGCTGGGCGTTTCCCCAAAGCCATAGATGGGCAACTTGTAACCATCCTCAGCGGTTGCGGCCGGTTTTGGTTCAGACTCAGCGGTAGTAGCGGTTGAATCCGCTTGCGCCAAGATGGGTGCTGCCATCGCACTACCAGGCATCTGAGCCACGTGAGCGGCAGGATGGGAATGGGCCATCATCCCGGTTGACGGAGCGAACCCACCCATCTGCTGGTAAATTTCAACGCTATAAATGCCTAAAGCAATCACAATCAGCGAGGGGATTGCTGTCAAAACAATCTCCAGAGAGAAATTCCCCTCAATTGGGATGCCATCCGATTCATCCCCGGCACGCTTACGGTACTTAATGATAAAAATCAAGATCGCACCCTGAACTGCTAAAAACAGAGCTGTGGCGATCGTCACCATCAAGTTAAAAAAGTTATCAACCAGGGGTGCCTGCTCCGATGCCTGTTCCGGCATCAGACCATGGTTCTGACCAACCCACAGGCTGATCAGCGTAATCAGGACGCCAGCAATCAGGGTAAGTATCGAAGCTGGAACTTGTGCCATACATTACCTATCAGCAACTACGGAAACAAAAAGATGCAACAAAGACGATGTGACTACGCAAGTTATCCATAGAGCAGACGTCTAAGAGAGAAGTCGTCATCTAAGCAGTGAAGCCATCAAACAAGTTAATCACACCTATTTCTTGCTAGAGATAATCTTTGCCTTCTTTAAAGGGTAAGCCGATCCCTCAGGAAGGGGGTTTAAGAAAATCTTAGATTCTATATATAAAACGCAACACCGTTAGCAAGACTGGCTTCTTGGATACTAAATTTTTGCCCTGCGGCGATCGCGGCGGTCAGAATTCGCCATTACCCTGACTACCTCTAAAGTAGTACTGGCCGATTTTACCTGCGCCAGATTTTTATTTGAACGGCATAGCAATAGAGTTTTGCAGTTTTAACAACCAACAAGGCAAAATGGTAAAAATAATCACAATCTTATCCAATCAAAATGTTTCTCAAAAACATTTTTTGCCACTTCCTGTAGATGACTATTTCTTGCTTTAATTGCGGCACCATTTAAAGCAAAATACGTACTATGGGGCCTTGTAAATTTATTTCTTAAAAGAACAAAAACAACTGCAATTGTATTTAATATTCTTTTAATCATTCTTGAATGTAAGGCTATGATTCGGATTGTTGCTTCTGCGAAATAAAAATGTAGGGAATACAACTAAAATGGTTAATCAAGCTGATTATAGTGAAACGAACTTGATCTTCTAGGCCAACTTAAACAGTCCAGACATTTTGAATTCAAAAGGTTTCTATTTACGCAGATCTACCCATGTCAATTTTTTCCATTCCTGTTAGAGGATCATTATCTGGTTTGGGTTAGAGGCTGAATTTAGCAACTTAAAACACTAATCAAACCGTAAGATTGAATTAATTCATCACTGTCACAGGAATTAGCAAACTGTTAACCAAATTGCCTGAACCTGACGGGGGAACTGGAGTTTTACCGCTTTAACTATCTGGCAGAAAAATTTCCTTCGTATCTCCTGAGACTTCGGCTTCGTTCTGTGATTATGGTGCTTGCTGGTTAAGCATGTTACAGATTGTTATGCCCCACCGTTTCATATTTGTTGATGAGTAAAGGTCCAGTTCGCTGCTACGAAAGCTTGTTCTATTAAACTTGAACCCACAACGGGAAATATGGCGTACAAAATTTCTAGCGGTTGTATGGGCTGTGATAACTGCCGTCCCCAATGCCCAACAGGTGCAATCAGTGTAGACGGTGGTCAGTTCTGGATTAATCCTGTTCTCTGTAATGACTGTGAAGGCCATTACGATGAACCGCAGTGTGTTTCTCTGTGTCCGCTCAGTTTGCCGATTCCCTATCAGGCCAAAAAAGGCCGGACAAAAATTGTTGATACTCGCCCCATTACCAGTTCAGATTTATTTTCTAACAGTAAAAATAATCCCTTTGCGTCGGCGATCGTGATCTGGGAGGCTTGCAATCTGCTGGCTCAGCGCGAATCGTTGCCCCTGGAGGAAGATGACGATCGCACGTTGTCCTATCAGCGACCTGTTTATCAGGGTCGGGGCTTAATTACGCTGCGAATCAATCCGAAACGGGGGTGGAAAGCGATTCCTGGTCAGGTCACGCCACAAACAACCAGTTCAGCCACACCAGAGCCCACTCGCAAGGCGATCGCGGCGATCGAATCCTTAGACATCCGTGCAGCCTGCCTGCATCTTATCTATGCGGCCCATGCCACCACCCTCGATCGCCCCTGGGAACAGGAATTTGTCATCAGTGACCAGCAAATTGAACACTACCTGGGGCTGGACAAACGGAAAGACCTAAGTAAACCAGCCAAACTCACCCTCATCAAAAACCTGGCACAGCAACCCTGTTTAATTACCAGCATCATTAACTGGTCACAGCAGGGGCGTGTCAAAGGTTTCTCGGTGGCGGAAGATCATCTCTGGCACATGCTCGAAGCCCGCCACCATTTTCAGGAAGATGAATTGGGCTGTCGCCATCTGGTTGGTTTAACCTTTCGGATCCGGGCGGGTAACTGGGCCAAGTTTTTCCTGAACCGCCAAGGCTGTAAAGACCAGACGGCATTCTACCAATATGGCAGTTTGCCAAAGTCCCTGTTGACAACCATCATGGGGATTTGGCAGCAGCACGAAGGGGCGGCCCGTATGATTCTGTGGTTGCTGTTCAAAACGCGGATGGGCAAGGAGCAACGGATTACCGTACCGACGCTGATGCGGATTGCCTACGGGGAAGAACGGGTGGTTCAGGCAACCTCCCAACGGGATGACCGCAAACGGCTGTTGCGTACCTTTGAGAATGACCTGGCAGTGCTACACCATTACGGGTTAAAACCAGTTTTTGACCCGGTGACCTACCCCCCCGAAATTCAGCCCCTGTGGGCAAAACTGGCCGATCTACCCGACGATGCCGAGGATGCTCTGGAATTTTGGATGAACGATGCGAATCGAGACACACGCCTGACTGATGCCGGCCCCCGGGGTAAATGGGGTATGTTAATGAATGCCCGTATCCTCTGGTTTGAACTCCCCCCCCATTGGGATTCCACGCCAGAATTTGAGCGCAAAAAACAACGTCAATCCTTTAGCCAGTCTACTAGCCACGGGGTACGGCGTAAAAACTCACGCGCCAGTAACAATAAGCTAAAGTCATTGCCCGTTCTGTCAGGTGAAGAAATCGCTGCTGCCCGGAAAGGACGGGGGCTCAGCCAGCGGGATCTGGCAGAGCAGACTGGCAAAAGCCAGAGTTGGATTCGTGATATCGAAAATGGTCGATTCCGGGTCAAAGCAGCCGATGTCGCCCTTTTACGGAAAGTCCTGGAATTGGGTTAATTTCACCGGCTGATTCATAATTACGGATTCACAGGAGTCTACCGTCGCTACTTTGGCTGTCAACTTTGGCTGGCAATGGTTGCCAAAATTTGATTTGCCGCTGTGCGAAGTGCGTCATGGCAGACCCCGTTGCTGGCAAGCAAACCACCCCACTGGCTAACATCGCCCCGGTTGTAAAGGAGGGGGGTACCGTCGAAATAGGTAAATCGTCCACCGGCCTCTGTCAGGATCAATTCGGGTGCTGCTATGTCCCAATCCTTAGCAGAAGATTTACCCGACAACGCCACATACACATCCGCTTTCTGTTCCACAATGGCCGCAATTTTACCACCCACACTGCCAACTGACAGTTGGCGCTGACAGGGAAACTGTTGCATGAGTTGGTTAAACCGTTCATTCCGGTGGCTACGGCTGGCAACGACCGTCAGATCTGAAAGTTCCTGCCGTTGGGAAACAGCGGCCGATCGCAGCATTCCCTGGCGCGTCTCCACAAACGTCCCCCCCTGAAAAGTCGCAAAGTAAAGCGTGTCTACAGCCGGACAGGCAACAACAGCCAGAATCGGACGCTGTTGATAAATCAGCGCAATGTGAACCGCATATTCCCCTGTCCCCTTGATGAAGTCCTTGGTACCGTCGAGGGGATCAATTACCCAGACATAGGGTTGTGACAGGGGCTCCCCCGTTGGCTGCAGTTTGTAGGTTTCCTCACTCAGGTAGCCAAAATCCTGCTTGCCAAAACTAGCCTGCAAATTCTCTAGAATGTAGTGGTTCGCCGCCAGATCAGCATTCGTAACGGGGCCATCTGCCGTTGCTTCTACGCTGATCCCGGCTTTCTGTGCGTCTAGCAATATATCCGCTGCGCCCCAACCAACCTGCCGCGCGATCGCCACCCAAGCGATTAGATCCTCCGTCTGCCAGTTGCTCAAATCGACTCTCCCGTGACTACTGCCTTATCCTAGCCTGACATGTTACCCAAAAGGTCTGGATGCATTGCCATACCTGCTCCAGCAGATCAGGGCTGTTGGCATCAAACCAGACAATTTCAGGATAGGCACGGAACCAGGTGCGTTGCCGTTTGGCAAACTGGCGCGTATGCAGCACTGTTTGTTCGATCGCCGCTGCCAGCGAAATATCACCGCTCACATATTGCTTAAACTCCGCATAGCCTAACGTATCCAGCAGGGGCAGATCGGTGCCATATTTCTGGCACAAATCCGTTACTTCCTGCACCAACCCCAACTCCACCATTTGCCCAGTGCGGGTTTCAATCCGGCGACGCAGGTCATCCGAATTCACACAGTCCAGCCCAATCTGCAAAATTGGATAATCGGGCGGGTCTTCTCCTTGCTGGGCTGACATGGGAAGGCCCGTCGTGTAAAAGACTTCCAGGGAACGCACCGTGCGTACCTCATCATTGGGATGAATCTTTGTCGCCGCACTGGGGTCAACCTGCTGTAGCACGGCATAACATTGCGCCTGTCCCAGGGTCTGTAGTTGTGCCCGTAATTCTGGTTGCGGCGGCACACGGGGGATTTTCATCCCGCGCGTAATTGCCTTGATATAAAGTCCAGTACCACCCACCAGGAGAAATGGAGACGGCGGGACGGTAACCAGGGGGACAGCGGCAATCAACTGCTGAGCCTGATCCTGGTAGGCTGCCACCGTCATAGTAACGGTCGGGTCACAGATATCAATGAGAAAGTGGGGAACGGTTTGCTGTTCTAGTAAGGAGGGTTTGGCAGTACCAATGTTAAAATCTCGATACACTTGACGCGAATCGGCGCTAAGGATGGCAGAATGCAAGCGTTTTGCCAGCGCGATCGCCAATCCCGACTTACCCGTCGCCGTGGCACCGCAGATGACGATTAATCCTGGTACCTTCGTATTATTTGCTAATATAATGTTATCGGAAACTAACATCGGTGGAGGTTTATGATCCATCCCTGCAATAAATAGTACAGGAAATGGTTCTAGAATCGCTTCAAAGCCATTTGTGTTAGAATTTTGGACAGTTTTGGTCTTTTCTGCATAAGAACAGTTTAAGACCGTTTCGATTGGTTGGAGCTTTGATACATGACGAGCAACTACGGTGCTGAACAGATTCAAGTCCTGGAAGGGATTGAGCACGTTCGCAAACGTCCAGGAATGTATATTGGCAGCACCGGACCTAGGGGGCTTCACCATCTAGTGTACGAAGTCGTTGACAACTCTGTTGACGAAGCTTTAGCCGGTTATTGTAAAAACATCGACGTCACGATCAATAACAATGGTTCTGTGACGGTTACGGATGACGGACGGGGAATTCCAACGGATATTCACCCCCGGACGGGTAAGTCGGCCTTAGAAACCGTACTCACCAAGCTGGGCGCGGGTGGTAAATTTGGCGAGGGTGGGGGCTATAAGGTTTCGGGTGGCCTGCACGGGGTGGGTATCTCGGTCGTCAATGCTCTGTCAGATTGGGTCGAAGTAACCGTTTGGCGAGATGGCAAAATTCATACCCAACGGTTTGAGCGGGGCATTCCGCAGGGAGATTTACAGGTTCAGGCGGGTGAGGGTGATCGAACTGGTACCTCGGTCACGTTTCTCCCAGATATTTCCATTTTTACAACGGGTATCACGTTTGACTACGCCACATTGTCAGGGCGGTTACGGGAACTGGCCTTCCTCAATGGTGGTGTGAAAATTACCTTTACCGATAATCGGCTGGAATACCTGAAGCTGGAAGAACCCCACGTTGAGGTCTATTTCTATGAGGGTGGCATCCGTGAATATGTCGCCTATATGAATAATGAGAAGCAGTCGTTGAATGAGGAAGTGATCCACATTCAAGGTGAGCGCAACAATGTGC
>CAZGDE010000398.1:0-3042 GCA_964524315.1 uncultured bacterium
GTAGTAGAGGTTGTACTCGGCGCTATCCACCAGTGCATCCACAACTACTTTCAACCCTCGCTCTGCCAGGAGTTTGTTGTATTCAGCAATCTCAGTTTGGGTAGAGGGTGCCCGTCCCAACAAATGCCGGAACAGGAACTCGACGGTCTTATTGGAAGGGTAGGGGGTGAAGAAGCGATCGCGATAAGCATCAGATGCTGCCAGAACACGAACGAATTCGCGGACTGAAAGCCGCCCTTGCAACAATGCCGCTTCTAGATCCAACCGCCGGAACTGCTCGGGGACAGAACCACCAGCAATGTCCATTACCTGATAGTAAATTGCTGTAGTGATCTGCGCCATTTCCGTAGGAGCCATCCCCGGTGTTAACCGAAAGATCCGAGCAGGCTTCTGACTGGTGGCATTCGCAACCGGACTATCAACAGTACCGGAAGAGCGCCCTAAGCCAACATAGGCAGGTTCAGAACTGGCATGAGCCTGCGCCTGCAGGTCCGCTAGCGCTTTACCCGTAAGGGGCAGCTTCGTACCATCCATCCGTCCCTTAGCAGGCTCGAAACTGGGTACCACCAGTTCCCGATCTTGCTTGGTGAGCTTGTTATATAGCCGTTGGGTATTTGGATAGTTCGCAGCAGGCAGAGTCAGATAGCGGTTGTACGGTACCGTATCTTCACCAAAAGCCTGAGCGTACTCGGCGCTACCAACCAATCCGCTGATAAAGCCGCGCAGACCTTGTGTTGCCAGGATCTGGTTGTACTTACGGATTTCTGCCTGATCGAGTGGTGCCCGACCGAGGAAATGCTTGGTACCTAGTTCAATTACCTTGGTGTTGGGATACGGCGTGTAGAACTCCTTGGTGTAAAGGCTGGAAGTACCCAGTGCCTCAACGAACTCCTTCACGGTAATGTCGCCATTACTGAGCTGAGTTTCCAGCACCGTGAATTCGTTAGTTGTGATGTAAGGTGCCACATCCCGCTCGAAGATCTGGCGGTAAGCTGCACCAATGACGACCTTCAGATTTGCCTTGTCGGTCAGTTGGGTCAGTTTGAAGATCTTCGTTTGTTCCCGCTTCTTGGTTACACCCTGAGCAATCCGAAGTTGCACATCGGGTTCAGAACGAGATTCCGTTACCAGACCCAATTCCACAAAGCGTGGCAGGCTGTCGGGTTCAACCTTAACTGCCTTATCAGTTGCACTGCCAACCCGCATGGTTCGCATGGCCAACCCGGCAGGGGTGACATAACGCTCATAGGGAACGGTGTCTTCACCAAAGGCTTCAGCGTACTCAGTACTATCGATCATGGCGTCAATCAGGGCGTAGAAACCTTGCTTGGCGCAAATATCGAAGTACTTGTTGTTTTCCTGACGACCGTAGGTTGGGCGACCCAACAACCGTCGATGGATGTATTCAACCGCCTTCATCACATACAAAGGTGTCCAATACAGGCTCCGGAAGGTGTTGGACTTCGCCAACTGCCGGATGAATTCCCGCAGAGTGATATCACCATTCTCCAGCTTGATTTCGGCAACGCTGAGCCGCTGCCCTTCATAGACTTCCCGCCCAAATACTTGCAGGTAAGCTGCCCGGATAATTGCTTGCGTCGAGCTTTCCGAGAACTTGGTGCTGGTGCCTTTGAAAGAACCGCCGCTACCTTTACTTTCGCCAAATAAGCCCCGACGAGCAACGCCCGTAAAGGATGGGATTTGATCCAGCTTGAACACTTTGGGGCCCAACGAACCGGGTGCCACACCTCTGGCGGCGGGGTTGCCAGTCTGGTTGTTGACTGCTGGACCACGCTTGATGAGGATACGGCGGGTATCTTTCCCAAAGGGTGCCGGGCTGGCACTGGGATTCCGGGTTTCCTTCGGGAAGATCGCTCCAAACTGAATTTCCAACGAGTCGTTGCCAGAACCGTAGGGATGCTGATCGGGCAGGGGGCGATCGTAGGAAGCAAAAGTTGTCAGGAATTGGGGAATCTTGCGGAATGGCGCACTGTAGTTAAACAGGTCTTGCTGTGGTCCCCAATTACGGCACTCTTGGGCTTCCTGCCCTAAACCGCGGAGGTAAGGAACGGTTTCTTCACCAAAGTAGTCAGCATATTCCTGCGAATCTACCAGGGCATCTACCAGGGCTGCTAATCCACCACTGGAAATGATGCTGAAGTATTTTTGAACTTCTTCGCGGCTGCCCGGACCACGACCTAAAATATGCCGGAATGCGAGTTCTAGAGCACGGCTATTGATATAAGGTTCATAAAAGTTTTTGCGATAGAGAGGAGATTTCGCCAAACGACGAATGAACTCCTTCATAGAGATTTCACAATTCTTAACCTTCGACTCTAGATCGGATAGTCCCAGGGAGTAAGCACGGGTAATATCCCGCTCAAACACCTGCCGATAGGCGGCTTTTACGGCATCATTCTTCTCGGAAGCAGACAAGCCTGGCTTCATGACAAACTTGGGACGACGCTCTGCTGCCAGGAAGTAGATCTGAGGCAGTTGCAGCCCTTGTAAATCAGTGGAAGAACCTTGGCGAACCTTGTCTGATGGGGTGGGTGCTTGGAATTCGTTGATCAGCACATCAAAGTATTGCTGCACGATCGCCTCTGCTTCCGCATCGCCACGTACATAGCTCAGAGAAGCTCCTCTCATTTCTTGCAGTGCCACCAGGGTCGCCTCACCCGAACAGGCACGCTCAATAATTTCCCGTAACCCCCGCACATTCACTACCAGAATGTTAGGGTCGCCAGCCACGATCGCGTAAGTGGTGTAACGCAGGAACCAGCTTAAGTCGCGCAGTGACTTCGCCATGTTGCTAGGCCCATAGCGTGCCACGTTAATTGCCCGGAAATTCGCCGGAATTCTCACGCCCGTACCAGGCGAGATGCTGAAGATTGAGCGTAATCCGCCCAATACACCACCACCGCCGCCACCACTGCTGCCGCCAGCACTGACATAGGTAGCTGTGCCCAATCGGGTTGCTTCCCGGTTATCCAGTGCCGTACCTGCCGCAGTCATGACAGGTGCTTCCACTGGAGGTTTTTC
>CAZGDE010000398.1:3052-6884 GCA_964524315.1 uncultured bacterium
AGGTTTTTCCAGGTAAGACATGGGCGAACCACCAACAAAGATGCGGTTGGCTGCCCGGGACACGATGAGATCGGAATTTTTTGTCAATAGTTCGGCGATCGCCAAGCGCTTTGCACCAGAACCAAAATAGCTCAGCAACTCATCCAGTTCGCCCTTCGCCAGGAAACGATCTTGCTGTTCAGCCTGGGTGATCGTTGCAACGGGGACGGTTTGATAAAGTTGCGGACGGGCGACTGAGCTTCCACCACTTGCTTTAACACTCATTGGATTTCAAAAGCTCCCTTGTACGGATCGTGACTGTGTTAAATCTGGAGTGTCACCTGGCAACCATTCAGGTAACTTTCCCTGAATGGGGAAAGAACCAATGTCAGAGACTCAAAACAATGACGGCACAGGGTTGACCAGTTCATTATTCAGGTTAGAACGATTCGGATCTACAAACATCAATTGTTAAAAAGTGTGTAGACTCCAATCACTCGATTCACGGTCAGATCATAGAGGAAAGGGGGACACCATCTGAGAAGTAGTAAAGGTTTTGTTACATAAGTCGTCATAAGGATACAAACGGAGTCCCATGATGGGGAATTCTTTCTCTATTTCCTGGAAATCCCTGACCCCCTTCACCCTAATCCCTCAACCCTGTACCCTATCCCTCTGTACCCTTTTTGCGACTCACCATGACCGACTCCCATACTATTAGCGCCGCCGTTGCTAAACTTTACGATACTTACCCCTTTCCCCCAGAACCATTACTAGATGAACCACCACCGGGTTACAACTGGCGCTGGAATTGGTCAGCGGCATACAGCTTTTGTACTGGTAGAAAACCGGCACAGGATAATGTGCGCATTCTGGATGCAGGGTGTGGTACAGGGGTTGGTACGGAATATCTGGTGCATCTCAATCCCCAGGCTCAGGTGGTTGGTATTGATTTGAGTGCGGGGGCATTAGCAGTGGCTAAGGAACGGTGCCATCGATCCGGGGCTGACCGGGTCGATTTTCACCATCTCAGCCTTTATGACGTGCAGCAAATCCCCGGTGAGTTTGACCTGATCAATTGTGTTGGTGTGCTTCATCACTTGCCTGACCCCATCCGTGGTATTCAAGCCCTGGCAAGTAAATTGGCTGCGGGTGGAGTGATGCACATCTTTGTCTATGCCGAACTGGGACGTTGGGAAATTAAGCTGATGCAGGAGGCGATCGCTCTGCTCCAGGGCGACAAACGGGGCGACTACACGGATGGGGTCAAGGTAGGCCGACAGATCTTTGCAGCATTACCTGAAACCAATCGACTGGTGCGACGGGAGCAGGAACGCTGGTCGCTGGAGAATCAGCGGGACGAATGCTTTGCCGATATGTATGTCCATCCCCAGGAGATTGATTACAACATTGACACCTTGTTTAACCTGATTGAGGCATCCGGGTTGTCGTTTCTTGGATTTTCGAATCCGGTTGCCTGGGATCTCAACTCGCTATTGGGTCGGCAACCAGAATTGATCGACCGGGCTGGGCAGTTGAGCGATCGCCAGCGCTACCGCTTGATTGAACTGCTGACCCCCGAGGCAATTACCCATTACGAATTTTTCCTGGGTCGTCCGCCGTTGCCCCATTTTGATTGGGCGGATAATCACGCTTTGGCAACGGCAATTCCTGATCGCAATCCTTGTATGGATGGGTTTCCCAGCACGTGCATTTTTAATTCGGATTATCAAATCGTGAATCTGTCGGAAGCTGAATTGGTATTCCTGCGGGCGTGCGATGGGAATGGCGATCGCCAAACAGTACAGCAACTCATTGCTAATCAACCGCTTGACCTGGAGCAGGTACGGAAATTGTGGCAGGAGAGATTAATTTTTCTGACTCCAGGTTCACGTTAAGTATTATTACCATCACCGTGATATGATCTCTGATGGTCTGGAGTGCAACAGGGAATGAAAAGACTCTCTTACGGGGGTCTGGAACCTGTTAGGGCAGATTTTCCGGCGCTTACTTTCTTTTCCCGTTACCCGCCAGTGTGATGAGCGACCCGTCTCAGACAAATTCGCCAACCGTGGAACCCGTTGATTCCATGCGTGAGTTTTACCAGCTCCAACAAGAGCTCTTGCTTACGACATTGGTTTTAACAGGCTTGATTGTCGTCTTTGTTTGGATTTTCTATTCCCTCAATATTGCTCTGAATTATTTATTAGGAGCATGCACAGGTGTGGTTTACTTGAAAGTATTGGCGAGAAATGTTGAGCGTCTAGGTCAGGAAAAAAAGCAAATTGGCAAATCTCAACTAGCCATTTTTATTGGGTTGATTATAGTCGCAACCCAATGGAATCAGCTACATGTCTTGCCTGTTTTTTTGGGTTTCCTTACCTATAAAGGGACGCTTCTCATTTACATGTTCAAGAGTTTGATGCAATCTGACTCGCGTTAGCCTGCTACACTCAACCACTTTTACTCCTTAACCGTTTGGGAAAACCGCTCGGAGTCTAATGCTAAGTTTTCTCACCACTCCCATTTTTCCGCTTGCCAGCTTAGAAGTTGGTCACCATTTTTACTGGCAGATCGGTAACCTTAAACTTCACGGCCAGGTATTTATTGTTTCCTGGATTGTGATTGGTCTGTTACTGCTTGCCTCGATCGCGGCAACTCGCAACATTCAACGCATTCCATCGGGAATTCAAAACTTGATGGAGTACGCATTAGAGTTTGTTCGCGATATTGCCCGGAACCAACTGGGTGAAAAGGAATACCGCCCCTGGTTGCCCTTCATTGGCACTCTGTTTTTGTTTATTTTTGTCTCTAACTGGTCGGGCGCATTGGTGCCCTGGAAATTAATCAAACTTCCAGAGGGTGAATTAGCTGCCCCGACAAATGACATCAATACCACGGTGGCGCTGGCGCTGCTGGTGTCTCTGGCATACTTTTATGCTGGATTCAGCAAGAAGGGGTTGGGTTACTTTGCGAAGTATATTCAACCGACGCCGGTTCTGCTGCCAATCGCCATCCTGGAAGACTTCACCAAACCTCTTTCACTCAGCTTCCGTCTGTTCGGAAATATTCTGGCAGACGAACTGGTGGTAGCGGTGTTAGTCCTCTTAGTGCCTCTGTTTGTGCCTCTGCCGGTCATGCTTTTGGGGTTATTTACCAGTGCAATTCAGGCGTTGGTTTTTTCGACCCTGGCCGGGGCTTACATCCATGAAGCACTAGAGGGTCATGGAGAAGAGCATGGGGAGCATTAATTCCTCAAGCTAAAAGTTTTGGATGGTTGGATTGCCAATTTTGGAGGTGGATTTATGCCTAAAATCCAAAATCTAAAATCCAAAGTCTAAAGTCCAAAATCGGTTAGTCCGTTTGTTCTGTTTACTCAAGGGAAAATCATCATGGATCCATTAGTTTCTGCTGCTTCTGTTCTGGCTGCTGCACTGGCAATTGGTCTGGCTGCAATCGGACCTGGTATCGGTCAGGGTAATGCATCTGGTTCTGCTGTTGAAGGTATTGCTCGTCAGCCCGAGGCAGAAGGTAAGATTCGCGGTACGCTGCTGCTGACCCTGGCTTTCATGGAATCCCTCACCATTTATGGTCTGGTTATCGCCCTGGTATTGCTGTTCGCGAATCCTTTCTCCTAAGCAATTCTTCCCCAGCAATTAGGTAACAGTTGACGGGTAACGCAGTAAACGTTATAGGCGCTTAATTGTTGGCGAGGTTCAACAATCAGCAGATTGACAAGTAGCTCTTACCCGTCCGCTCAGTTACGACTTCTGGTTGCCCTTACTCTAGTGCAATAAATTCATGTTTGACTTTGATGCAACGCTGCCAATGATGGCAGTCCAGTTCTTAATAT
>CAZGDE010000399.1:0-6284 GCA_964524315.1 uncultured bacterium
GAACTTAAAGTCACTTAAAATTGCTTATTGTTTAACTCATTTATTCCAGATTTCCAACACTACCCATTTCGCGCAATCTTCTTAGATGGGGGATTTAATTAATCCGCCAACCGTAAGAGCGGGTTTACCCGATCAATCTGCATGGAGCAATGGATTTGACCAGTTCGTGATTGCACCCTCATCCCCAACCCTTCTCCCAGCGGAGAGGGGAGCGATCACCAAAGTTCCTCTCCTGCGGGAAAGGGATTTAGGGTGAGGGTGCAAAAGTGATATGCACCCATGACCGATGACCAGTGACCAATGACCCTCATCATCCTTCAGCGGGCTGAAACATTAGCGTGCCGGATGAGTATCATTTGCTGTCAGTGAAACTTATCACATGCTGGCTATGCATCCCATCACGCCATTAGCCGATGTCTATCACCAGTATTAATGAACACAATCACAAGTCAGCGGTATTGTAATCACGGGAATTTAGTCAGAAAACCTTGATACTGAAGGCATCGAGTTCGTGTACGTCTAAAGCCATGGGTGCTCCTCTTTACCTTCTTCCCGGTGCAATCTCCGAAATGTTCGCCCAGGTCAGCAGTTCCGGTGTCCTCACCCTGGCTGATCGGTACGGGCTGATGGCAGCTATTTACGATGAATCGTTAACGGATGAGGAGCGACTCGCAATTAATCGCCTGTTGCGGTTAGCCAGTCGAGGTGACCTCCAGCTAGATGAGCTGTCCCGTGTCTGTGAGTAACGAATTACTGAAGTCTGCATGTAGTATGAGCTGCAGGTTCGCTGATACCTTGCTTCAACCTACTCAGGAACAGCAAGGTCAGTTACGGTCAAGGCGTGGGTAGCGGAGATCTATTGCTTCTCTAGCCAGCGGGTTTTGGTTTTGAGCAGGTTCGCTGCTCCCGCTGCTGCCAGGGGTTTAGAGAAGAAGTAACCCTGGCCGTATTCACACATTAATGTTTGTAACCGTGCCAGTTGGGCTGTCGTCTCTACGCCTTCCGCGACGACGTTCATACCCAGACTGTGGGCCAGACCAACGATGGTTTGCACGATCGCCGCATCATCGCTGGTGTCATCCATGCGGCTGACGAAGGATCGGTCAATCTTCAGGGTTGTCACCGGGAATCGGTGCAGATAGCTCAGAGATGAATAGCCCGTGCCAAAGTCGTCAATACTCATTTGCAGGTTGAGTTCCCGCAAACGATTCAGCATGGCGATCGCCGCTTCCACATCGTTCATCGCCACACTTTCCGTAATTTCCAATTTCAAACTGCTCCCATCCAGCCCCGTGGAGATCAAGGTCTGCTCGATGAACTCCACCAGATCCGGCTGGGTAAATTGTTGCCCCGACAAATTCACACTGATCATTAACGGTGGATGGCTCACAAATACAGTCTGCCACTGTTTTAATTGGCGGCAGGCTGCTTCCAGAATCCATTGACCGAGGGGAATAATTAGCCCACTTTCCTCGGCTACGGGAATGAACTCAGCCGGTGAAATAAACCCATTTTGGGGATGCTGCCACCGGACTAGCGCTTCAAACCCGGCAGTCAAACCTGTTTGGAGTGATACGATGGGCTGATAGTGGAGTTGAAACTCGTTCTGTTCAATGGCCCGACGCAGATCGGTTTCCAGTTGCGATCGCCGCACGACCTGTACCCGCATGCCAGTGGCAAATATTTCCTGCCTTGCCTTACCGGATGCCTTTGCCTGGTACATAGCTGTGTGGGCATCGCGCAACAATTCCTCTGGTTGGGAACTGGTTGCCGTTTGATCGAGGGCAATGCCAATGCTAACACTGGTAAAAATTCTCTCATCTTGAATCAGAAAAGGAATGGCCATTTCTGACTGCACCTGATTAGCGATTTCGGTTGCTTCCGCCAGGTTGCTAATCGGGTCGAGCAAAATCGCAAATTCATCACCGCCGACCCGCGCCAGGGTGTCACCGGGGCGCAAACAACTACGCAGGCGATCACGGCTACTAATGAGCAACTGATCGCCAATTGGGTGGCCCAGATTGTCATTCACGACCTTAAACCGATCCAGATCCAGGAACAGAACGGCAAAGTGGGAAGGGCGATCGCTATTATACCGCTGTCGCAGGAAACTCGCCCGTTGCAGCCGTTTGAGAAAGAGGGCACGGTTGGGTAACCCTGTGAGGGTGTCGTACAGGGCATAGTGGAAAACTTTGTAGGTAATGACCCCGGCGATCGCAATCACCATTGCCAGGGCGGGTGCTGCTATAGGTACCCAACCACCCTGGGTGAAGATCGTAAAACTAACCCCTGCTAGAATCACCAGTGCGGTGCCGCCGGCCAAGCCTAAAATGACCCAGTGGCGAATGCGCCAGCCAATCATCCCACCCACGACGGCCCAACTAATGATCCACACCGCTTCCCATGGATCGGGCCAGTACCATAACAACGGTTCCCCATCTAAAACGGCACTTAAGATCTGACTGACAACCTGAGCATGGATAATCACTCCGGCCATTTCACGGTTTCCCTGCCGGGTTGCCGCACTAAACGGGGTAAAGTGCTGATCTTTCGCACTGGCAGCGGTTGCACCAATTAAAACGACCTTATCTTTTACCCACTCCGGTTTAAGTTCTCCCTGTAAGACCTGTTGGAGGGTCACCTGCGGTACTGCAGTTCCGGCAGACCGATAATGCATCAATATTTGATAGCCTGCTGTATCGACTGAGTGATAGCTACCTGCTGTTTTGTCAAGGGGGTGAAACACCGTTGGCCCAATCTGGTAGTTACCAGCCGCATTCACTTCGGGGATGACCGGGTGTTGTTGCAGGTAGGTCAGGGCTAACTGCAGCGGAAAAGAGGTATAGGTTGTTGTGCCATCGGCGGCAAATAACAAGTTGCGACGAACAATCCCATCCGGGTCAGACACGATGTCACTGGCCCCAATCTGGTTATCGGGCATGCCAACGGGGGCGGGAATGCGCTCTTCCTTACTGTTACCGATATAGTTGATGACAACCACATTTGGTCGGCGCAGTTGAGCCTGTAAAAGCGTATGCCCCGGTTCATTGGGGATGTCTCGAAAAATGTCTAACCCAATTGCCCGTGGCGCGTGACGTTGTAGATTTGCCAGTGCCTTTGCCAACACCGCATCAGAAAGGGGCCACTTTTGTTGCGATCGAATATCTGCTTCGGTGATACCAACGACCAGCAGACGTGGGTCAGCCCCCCGATCCGGCTGCAATTGCACCATCTGATCAAACAGGGTGAGTTCAAAGTGCTGCAGTGTGCCTAGCTCGCGCAATCCCAGGACGACACCCGACGCGACTAGACTGGTTACCACAACGATTGGGAATTGAGCCCACCGGAATAGTCGCCGACCCCGATGCCACCATTGCCACAGAGGTTTAGATTCCCTGGAATCGGAGGAACTGGAATCTGAAGAAACGGTTAGAGGTTTTTCGTTTGTGGAAGATACGCCCATTGCAGAAGGCATCAACGCGACTTGACGAATGTACCGTAGGAAGACGTTAGCCTGTGCCGGGAACACTAGTCAAAATTACTTTAACTTTCACCAGAAATTACTTACAAGGCTAGCAATTTTTACATCAATTTTAAAAAACAGATTTTGATTCGGAACCATTGGAACTGCAATCATAGAAAAATTTTTTTGCAAGAGGCAAAATGCTTGAATTATTTCTGCAATTAGTGATCTATCTGAGGGGTGTTACCGTATATCTCTGGCGCGAAAGTTCGGTTTGAAATTTTCGCGGCACCTCTAGGGGGATTGAGTATACTGATTGGGGTTTTTTGTCACTCAAGCTGGACTCAGCATATACGAGGAAGGGGCGAAATCGTTAGTTATTATTTGCCTTCGCCAAACCCTCATTGTTTTTCTGCTTAGACTCCTGAATGTCACCGTTAGTTCCCCAGCAGCGCCACTTTTCTGCCCGTTATTAACGATTCGTTGATCAGCGATTTGCGCCCCAGGGGTTCTATCCCATTCCTTGCAGCTCATGCCGCATATTTGTTTTGGTGCATCTCAATTCTGTGAAACATGCCCTACTTTGTCTTACCACCTGAGCCACCGCAGATCGCCCGTGTTTCCACACCTCGATTCATTTCCCAACAATTGATTCCCCCCCAATCGGTGCCCCGACTTCCTGCGATGACAACCGTGGAGGCGTCGCCACCGCAGTTGTTGGCCCAGTCGATCGTTCCCGCAGCTGATGGGGTGGGTACTCAGGTTAGCCCCCAGGGCAACCGCTTTGACATTACGGGGGGGCAAATGTCCAGTAATGGGGCCAATTTGTTCCACAGCTTTTACCAGTTTGGTTTGCGTGATGGTCAGATCGCGAACTTTTTGACCCACGCCCAAACCCTCAATGTTCTCAGTCGAGTGGTTGGCGGGCAGGCTTCGCTCATCAATGGCAGGCTGCAAATCACTGGTAGTCAAGCCA
Source organism: uncultured bacterium (assembly GCA_964524315.1). Classification (GTDB taxonomy): domain Bacteria; phylum Cyanobacteriota; class Cyanobacteriia; order Leptolyngbyales; family Leptolyngbyaceae; genus CAZGDE01. The sequence goes on from CAZGDE010000399.1 coordinate 4,440, forward strand.
ATCTGTTTCTAATCAACCCTGCTGGCATTATTTTTGGCAGAAATGCCACTTTACAGGTGCCTGGTGCCTTTATGGCAACGACTGCCAATCGTTTGGGGTTGGGTGCGGGGCCAGGAGGCCCAGAAGTCTGGTTGGATGCGATCGGGGCGAATGACTATGCCACGTTGGTGGGTACCCCCACCTCCTTTGCCTTTACGACTGCGACGGCGGGAACTATTGTCAACGCGGGCAATCTGGCTGTCGGGCAGGGGCAAAGCCTGACCTTACTGGGTGGCACAGTCATCAATACCGGGACATTGCTGGCTCCTGGCGGACAGGTCACAATCGCCGCCATTCCGGGTGAACATCTGGTGCGGTTGAGCCAGGCCAACAGTCTGCTAAGCCTGGAACTATCTACCCTGCCTCCGGCTGATTCCCCGTTGCCACCTGTGTTACCAGCCCTACTTACCGGGGGTGATTTGACAAATGCGACGGGGCTAACCGTTAATCCCAACGGCACTGTGCAGCTAACGGGATCGGGGCGGCCTGTTACGGTTGCTCCGGGCACCGCTCTGGTGAGTGGGCAGGTGTCAGTCAGGGGCGGGTTGCCTGCGTCTCACCCGCAGATCACCGTTGTGGGCGATCGCATTGCCCTGCTGGCTGCGACTCTGGATGCTTCGGGTACGCAGGCTGGTACTATCCGCATTGGGGGCAATTATCAGGGGCTGAGTGGTCTCCCCACGGCCCAGTTCACCTATGTTGATGCGCTCACTGCCGTCCAGGCAGATGGCCTGGCGATACCAAATGACGCTATCCCGCCAGCGGTGGCTGGCGGTAATATTATCCTCTGGTCGGATAAAGTTACCGAATTTTCTGGCACCATTACGGCAAGGGGTGGGCCAGCCGCTGGTAATGGTGGCTTTGTCGAGGTGTCGAGTAAGGGTAGTCTTGCCTTTAAAGGGGCAGTTGATGTGACGGCAACCAGTGGCACCACTGGGACGCTCCTGCTTGATCCCACCAACATCATTATTCAAGCAGCAGGCGCGAATGATAACCAACTGAATGCTGGTGTACCCAATGCGGCTGATCCAGTAGGGGCCATTTTCGCGGCTGATGGGGGTGCGGTAGACTTCACCCTGTCAGCCGCAGTTTTAAGTAGCCAGGCGGGTAACGTCATCCTGGAGGCAACAAACAACATCACCATTGCCTCAGGTGTGTCATTGAACTTTGCGGCGGGTGCTGGCAGCATCACGTTTACAGCCGATGCCGATCGCGATGGGGTAGGGGCATTCACGATGGATGCGACCCAAACTATTCGCACGCCAGGAAGAAACCTGGCGATCTCTGGGGCCAGTCTCAATTTAGGCAATATCGATACCAGTAATATTGCCCCGACGAATAGTGCGGGTGGTACGGTTACCTTAACGGCCCGCAATGGCAGTGTTACTGTGGGAACCATTACCACCTCGGCCTCGGCTACCCCTCCGGGTGTGCCCACCGCGATCGCTGGTAATGTCACTATCGATGCCAGCACAGGTATTACGGCTGGTAGCATGACGGCGTTCGCGATTGCGCCTGCAGGCGTTGGTACGGTGGCAACGGGGGGTACGGTTAATCTCACGGCTCGTAATGGTGATATTAGTTTTAGCAGCATTGACACCAGGGGCAGTACGGCGGCTACCAGCACAGGTGGCAATGTTAGCCTGAGCGCTAACGGGGTCATCCGGGGAACTGCTACGGGAGACACAATCAGCACTGCCAGTCCCACGCAATCGGGTAGTGTGACCATTCGCCATAATGGCGGCCCGACAAATTTACCCTTTGTGGTAGGGGCTACCTCCGGTAATGGCACGACCGGAGCAATTA
>CAZGDE010000399.1:6294-6882 GCA_964524315.1 uncultured bacterium
CAATTAATGCAGGTGGCGCGTCCGTGATTACCGCTGGTACTTTTCCAATTCCGTCACCCGGTGGTGGTAGTGCGGTGGTTGGTACCGTTCCCAATACCATCACCATTACTGGCATCAACCAGGTACCGACTCTAACCCTGAATCAAACCCTGACTGGTGGTGGGCAAAATCAACCGTTCACGTTTACCTATGCCGATCTGGCACCCGTGATTACCGATGCGGATCTGGATCAAACGTTTTTGGTAATTACTGCTATTAATAGTGGCACGTTGACTGTGAATGGGGTGACAGCGACGGTCGGCACCATTATTCCCCAGGGGGCAATTCTGGTTTACACGCCTCCCAATGGGGTAACTGGCTTGATCAGCGGAGCGTTTGCTGTAGCCGGTAGCGATCGCCTGGGATTATCCAATGCCACAGCGGGACAAATCAACATTAATGTCAGTGCGCCGAGTATTATTCCGCCGACCATTCCTGGAGAGAATAATAATGGTGGCGTTTCTACCCTGGCCACGGTTCTCCAGGGGCCACCAGGCCAGGTTGCAAATTCAACCACGTTGACACTGTCTGGTCTGCCCTGTAATGCGG
>CAZGDE010000400.1:0-6874 GCA_964524315.1 uncultured bacterium
TTTCAAGCCTGTGTGTGAGTCCACCACGATTCGATTCACATCGGCGCTGTAAACATCGCGGAGGACTTTTTGAATGAAGTCATCGTCCCGGTTGAGTAAGGCAGGGGCACGGGTAGTACTGGCTTCTTGCAGAACGTTTTCCCACTGCCGTTGCAGCGCTTCCAGATCTTCAATAATGGCTTCTTCGGGCATACCTTCCGCTTCTGTGCGGACAACAATTCCCATGCCCGCCGGTTTTACCAGAATTGCCAGTGCCCGGAGCCGGTTCCGTTCGTTCTCATTCCGAATTCGCCGGGACAGATTCACCCCTTTACCATTGGGCATCAATACCAGATACCGCCCAGGTAACGAAATATTCCCCGTCAAACGAGGGCCCTTATTGCCAGTCGGCTCTTTCATCACCTGTACCAGCACTTTTTGTTGCGGTACTAACAACTCGGTGATGGAGCCTGCTTGCCGTCGTAGCTTCAACGGCCCCAGATCGGTGACATGGATAAATCCGTTGCGTTCGCTATCACCAATGTTCACGAAAGCCGCATCAATCCCCGGCAGCACATTCTCCACAATGCCGAGGTAAATATCACTCACTTGATGGCTACCCGTGGCAACAATCAATTCCTGGATCTGGTCTTCGGAAAAAACGGCAGCGATCCGGTGCTGCTCAGCGATAATAATTTGCTTTGGCATTCAATTTCCTCAAAAACTTCTGACGGCGAGGATAGTTGAGACGGATACTCACTCGCCCATGTGCGCTTTTAATACCAATGCTCCAGGCTAAAACTCCGAACCTGGGCAGAGGCAGCGGCTGAAGCTGTTTCCACGACGCGAAGGTAAAGGAGTGCCTGGTAGCCTCAGTGTAGTTATCTACGGCGATAGACCACTGATTCAAATCAACCTACCAGCGAGATGCTCTTCCCGTAAGGAAGACACCAGATTTTGCTATGAATATCGAAAAGTCTGGCGAATTAAGCTGTGTTTTGCCAAACAACTGACGCGCTCAGCGAGACTCTGAGAGTCTTAAATTCGCAACAGCTTCTATTGAGAAGCATTATAGCGTGGCTGGATTTGTCTGCGATGAAAATTCCAGAATCAAGCGATCGCGGTGAATTTTCAGGAGTTGCATGTCCCGTTGGGAGACCTGCTCCAGCATATAGACCAGTTGGTCAGGACGTAGCATGGTGCCATCATTCCGACAACTACCGATGTAGCGGAGGCAGACTGAACCTGGCTGTCCGTCTGTTGTAGGGGCTGGTTCTAATTGCAGACTGAAGAGGCGATCGCGCAAATTGACCGGATGGGATTTACCCGATTTTGTTGTTTGCGTTTGCCAGATTTCCGGACTCGCGGCAATGTCATTGACCCATTGTTGCCATTGCGCCAGTGTTGGTAAGGTGTCACTATCGAGATTTTCTCTGAGTGTGACGGTGATTAGATATTCAGCTTTTTCTAACAATTGGGTGGCCGATGGGGTATTCACATCGACTGCTTCTACCCGATAGATGGGGAGATCGGCAGGTAGTTGGGCAACTAGTTTTGCCTGAAATTCTGCCGCTGTCATGACTGCAGTTAATTCAAAGTCAACAATTTCACCACTACTGGACACACCTAACGAGAGCGCATTGGCTGGCACAATGCGGGGGCCGGGATGGAAGCCGCCCGTAAAGGCAATGGGCAAACTGGCACGACGGACGGCGCGATCAAACAGCCGCAACAGATCCAGATGACTCAGAAGTGTCATATCTCCCTGTTTCCCAAACCAGACACGCCATCGTTGTACCCGTTCCTGATTGGGGACAAAGTGACCCACAAATGCTGGTATGGGTAGGGGTGGAATAACAATGTTATGCCCAAAGTCGATGCCACACACGCCACAATGGGAGCACCCTTCAAACGAGCAATCGGGTACGGTGGCAGCTTCCAGGGCCCGTTGCAGATCGTCTTGTAACCATTGTTTGGAAATCCCTGTATCAAGGTGATCCCAGGGCAAGGACGCGGTGTAGTCAGGAATGGGATGGGAGTCGGAGGTTGGGTTTGTGGGGTCGGGGTTAGACGTATGGGTGAAAATATTCCATTCGCCATTTTCGACCTGACGATATTTCCAGGTCAGGTCGGTTGTGGCGATCGCCTCGGTCCAAGCGGCAAAGGCACGATCCAGACTTTCCCACCAGGCATCCATCCCGGCCCCCAGTTCCCAGGCCCGACGAATGACCGGAGCAAGGCGGCGATCGCCCCGACCCACGAAATCCTCCATCGCCGAGATGCGGACATCTGTAAAGTTAACTTTTACACCCCGCATCCGGCGAAATTCTGCTTGCAGGAGCGCCTGTTTCCGTTCAAATTCGGTAGTTGACACGGAATGCCACTGGAATGGCGTGTGGGGTTTGGGTGTGAAATTGGAAATGGTCAGGTTAAAGCTGACGGGTCTTCTGCCTTTAATCCGACATTCTTGCTGGAGCCAGCGCACGGTTTCGGCAATGCCTAAGACATCCAGATCGGTTTCACCGGGCAAGCCAATCATGAAATAAAGCTTGATCTTGTCCCAACCCTGTTCGCAGGCAGTTTTCACGCCTCGCAGGAGTTCCTCGTTGGTCAATCCCTTATTGATAATGTCGCGCATGCGTTGGGTACCCGCTTCTGGAGCAAAGGTAATGCCCGTCTGGCGAGTGCCACCAATAATGTTGGCAATGTTTTCATCGAAGCGATCAACCCGTTGGCTGGGGAGGGAGAGGGAAATGTTTTCGTCCTTCAGGCGGTTTTTAATTTCCATCCCGACTGCTGGTAATGCCAAATAGTCAGAACAACTGAGGGAGAGCAGGGAGAACTCGTTGTAACCCGTGGCCCGCATTCCCTGTTCAATCGCCCCAATGACTGCCTCTGGTTCCACATCCCGTGCCGGACGAGTTAACATACCCGGTTGGCAAAAGCGACAACCCCGCGTGCAACCGCGCCGAATTTCTACTGTCAGGCGATCGTGAACCGTTTGCACGTAAGGCACCAGCCCGATCGCGTAGGCCGGGAGAGGCGTGGCCACCCGCCGCACGATCCGTGCTGGGACATGGGGACGGTTGGGATGTACCGAGCCATCTGCCGCCATGTCATAAAACTGGGGCACATAGACACCGGGTACCTGTGCCAGATCTAACAGTAATGCTTCCCGACTGAGCCCTGACCGTTTACCTTCCTCCAACACCAGACCAATTTCGGGTAGTAGTTCTTCCCCATCACCCAGGGCGATGAAGTCAAAAAAGTCGGCGTAGGGTTCGGGGTTAGAAGTAGCCGTCTGCCCACCGGCAAAGATGAGGGGATAAGGAGATGCGGATGTGGACTGAGCGCGTTCCTGCCAGGTTAGTGGAATACCTGCTAGGTCTAACATTTCCAAAATGTTAGTGGCTCCCAGTTCGTAGCTGAGGCTAAAGCCAAGGATATCAAAATCCGTCAGGGGACGGCGCGATTCGACCGCAAAGAGGGGTGTTTGGGTTGCCCGCAGTTTGGTTGCCAGGTCAGTTGCGGGTAGATAGGCGCGATCGCACAACTGGCGGGGTTGCACATTCAAAATGTTGTAGAGAATGATGTGCCCTAAATTGGAAGCACCGACTTCATAAATTTCAGGATAGGTGAGTACCCAACGCACACTGGCACTATCCCAGGGTTTATGAATTGCTCCCAACTCATTCCCCAGATAGCGGGCAGGTTTAAGGATATCAGGAGTGATTAACCCATCAACCGCAACTGCCACACGCAAAGCCTCCCCTGTGTTGAACCATCATGCCTTGCTCAGTATAGCGAATGTGTACCAAGGCAAGCGGTTGATTGGTTTCGGGGCTAATCGCTAAATTTCATACTGATTGAGAGAGTACTCAACTACAAAAACCTTCTAAACCCACGGTGGAATTTAGAAGGTGTTCAGGGGGATGCCCTGCGTCTTTATTAAGGAGGAAGAACCGAAGAAGTAACTATGAAGCAACTATAAGGAGCAAATACATTAAAGGCTAACTGCCTATGCAGCCAGTTCTTGGAGAGTCGCTGGCTCTTCAAAAATCTCGAATACCCGGTCAAGCTGGGTCAGTTCAAAAATCATGCGCACAGAGCGTGATACAGAACACAGAGTCAGGCGCTTATTGAGGCGCTGGGCAGTGTGAAGAGCATGGACCAACGCCATTAAACCGGCGCTATCAATTGCCTCGACTTGTCCCATATCCACTAACAATCTAGCGTGATTCGTAGCTACAACTACCTCGTGTAATTGATCTTGAAACCGAACCACATGACTGGCGTTGAGAGAACCAAGAGGCTGCGCAACGGTAGTTTGAGGCCGGACGAGTACGTTTTGCATAGCTAAACTCGACTCTACTAACTGGACTAACTGGAAAGCTTCATCTCAATGCACTCAACCATAACCGTAGTTTCTCGGTGGTGCCTACCCTAAGAGATGGGTTTTGCGGAATCTTTATCAGTTAGCCCGGCAAGTTTAAAGATTTGAGTAAGTGATTTCACGCAACTGTAGCGCATTCTACTAATTGGCCTCTACGCACCGGCGTTGATACAGGAATGATCGCACTGAGGGGCACAGAAGTCTTGCTTCATGCGATCTCTATAGAACAGCGATCGCGCAAAGCACGTGGACACTATATAAACCAACGACTGATCGAATGATGTGTAGGGAAATCAATCAAGCCAGTGGCATCTGCTGAAACTTATCCGGTCGGTTACCGGGATGGGGGCAGAGGGACTTGAACCCTCACGACCTTGCGGTCAACGGATTTTAAGTCCGTAGCGTCTGCCATTCCGCCATGCCCCCACGTATCCAGGGATTAAGTGTAGAACAATCCGTCCCACCCGTGCAACTATTCGCTGACAATTTATATCTAAAATCTTCTTTATTAAGCATCTTATATATTTTTCATCGCTATAACTTTGGTCAGGCGGGACTGGTGATCAGGCGACCATCAATAGCATGCAAGCAAAACTTTCAATAGCTTGTTTACATGACTACGTCAGGACAGGCGATAGAATAACTACAAGTTTGTCCTGTTAAACCTTACGGATATCGCTACATGGATATCACTGTTGCTTTTCTGTATCTGACTCTGGCTGGCGCATTTCTGGTCGTCATTCCAGCGGTTTTGTATTTCTACCTGCAGGCACGCTGGTATGTTGCCAGTTCGTTTGAACGTGGCTTTATGTATTTCCTGGTGTTTTTGTTTTTTCCAGGATTGTTGCTGCTCTCCCCGTTTCTTAACTTTCGCCCCAAGCGTCGGCAGATAGAGGGATAGTTCGAATAGCAATAGTTTTGTCGGAGATGCTCCCAGCGAGTATCTCCATATTTCTGTTAGCGGCTTGATGAACGATTAGTATGCGCCGAATTGATGCGATTGGAATTGGCTTAGGGCTCTTTACCGCAGGTGGGGTGCTGTACCTGGTGTTTCAGTTTGCCGGGTTTGACAACATTGCTGCTGGTATCTGGACACAGGCTTTATTGGTTGGGGGGTTGCTGGGGTGGTTGGTGACCTATGCTTACCGGGCGGTTACCCAAACCATGACCTACAACCAACAACTGAAAGATTATGAAGATGCGGTATTGCAAAAGCGATTGGAGGAGTTATCACCTGAAGAGTTAGCGAAATTGCAGGCAGAAGTTGAGGAAGAAGGCTGAAAGATCATGGGTGCAAGCGATCGCGCGTGCAAGCGATCGTGTGTGCAGTGGCTAACATCATTAATTACTAGATTGCCATTTGATCCACGTTGCCCCCTATCCCGGGCTGCTCTTTCCATCTAAAATTTAAGTTTGGCTATTTATCTCGCTTTGCTATGACTTCCGTTTCCCAATGCCTTGAGTCGTTGCGCGATCGCGCCCAATGTGCCCTGATACCCTTCATTACAGCGGGCGATCCAGATCTGGAAACAACGGCAGCAGCATTGCGGGTGCTGGATCGCAGTGGTGCAGATTTAATTGAGCTAGGGGTGCCCTATTCCGATCCATTGGCCGATGGGCCCGTCATTCAGGCAGCTGCGACACGGGCGTTGCAGCAAGGAATTCGGTTAGATCAGGTGCTGGACGTTGTCCGAGAAGTTAGCCCTGAGTTGCGATCGCCCATTATTCTCTTTACTTATTACAATCCCATCCTGAATCGGGGCATTGACCAGTTTTTGCAGCAAATAGCCGCAGCGGGGGTGAAGGGTTTAGTCGTACCCGACCTGCCCTTAGAGGAGGCCGAAGGGTTAATCCGTCCGGCGGTAACTCATGGTATCGAGGTGACGTTGCTGGTTGCCCCCACCAGCCCCAAAGAGCGGATTGAGGCGATTGCCCAACAGTCGCAGGGGTTTATTTACCTGGTGAGTACGACGGGTGTAACCGGGATGAGAACTCAGCTTCAGTCGCGGGTGAAGGATTTGCTGGTTGAGTTACAAACTGTTACAGATAAGCCGATTGGCGTCGGGTTTGGCATTTCCCAACCGGAACATGCCCGTCAGGTGATGGAATGGGGTGCGGCGGCGGCAATCGTTGGTAGTGCGTTTGTTAAGCGCTTAGCGGAAGGTACCCCAGATCAGGGATTGCGGGCGATCGGAGAATTCTGCCAAACCTTGAAAGCAGCCCTTACTCCTACGTGATGGACTGAATCCTTGCGTCCGACTTCAGCCTTGAATCAATAGGGGAAAACTAAAATAAGTGGAAAATTAAATTAAATAGTGAAAATTTGTTGAAGGGGCATTGGGCATTGGTGATTTGTCGCCAAATGACCAGTGCCCTTTTTCTTGGACATGTGAAATTACAGTAGCGATGGAAAAATTGGAGTTTTGACTAAACGCAGTTTTCTACTATATGTAAGGGTGAATGACTATTCATCCCTCCTACAGGTAGCGTATTGCTTAAATG
>CAZGDE010000401.1:0-6827 GCA_964524315.1 uncultured bacterium
TTCCGGTAGTTGGGACAAGACGATTAAGCTGTGGGATGGGTCAACAGGCAAACTCCTCCGGACTCTGGCAGGCCATCAAGAAGAGGTTTGGAGCGTCAGTTATAGTCCCGATGGTAAGACGATCGCCTCCGGTAGTAACGATAAGACGATTAAATTGTGGGATGGGTCAACAGGCAAACTTCTCCGGACTCTGGCAGGCCATCAAGAAGGGGTTTCTAGTCTCAGTTATAGTCCCGATGGCAGGACAATCGCCTCGGGGAGTTTTGACAAGACGATTAAGCTGTGGGATGGGTCAACAGGCAAGCTCTTACGCACATTAGAAGGCTTGCAAGATGCGACTTCCAGCATTAGCTTCAGCCCCGATGGCAAGACGATCGCTGCGGGTAGTTGGGACAAGACCATCAAGCTGTGGGATGTGTCTACAGGGAACCTGCTAAATTCCCTGCAAGGACATCAAGATATTGTTTATAGCATTAGTTACAGCCCCGATGGCAAGACGATCGCCTCGGGTAGCCAGGATGGCACAATCAGACTTTGGGCCTGGAACTTTGATCTTCTTATGACACAAGGATGTGATTGGATCAGGGAGTATTTAATTACCCATCCCGAAAAGTTTTTTCTCTGCGAAGGTTATTTATCGACAAAATAGGTTTTCCTGTATCCATGTGTCATTTAACCCAGAGGATACACATTGAAATATGAGGGATTGGGTAGTGCCATTATGTAAAGGATGAAGAAAAAGAAGTCATCTGCTCTCGCTGAAGGTTCTCGCGAATTTTTTGATTGTAGTGATGGATGAAGTTCCAAATTGCCCCAATGTGATTTTCGAGTTTCTTCGAAAATCACAAACTCAGTCGAACTAATTGTGAGATGCGTTGACGTAACGTGTTGTTCAATCGCTCAATCTGGCTAGTTAAACCAGAATCTTGATCAACCGCAAAATGTCGCTGGCTAGGTAATACGCTGGCATCAGCTTCCCAATGGTCGGTGTAAATGCGGGCATATTGACGGTAAAGACGTGGGAGCGACTGCCATAACGCTTGAGCCGATTGGATCGAACGATCACCGATATGACATCCGATAATTTCCCGCGTGGCTCCATCCATCGCGAGCCAAACCCACTGTTTATTGCCCTTATCATCGACAAATGCCCCCAACTCATCCATCTGTACCACCAGGCGGGACGTGGTTTTGGCCACAACCCCTGCTTGCTGGGGCACTTCGGCATAGCAAGCGTTCACATACTGTTGCAACCAGCTCTCGGACAATTGGAGCACGCGAGCAATCCCTGCCAGGGAAATGCGTTCGAGCAACATTCGATCAATCAAAGCGTACGTGTCCGGCTCCTTCGGTTTCCACTGCGGATTTTCAACAAACTGACGACCACAATCCCGGCACTTGTAGTTTTGTTTGCCCCGCCGTGTCGTGCCGTTTTTCATGATGTCATCCGAACCACAGTTAGGGCAGAGGAGATAAGGTTTCATGATGGAGGACAGAACGCACGATAGACTATGGTAACTGTCTCCAATTTTCTCTGTCCTTTAAGTAAGGGCACTACCTCGAATTTAATTTGGTTCAGTTTGGTTTGGGGCGCTTGAGTGATCGCGGCAGACAGCGCAGCAACTTTGTGAGGCGGTTGAGCCATCCATCCAACTCATAACTTTATCCATTTGATCTACCTTATCCAATTTATTCATGCAATTTATTGTTGTTTGCGTACATATATCAACCGCAGGAGTTTCTGTTGCTTCTGCATGCGGTTGTGTTGGTTGTGTTGGTTGTGTTGGTTATGTTAGCTTACAAGGCATTGCCAATGAGGATAAACGGTGCCCAGTAGAAGGGGTTGGCAAAGGTTGGGCGATCACCCTCATGTTTTGATTGTGTGACTGGTGGAGCGACGACAGTCATGCCTCGCTGAGGTGGGAATGTGACTTCCTGGCCATAGAGGAGACTCAACTGGGCTAACCGCAGTGCTTGCGCTCTGGTGATGGGATGAGCAGGCGACGACTGCGCCAGGGCGCGGTAAAACCGTTGCATGAGCAAGCTGGTACTGGCATCGTTGACCGACCAGAGCGATGCCAGCACCGTTTTAGCGCCCGCATTGAGAAAGTAAGAACTGATGCCGGAAATTTCCACGCCATCGCTTTCCCCTCCCAGAGCTGTATTGCAGGCAGAGAGGACGACCAGTTGCAGATGGTTCAGATCACTCAGCAAATCCTTGATTTCTGGGATGGTCAGTTTTTTGCTATTGCCCAGCACCAGGTAGGAGTTTTCGGGTCGTCCGCGGACAAATTCAGCATGGCTGGCAATGTGCAGGATGTTGTGTCCTGCTATCCGTTGGAGCGCGTATTCGTCAAATTCGCGGTTAAGGTATTTCTGCCCAGGATACACCCCATGAGTATCCTGGGGTTGGCTCCGGACGATCGCATTAATCTCCTTGGGGACGTTGGGCAGATCGTTAAACCCCACGAAAAGGGAGGCACCCAGAGCCAGGATGGAGGAATTCTGAGCCGATAGCCGATCGCGGGTATCGGTCAGATCAGCGGCGAGGATGGCCGAAATGGTGTACCGCTCAATTAAAAGCTGCTTGCCATCGAACAGGGCCGCCATCGGGACGTAGCGCATGACCCGATCCAGGGCAAACACCAAATTTTCCACCTGATTGGCCTGCAATTCCGGTTCCAGCGGTTTGATCAACCAGTCATAGAGTTGTTTCCCGGCAATCTGGGCTTCCTTCGAACTGGCACCAGGCCGCATCGCATCCCGAAATTGCTTGACTGCCAACGCCAAATCTTTCTGTTGGACAGGTACTTCCACACTTTTGACCACTCCTCCCGCGGATGCCCACACCAGCCAGATCTTGTTCTCCAGCACCAGGGGAGAAATCAACACCGTATGGGGTTGGGCATTGACGATCGCGTTGATTTTGCCCAGCTTATTGGGGTCAAAGGCATTGGGGTCGACGCGGCGGCGATCGCGCAGAGCTTGTTCCAGGCTGGTGATCGTCCGATTGTACTGCCGGGTTAGATCCTTGCGCTGGTCATAAAGCTGATTTAACTGGGGACAATTGGCTTTTTCGCACTCCCGCAGCTTTTGCCCAAAGGCAATCAAACTGCCCTGGTCTTGGAGAATTTTTGCTTCGGTTTGGCTGCATGCCAGTTCAGGCGTTTTACCGCTGCCCCGTTCCTGGCGGAAGTCCTTTAATTCCTGCACCTTTAGCAAGTCCAGCACTGCTTGTGCCTCGGGCACCCGTCCCTGTTCCAGCAGCAAATCCGCCAGTTCGCGGTAGGTATCTGCGGTGCGATTGCCCTCCCGGCCGCTGTGGAGAAAAGCCTGCTGGAGCTGGGGGGGCAGACCGGCAATTTTGCGCCGCACCTGTTCTACACCACTGACTGCTTTTTTGTAGTAGGCGATCGCGGTCACCGGATGGTTGAGCCTGCGATAGATGCGAGCTAATCCGAGGTAATTCCCGGAGCTACTACCAGGGAGTTCGGGGGTGGGGTCAGCAGCGATGGAGGCCTGGTAAAACTGCATCGCCTGTGCTGTCTGCCCTGCCTTGCGGTGCAGGTAGCCTAATTGACTCAAGATTCCCGATTCGGAACTGCGATCGCCCAATGTTTTGGCAATGCCCAGGGCGGCCTGAGCCGCAGTAATGGCCGCAGGGTAGTTCTGTTTCCCGCCATAGCCCGTAGCCAGACCCTGGAGGGCAAACTCTTGGAGGGCGGGGCTTTTGCTCTGTTCAAACAAGCCAATTGCCTGCTGCGCCAGTTCAATGGTTTTGTCTGCCTTGCCCTGGTTGTAGGCAATATCCCCCAGCGTTAGCAGAATCAGTCCTTCCATGGCTTGAACCTGGAATTTGTGGGCGATTTCCCGCGCCTGCTGATAGTAGGTGGTTGCCTGGACCTCATCGCCCAAGCCCTGGTAGACCACTGCCAGACCCAGCAAAGCCTGTAATTCCGCCTGAGGATGTTTGATCGCCCTGGCAATGGTCAAAGCCTGATTGCCGGATTGAATTGCCTGGGGTACTCCCTGACATGGTTGTGCAGCAGCGCCAGAGAGGACAGGGCGATGGTCTCCAGGAACTGGTTGTGGGTGGATTGGGCCGTGGCTAGCCCCTGCTCTAACAAGGGACGGGCGGTTTGATAATTATCCCCAACAAAATAAGCCCCGCCCACCACTACCAGAGCCAACCCTGCGGTGCTGGGGTCTTGAATCGCAATGCCATTGCGGGAAACCTTGCCGCTGGCAATTTCCAGGGCTTGCTGCCCAGTTGTAATCGCATTCTGCGTATCTCCCTTGCAGGTAGTAGGCAGCAAGATTCGCCAACCACAGCCCTTCCCAACCCAGATCCTGGGTTTCACGGGCAATTGCCAGCGCCTGCCGCAAAAATTCTACCCCTTTGGGCAAATTGCCTATGTAGTTATAGGACACGCCCATCCATCCCAACGCCCATCCTTCGCCCGGGCGATCTTGCAATTCCCGTGCCAGAGTCAGAGCTTGCTGGGCAAGGGCGATGGCTTGCTGCCAGTTGCCCAGTTTGAGTCCGTAGCTGGTACTGATCACTTTTAGCTTATTAAACTCAAACCTGCGGTCTTTGGTCGCATGGGCGATCGCCAGTTCCTGGTCGTAGGCCGCCGCTGCCTGGGTTTCGTTCTGCGCCAGAGCGTAGGTATCCCCAATATTCTCCAGGATAATTGCCTGGTCGTAGAGATTGTTAATCTGGCGAGCGATCGCCAGGGCCTGCTGGTAGTAGGCAATTGCCTGGGGGTAATTCTTATTCGCCTGGTAAGAATTGCCAATCCGGTTGAGTGTGTTCAGTTCCTTGCCCCGATTCTCTGTCTCACGGGCGATCGCCAAGGCTTGCTGGTACTGCTCCAGGGCAGCGGTAGGGTTGTTCAGTAAGGTGTAGGTATTACCCAGACTGGTGCGATCGGAAATCTCAAAGCTGCGATGCTGGAGTACCTGATCTAAAACGATGGCTTGCTGGTAAGGCTCCACCGCTTTGGCGTAATCCTTTAGGGAATTGGCATACACATCAGCAATGGTACTCAGCAGAATAGATTGCTGTTTACGGTTGCCCATCTGCTGTGCCACTGCCAAAGCCCTCTGGTAGTAGGCGATCTCTTTGGGATAATCCCCCTGGTTCGAGAACGTCCGCCCAAACCCATTGGCAAGAATGTTGCGTTCCTGCTTCTGATCCTGCAAGCGCCGCGCCAGTTCTAAAGCTTTTTGAAAGGTATCCAGCACCCTGGCATGGTCCTTCAGCGCATTGTAGGTGTCACCCAGGGACAGCAGGATTTCTAATTGGCAGCGGGGTTGCGGATTGGGGTGCTCGATCGCCAATGCCCGCTGATAAGCCGCCAATGCCTTGGGTGATTCATCCAGCCAGGCATAGACCTGAGCGAGGGCATAGGCATCCTGACTGGCACAGACGAGGTGGCGATCGGCTAAATCGGCTTTAATGCCCTGCTGGTAAGCGTCTTGTGCCCGTGGTTTATCATCCAGCACCCTGTACAGGTCACTCAGCTCGAAGAGCAATCTAGACCGTTTGCCCTGGTCGTTCAGAACCCCGGTGATCGCCAGGGCTTGCTGATAAAACTCCATCGCCTTTGTCCGATCCTGGAGCAGGTAATGCTGGATGAGCCCCAGATTGGCCAAACTAGAAGACTCGCCAATCCGGTAATGAGCTGTGCGGGAAAGGGTCAGAACTTGCTGATAGGCTGCGATCGCGGCTTCAGGGTTCTTCTGTGCATAAAAAACATTCCCGATCGTGGTGAGAGCATCAGCCGCAAGGAACGAGTTCTGCACCTCCGTTGCGATCTTAACTGCCTGCTGGCTATCATCCAGCGCCTTTGGATAATTACCCAGGTCGTGATATACCGATCCCAACTGATACAGGGCTTTCCCCTCGGTGAGACGATCTCTGCGTTCTCTGGCAATGGCGAGGCATTGCTGATAGGCCGCGATCGCTGCCGGATAATCCTCCAGACTTTCGTACACGCCGCCTAAATTCCTCAAGATATCGGCTTCCAGTTTCTGATTCCCTAGCTTCTGCGCCAGGGAAACCGCCTGTTGCTGGTAGTTGAGGGCTTTGGTATCTTCCTTAAAGTGGGAAGATAGCCGCCCCAGACTGTTGAGCACCTGGCTTTCCAGGGTTTGATCCTGCAGTTCCCGTGCCAGGGTCAGTGCCTGTTGCCGGGGAGCAGTAGCCTGCTCTGCCTGATTCAAGTTCAGGTAGACATTGCCCAACTGTCGCAGGGCCTTCATTTGCAAAGAGCGATCGCCCAGATCACGGGCAATCCCTGAAGCTTTCTGCACCAGTGGCAAAGCCGCCTCCGGTTGATACTGCTCCAATTGCTGCTTGGCCTCAATCAGCAACCGTTCTACCTCCGCCTGACGCGTACTTGCAGGATTTGTCTCGGACAGAGCAGGTAGTGGTAAAACAGGAGCCAGAGAAACAACAGGCAGGACAAAAGAAGATATCGCCAGCAACCATTGCAAAGCTATGTGGCGTTGTCTCGACCGGTGGGGCATCGAAGACTCCTTGAAAGAATGTTGTTTAGGACTGGTTAGCCCAAGCCGGTGGGGCGACCTACCTGGTTAGAATCTATGTAAGCCGTAGTAACAAGAAGAAAGTTCCGATACCTTTGAGGATAGAACATTCAACTCCATACAAAGACAAATTCTGGAAGGCTGGTATGAAACGCATAGGGTTGAGTGAGCTAATAGCGCCAAACTTGGCCTAATAGCGTCAAAGTTGCTCTTTGTTGAGGCGAGGCTCAAATTTAATTTGGCTCTGTTTTGCGTCTGGAGCTTGAGCGATCGCG
>CAZGDE010000402.1:0-6824 GCA_964524315.1 uncultured bacterium
CCTTCAGGACAAACTGCCGCCAGGGAGCAACCCCGGTCAAGTACTGAACGGGTACCCGTTCCTGGAGCCGCTGTTGCCAGCGTGACCGTAACTTAGTGAATGGTATCTGAAGTGTTACAGTTTCCCGTTCTTTAAATGATTGCAACCGCAGAGCCAGGCGATCGACATCCGTCAATGCTTGCAAAAACCAGTCAAGTTCGGCTGGGGGAATGGCAATGGCGATCGCTTGCTGGCGTGCCGTTGTCCACCACTGCCAGAGTTCTTGTCCAGAAACGACAAACTCTCGCCCCCGAAGCGGAGACGAGAGTTGATCAGCGGAGACATTGGAATCGTGCATCAGATCTAACAAGCGGACACCGTTGTGCTGGTAAAGGCAGGATTAGCCAGGCATTTTAAAACTAATTGATACCGGGACAACACCCACCCCTACCCAAACTGGATTATTTCTTCGGTGGTGTTACCGGTTTGTTCTGCGCTGGTTGCTTCGAGCTTAATGCCCGAACGTACTCAATGGACTCCTGGGAGGGTACCAGCACAATCTGGTTCAGTTGGGGGTCATCTTTGGTTCGCAGCACCTCAATCAGACCTTCCAGGTTAATCACCTGAATTTCAACGTTGGCAGCAAGATTGGGTTGTTGCTGCTTGAACCGATCCAGCAATGCTTGTAGCTCTTCCTTCTTAAAGAACATGGGGATAACCGTTTGATTACCCTGCTGAATGGTCAAGTAGCCTTTTTCCTTACCACCCCGTGCCACAAACAAAGGGGTGCCGTTGAACTGCTGAACCTGCTGTCCACTCTGCTTCAGCAGGGACATCGCAACATCGACCTGCTGGCGGGAGGGAACGAAGGCAAAACCTAAACCATCTGGTTTGCCCTTGTTGGAGATTTCTAACTGGTAAACTTCAGCCAGCGAGACGGGCACGACGCTGACACCCTTGGCCAGTTCTGGATTCTTAGTTTTAAGACCATCCAGAAACGCCTGTGCGTCTTTCTGATTAATGAATACACCGGCAACGGGTTGCCCCTTTTGCCCCTGTGGTGGAGAAGCGACGAGCGGTGCGCCCTGATTGTTTGCAATGGTAAAGACGGGAACGCTGCGTAATTTCTGGAGGATTTGCTCTTGAGGTAACGCAAGAACCTGCATTGCACCTGCCAGAACTGAACCGATCAACGCACTGCCAACCAGTCCGACAGTTGCACTCCAGCGAACCAATGATTTCATGACTGCTCCTGGCATTGAAAATTTAAAGGGTTAAACAGGGAAACGGACTTCCACTCAATACACTAAACACTCAGCTAAAAACCTGGCAAATAACTGAACTCAGTGACTCCTCCACACACATTGGTGCCAGATTCCGTTAAAGATAGCTTGCAAGAACCACAGCAATACCAGCTAGTGCTGGTAGTCTAACTCGACTGCGTATATGTGCTTATCCATTCTGAGGCATTCCTACCCATTTGTAAAATCACTGTAATAAATGACGGTTTATTTGTGAACGGTAGCAACATCTGCATGATCGATGCTCCTGGTGGGAGAGTAGTCTCAGATGACTTAATGTTCTAGCGCAAAAGTCAAATTTTGGCTCAACAATTTTTACTTTTTCCCAATCTGCTTCTCCCCAGCGCGATTCGTATGTTTATTTTGAGGGTTTGACGATTGCCAAATTAGAATAGTTCCGCAACACTCACAATAACCCGGTTATGGCGGCACCAAACCAGCAGCGAATCGACCTGCGCCAGAGGCTCCTTCTGTTTACCCTCTGCCTGACCGGAGGACTGCTAGTTGCCTGCCAGAGGGAAGTACCGCCGGCCAGACTCAAGCTTGGCACCCTGCTCCCCATTACCGGCGACCTGTCCGCCTATGGTACCTCCATGCAAGACAGTGCCCGGCTTCTGGTTGATACGGTCAATGCCTGTGGCGGCGTTCTTGGTCAACCCGTAGAATTAGTTGCCGCCGATGACCAGACAGAACCGGCAGCGGGGGCGGCGGCAATGACCAAACTTGCCGAGGTGGATCAGGTCGCTGGTGTGATTGGGGCCGCATCCAGCGCGGTATCGAGTGCAGCAGTGGAAATTGCGGTACGGAGCCAAGTCGTGATGATTTCTCCTGCCAGTACCAGTCCGGTGTTTAGCGATCGCGCTCGTCGTGGCGATTTTCAGGGATTCTGGTTCCGTACCGCACCACCTGATACTTACCAGGGAGAAGCATTAGCAAGACTGGCCAAAACCCGGGGCTATCAGTCCGTGGCAATTCTGGCCGTCAACAATGACTATGGCAACGGTTTAACGAATGCTTTTATCCCGGCGTTCGAGGCATTGGGTGGTCAGGTCGTCAATAAAGCGAACCCCACCCGTTACCCACCCGACAGTGCCACATTTGACTCGGTTGTGGGCAGTGCCTTTCAGGCCAATCCCGATGCCGTTTTAGTGATTGCCTATCCCGACACTGGCAGTCTGATCCTGAAAACGGCTTACCAGCAGGGGTTATTGGGCAAGGCCACAAAACTGTTGGTGACGGATGGCCTTAAAGACAACAAAATTGCCGATACGGTCGGTAAAACATCGCAGGGCAACTATATTGCCGCTGGGATCATTGGTACTGCCCCCAGTGCTGGCGGGCCAGCGCTGAAGAATTTCCAGTCCCTATTTACGGCTAAACACCAACGTCAACCCGCTGTGTACGATCCAAACACCTGGGATGCCGCTGCACTGCTAGTTCTGGCAGCCGAGGCGGCGAAATCAACCACGGGAGCTGCGATTAAGGATGCAATGCGGGATGTGGCTAATGCTCCCGGTGAAACGGTGACCGATGTTTGTCAGGGGTTGTCCCTAATTCGGGCAGGCAAACCGATCAATTACCAGGGTGCAAGTGGCAGGGTGGATTTCAACGACCTGGGCGATGTTACAGGCAGCTATGACGTTTGGCGGGTGGAAACCAACGGGGCATTACAAGTCGTTGGCGAAATCGCTGTTACTGGCAAGTAAATTTTTGCAAGTTTTTCCGCAAGTAAATTTTTCTGGCAGGTCAATCCTGGTCTGGTTAAGTCCAGACGACCTGCGATCGCTCATGCAAAACTCTCCCGTAAACTGCTTCGGTCTGCTGCGCCAGCTTATCCCAACGAAATCGCCGCTCCAGATCCTCGTAGGCATTATCCACTAACAATTGGGCATAGTGGGGGTTCCGCAAAACATCCAGAATACCCCAGGCCAGGGAATCGGGGTCATTTGTCCAGGTGACAATGCCTGTTTTACTATGCCGCACCACCTCTGGGAAACCGCCCGTATCCGACACGACCACTGGTACACGGGCAGCAAAACTTTCCAGAGCAACAATCCCAAATGGCTCGTACAAACTGGGGAAGACCGCACAATCGGCAACCGTTTGAAATCGATCCAGATCTTTGTCGGACATAAAGCCAGTGAAATAGCATTTGTGCCAGATGCCACTGTCCCAGGCTTGCCGTTTCAGGTGACTGGCATTACCACCACCAATGAAAACAAATTTGACGTGATCACCCATCTGCCAGATCACTTTAGGAGCGGCGCTTAGGAGCACATTTACCCCTTTTTCGTGGGCCATGCGACCAACGTAGTAAACAATTTTTTCGTCATCTTGGGCAAAGCGGCGGCGGAAGGCCCAGTAATCAAAATTGGGATCCCGATGTTTCTTTTCGGCCCGGATGCCGTTATAGACCACGTCAATTTTGTCCCAGGGAGCGTGGAAGGCTCGTTCTACTTCCAATCGCATGTAATTGGTGCAGACAATGACACGCCAGGCGTTGTACACCAGCAAACATTCTTTGCCATGAATGTAACGGTGGTGGTCGTTGTGAATGCCGTTATAACGCCCATGCTCAGTTGCGTGGATCGTTACCACCAGAGGAATTTTAAACGTGTGTTTGAGCGCGATCGCCGCATCTCCCACTAACCAGTCATGGGCATGGATGATATCAAACGGCCCTTCCTCTAGCAGTAATTTACCGCCATGCTGCCCCATGCTTTCATTCATGTTGGCAATCCAATGAAAGAAGTCGTGGCTATGGGCCACCCCTACCCGGTGGACATGGACACCATCAACGATCTCATAAGCTGGAGCATGGCCAAACTCTACGGTAATCAAATGAATTTCATGCCCCAGTTGCACAATTTCGGGGTACAGTTCTGCCACATGCCGAGCGATCCCCCCCACAATGCGGGGAGGGAACTCCCAAGTCAGAACCAGAATCTTCATGGGTGTTTGTATCGACACTTAACCTATCTTTTACTCTATACAGTCGGTAATGGTATAGTTCCTTTGGTCTTTAGCCAGACGGATGCGGCTAGAAACAAAAGTTGAAACACATCGCCTCTTCAAAAGGTTAGCCTGTGATTATGAGGTAATTTTGTCAAGTCACCAAATCTTGGCGTTTATTTCGTTACCTTGAGTCATTAACAGCTAGTCATTAACAGTCATTAACAGTAACAGTGAGGTTATTAGCGGTACATGGTTGGGGTTAGAGACTAAAACAATGACGCAGGCAACTTCTCCGGTTCTCTTCCCGCCTTTCTTGTTGGCAACTGATGGCTCACCGAATGCCTATTTTGCCCAAAAGTTGCTGGCTACCATGAGTCGCTCATTAGCTACTGGGAAGAACGGCAGTGGGGGATCACAGGTGACAGTGCTGACCGTCAAACCCCGGCAATCCAGCCGCTCCAATCGCTTACTGAAACGGATTCGGCCAGGTGCTGCTGACGTTACCCAACCTGCCCCTCCACCCCTTTCAACCGTTGCTGTTGACCCTGTTATCCCGCCAGCCCTGGTAGATTCATCCACGGCACTGACGGAAACCTTCCTGACGGGCTTTCCGCCTGATCTATCCGTGACGGTGCAAGTCAAGCAGGGTCGTCCGGCAACCGAAATTTTGAACTATGCCCGCACCATCCAGGCCGGGTTGATTGCCGTTGGTTCCAGAGGTACCGGCGGCGTCCGCGAACTTTTGCTGGGTAGTGTTTCGTCGGTAGTGGCCCGTTATTCTCCCTGTAGCGTTTTGGTTGCCAGGGGAACCACCGCAGACAGCGAAGCAGAGCCAACGTTAAACCACGTGTTATTGGTCGTGCAAGACTCGCAACCCATTCAGGGAGCGATCGCGGCGACCCGCCAACTCATTCCCGCAGGCGTGCAGCGCGTCACTATTCTCTGTGCCCAACCGCCGCTCAATGCGGATTACCTGTTTGGCCCGTTCGTTGCCCCTAATCCCAGTTGGCAGCTTAACCAATCGCTTCAGGCTGCCCAGAACGAACGCAGTGAACACATTTTGCAGCAAGCCCGGACTGCTCTCAATTTAACTGATCTCGAAATTCAGACTCTGCGGCAAACAGGCGAACCCGGTCCACTCATCTGTCAGGTTGCCCAGCAACAGCAGGTTAATCTCATTATCTTGGGTACCAATGCCATGCGGCGGCAACTCTTTGGGGTCGCACCCGGAGGGCGGAATCTGGCGCAGCGATCGCCCCTACCCACATTCCGTAAGCATAAGCCGATTGAGTCTGACTCGTTACAACCGTACCCAACGGTGCGAAACGCCCGTTTGAGTACCACAGAAGATTACACCATCCATCATGCACCCTGCCCAGTTTTACTGTGTCGTTCACCACTGGGTCAGTAGGGTTGGTTCAATGAATGCCCTGCTGAGACTGGAATACCCCTAACTGCTGCTAAAGTCCTGGAACCTCATACCGACTCCCTCTCCGGCAGAAAACTGGCGTCGGAAGGCATTATAATTTTGAAACTAATAATTCTTAAGGGTCCTAAATTAAATAAAGTAAAAAAGGTTAGGAAAAAAGATCAGGAAAAATTAAGCGTTTGAGATCATCCACTTGTCACTTCTACGTAAAAATTTCCCCTACCGTCTTTTTGCGCCGTCACCTGACAGGAGACAGGCCAAAAGAGTAGTCTATAAAAGGGGGAGACACACCTGATTTGTCTTGAGTTTGGAAAGTACAGCATGCAGGCATTTCCTGAAAAGTCCGCTGATGTTGAAATGCCTCTACAGCTTTTGTTGTTTGTAGACAAGCGCCCTAGCTCTAGAGAGCAAATTCGGCAGGTTCGTGAAACGTTAAAAAATTTGCAAGCAGAATACCCCTTTGAGCTGCAAATTATAGATGTGGGTGAACAACCCTACATGGCGGAACACTTCCGCCTGATTGCCACCCCTACACTGATTAAAATTCACCCGGAACCCCGTCAAACGCTGGCTGGTAGTAATCTGATCGAGCAACTGCAGCATTGGTGGATTTACTGGCAACGCTCCATCGAAGACCATCTCGAAAATTCGGCAACCATCCCCCCCGCCAAAACAGGTGCCGATGAAACCCCTACTCCATCAGGCGCTGCCCCCGTGTCGGCGATCGCACCACCAGAAGCTTCGTTACAACCATTAGCAACGGTACCATCAGTTAACCCATCAGTTAACCCACCCGCGATTGCCCCATCAAACCCGGCTAAAAATTCCATTGCTCTGTCAGCCGAATTAATTCAACGTGCCGACGAGGTTTTTCGTCTGCAAAGAGAAAAAGAGGAGTTGGAGCATCAACTCCGGTTTAAAGATCAAATAATTGCCATGCTGGCGCACGATCTCCGCAATCCTCTCACGGCGGCGTCGATCGCCCTGGAAACCCTGGAGATGGGACATAATGCCGAGACTGGCTGGTCTGATCGGCTGACCCCGGCATTGACAGCCCAGTTACTCAAGCACGCCCGCACCCAAACCCGCGCTATTGATCACATGGTGACGGACATTCTGCAAGCGGCGCGGGGGGCAAACGCCGAATTGCGCATCCAACC
>CAZGDE010000403.1:0-6786 GCA_964524315.1 uncultured bacterium
GCGCCAGCCGCCGTATTAGTGGAGGGAGGTGCAATCGACGTGGACGGTTTCTTGCCCTTATCGAATCGGTTTAACCCGGCGACCTACTATCAGAAATATGCCCGTGTGTCTGGTGATTACGATTCTGACTATGACTCGTTCAACCTGGAGGGTGAACAAACGGAGGCACTGGTGGCACTGGTGCAATTTGCTCAGGAACATAAAGTGCCATTTGTGTTTGCGAATTTGCCGATGACGAACGATTACCTCGACCCAATTCGCAAACGCCACGAGGAGCAGTTTCAGCAACATATGCTACGCCTCGCCAGTCAGTTGGGTTTCACCTATCGGGATCTAAGCCTCACAATGGCGACTCAACCCAATTATTTCTCTGATCCCAGCCACTTAAATCGCTACGGGGCATACGAAGTTTCCCGGCGGCTGGCGGAGGATGTGATGATTCCATGGCAGCGAGTGCGGTAGTTCGGGAATAGGTTCGCTACAATGGAAGGTCGAGATAGGGGCTAACGCCTGTTAGCTCTCTTCTCCTATTTGCTGAAGTATTCCATCACCATTTCTCCCCATGCCGTTACCCGTTGTCGCTATTATCGGTCGCCCTAATGTGGGCAAATCTACCATTGTCAATCGGTTGGCAGGGGTACAGGATGCCATCGTGTATGATGAACCGGGCGTTACCCGCGATCGCACCTACAAGCAAGCCTACTGGGGCGATCGGGAGTTTCAGGTGGTGGATACGGGCGGTCTGGTTTTTGATGACGATACTGAATTTTTGCCCTTGATTCGGGAGCAGGCAATGGCTGCCCTGGCCGAGTCGAGTGCAGCAATTTTTGTGGTAGATGGTCAGGCCGGGCTGATGCCCGCTGATAGCGAAATTGCGACCTGGTTACGGCAACAACCGGTTCCTGTGCTGGTGGCAGTGAACAAGTGTGAATCGATCGATCAGGGCGTCATACAGGCTGCTGAGTTCTGGGAATTGGGTCTGGGTGAACCTTACCCTGTATCGGGCATACACGGCAGCGGTACGGGTGATTTGCTGGATGCTCTCATTACCCATCTGCCACCTGTCTCAGAAATTACTGCGACCGCGGAAATCAAGGTGGCGATCGCGGGTCGGCCTAATGTGGGTAAATCCAGCCTGCTCAATGCTTTTGTGGGTGAGAACCGTTCGATTGTCAGCCCCATTTCTGGCACGACACGGGATGCGATCGACATGCTGGTGGAACGCGACGGTATGACCTACCGCTTAATTGATACGGCTGGTATCCGCAAGAAAAAAAATGTCGAATACGGCCCCGAATTCTTTGGCATTAATCGTGCTTTCAAAGCAATTAACCGAGCGGATGTGGTGTTGTTAGTGATTGATGCCCTGGATGGCGTGACGGAACAGGATCAGAAACTTGCCGGACGGATTGCTGATGAGGGCCGTGGTTGCGTTGTGGTGGTCAACAAGTGGGATGCGGTTGAGAAAGATTCCCACACAATTTACGAGTATGAGCGGCAGATCCGCGATCGCCTCAACTTCCTCGACTGGGCAGAATTTATCTTTATCAGTGCCAAAACCGGTCAGCGTGTGGAAAAGATTATTGACCTGGTGAATGTGGCTGCTGAACAACATCAGCGGCGTGTTTCCACCTCCGTCATCAACGAAGTGCTGGAAGAAGCGCTGCGCTGGCACACTCCGCCCACGACCCGCCAGGGTCGGCAGGGCAAAATTTACTACGGCACCCAGGTCAGCACTCGTCCCCCCACGGTCGCTCTCTTTGTTAACGACCCAAATCTATTTAATGACAATTACCGTCGTTACATTGAACGCCAGTTTCGGCAGTCACTCGGTTTCACGGGTACCCCCATGCGGTTGTTCTGGCGAGGTAAAAAAGTGCGTGAACTGGAACGCAACAGCGCCAACCGGGCAACGAAAGTATAGACCTTAACTAAGTAATGGATTTACTGCGTTCTCTTCCTCTGGGGTTATACCTCGAACAGCCAATTACCTGGTTGCACCGGCTTGACCCACGCGTCAAGCTGGCATGGTTAATGACCTTTCTGGCCGCACCACTGTTGGCTAACCCGCTCTGGCGGATTTTGCTCGTCCTGCTGTTGATTGCCATCACTTTTGCGGCCCTAATTCCTTTACGGGTATGGCGGCAGCAGATGGTCTGGTTGTTGCTATTAAGCCTATTAGTCTGCGCGCTGACAGCGATTTTGCCCGATGGCCTGAAAACGCGATCGCAACCTCGCTTGCCTACTGACGAACTGGCATTCACCCAACAACCGGCCACCTTACCGCCACCTCCCCCCCCGAAACCCTGGTATGACCTTTCCAAGTTGGCTGAACCGGCCGCTTCCCCTCTCCCAGGGGAAACCCATACCCGTTCATATCCCCAACCAACTTCCTACAGCTACATCCTGTTCCAAAAAGGGCCGATCACGGTGACACGGCGATCGCTCGATCTGGCGATCCGCTTTAGCACACTCCTCTTTACCCTGATCTACAGTACGAACCTGTACCTGCTAACTACGTCGCCCGAAGAAATTACTACGGCGATCGAAAACTGGATGGAACCCCTGCGCCGCTTCCGGGTGCCCGTTACCGAAATTGCCCTCACCCTCACGCTGTCACTCCGGTTCATTCCGCTAGTGCTGGAGGAAATTCAAAATTTGGTTCGTTCAGTGCGTACCCGTGCAATCAACTGGCGGAAGCTGGGCATGCGTCATAGTATCGAAGTCTGGCTAATGGTGGCAGAACGGCTTCTGGAAAACCTGTTGTTGCGGGCAGAGCAAATTTCCAGTGCCATGAAGGTGCGTGGGTTTACCAGCCCGAATCAGCATCGGGTGGAGTGGTACCAGTTGCGCTTGCGCTGGGGTGATTGGCTGGCGATCGGAGTTCTGGCAACATTATGGGGTGCCCGGCTAATTTGGGGTTGGGATGTCTGAAGGTGGGATACATGTCACTGATTCGTGTGCTACCAGAAGGTCTTTACTGCGAAGCTGGTGGGTTTTTCATTGACCCCTGGAAGCCGGTAGATATCGCTCTAGTGACCCATGCCCATTCTGACCATGCCCGTGCGGGTTCTCGTCATTACTTTGCAACCCGCATATCAGAGGGTATTTTGCAAAAACGTCTGGGAACTGCCATGCAACTGCAGGGGGTAGAATACGGCGAAAAAATTAAACTGGGCGATACCTGGGTATCGTTTCACCCGGCTGGGCATGTATTGGGCTCGGCCCAGATTCGGGTGGAGTTAGGAGATGATGTCTGGGTTGTTTCGGGCGATTACAAACGCTGCTACGACCCGACCTGTGAACCGTTTGAAGTTATACCTTGTAATACTTTTATCACCGAAGCCACGTTTGGTTTACCAATCTACAAGTGGGATACAGGGGCTACCATCTGTCGCCAAATCTATGACTGGTGGCAAAGCGACCTGGATCGACCGTCGCTGTTATTCTGTTATGCCTTTGGCAAGGCTCAAAGGATTTTGAGTGAACTATGTCAGTTCACCGACCAACCTGTTTATGTGCATGGTGCCATTGAGAGCTTAACGGAAATCTATCGCCAGGTTGGGGTTCCAATGCTTCCTACCCTGGCTGTTAGTGATAGACCCCGTCAGCACAAATTTAAAGGGGATTTGATTCTGGCTCCACCAGCAGCCCATCGTTCGAGTTGGATGAAACGGTTTTTCCATCCTCAAACTGCCTTTGCTTCTGGTTGGATGGCGGTGCGAGGTGCCCGTCGCCGCCGAGGCTACGAACGGGGATTTGTCCTTTCTGACCATGCGGATTGGCAAAGTCTGGTCAGCACGGCACTGGCAACCGCAGCCACTACTGTTTACGTGACCCACGGACAGTCCGATGTGCTTTCCCGCTATCTAAGGGAAACTCATGGTCAGCAGGCACTACCCTTAGCCACTCTGTTTGAAGGGGAGGGGGATTTGTGAAGGTTTTGTCTGGCCCCACGGATGTAAGTAACGTATTTCATTCGGCTGCTTTTAGCACCAGCGATGGATCTAGGCAGGCAAATAAACTACCTTAAGGCATAATTAATCATCCAGTTGGATAGCCCGAATGGGGGAGCCATCGTGGCTCATTCACCATATAACTTATGTCTTGGTAGTAACTTAACATCTTGATAAAGATTAGCTCCATAGCGAGCTAACCCCCATAAAATATTATGTCTCGTAGATAAATGTGCTGAATACTTAGGACGCTTTTATTTAAGACCCGTAGTAATAGATAAATAGTGGCTATAGATAAAAAGTTTTTTGCCAAGTCTGGATGAAACCAGTATTCTGCAAGAGGTCATTTGTTTCATCTGTTTCATCTCTATTCGCTCTTTGGACTGCAAATTAGCAAAGCGGTTATGCAACGTTCTCTTCATTTGGTTCTTGTGTGTGTGGGCGTGTTGGTTGCGGTTGGCGAGCTGACAAGGGCTGTCGCTGCGCCGGTAGCATCCAATCAATCTGAAAGTCTCGTGTCGACCGAACAGCCACCCGTGTCACCATCGCTCGATCGCAATCAGCGGAGAGAGGAGGCTAAAGCTAATTCAGCTCCTGCTGCTCCCTCCTCCCTTCCCGGTCGTTGGCTGCAATCGGTACAGCAGGGTGCGGTGGATGCTGCCAAACGGCAATCCATATCACAGAATTCGCCAATTGATCGATTGCTGGCAGCCAGACAGGCTTCGCGTCAAGTGCCGATGGCAGGCGCGGAGCAAGGAATGGTGTCACTACCACAGGTGGCTCTCCCGACCAAGCAGACTCCCACTCAGGCACCCAAACCAGCGTTGCGGAAGCTAGACGTTAAGCAAACGGTGGCAAATTCGGTAAATAGTTTAGAGGTGGCGCAGGCGACTACCCCTACGCCTTCTGTTACACCCGCCGGTGTTTCCCCCAGTCTGTTATTAAATTCTGAGCCGGCGATCGAACCACTGGGTAAACCAATTGGCCCCGCTAAAGCAGGTGCTGCACCTGCCTATCTCAACCCGAATCCTAACCCTTTGTTGGTTCCTACCAGCCCCGATGAGGTAAAACTACGGGGGATTCAGCCTATCACCTTACGGCAGGCCCTGGAGTTGGCAGAACGAAATAGTCCCACCTACCAGGCTGCCCAATCCCAGGCCGATCGCAGTCGAGCGGCATTACGGCAAGCTCAAGCGGCTCTTTACCCAACGCTAGATGTGCAAGCGGCGGCAACACGGTCTGAGTCAGCGTCAACCAATATAAGCAACCGGGTCAGGGCGGAATCTGGTACTTCTTCCTTTTTTAACCAGGACCAAGACCCCCTATCCCGTGGTCTTAGTGCGGCGGCGACGTTTAGTTATGATGTGTTTACTTCCGGGCGGCGACCAGCTCAGATTAGAGCCGCAGAGCAACAATTGCGGGTCGACCAATTGCAGGTAGAAGTAGCACGGGAGCAACTGCGGCTGGATATTGCGAATGCCTATTACGATTTGCAATCGGCCGATGCGTCTGTGCGAATTGGTCAAGCTGCCGTGCGAAATGCCCAGATCAGTTTACGGGATGCCCAGGCGTTAGAACGGGCTGGGATTGGTACCCGTTTCGATGTGTTGCGTTCCCAGGTGCAATTAGCCAATTCACAACAGCAATTAACCAATGCGATTGGTGACCAGCAGGTAAATCGTCGCCAACTGGCTCGTCGCTTGAATATTCCCCCGGGGGTTGACCTGGCAGCTGCCGACCCGGTAGAGGTTGCTGGACGCTGGACATTACCCCTGGAACAGAGCATTGTACTGGCCTTGAAGAACCGGGCTGAGTTAGAAGGACTGCTGGCACAGCGTGAAGGTGCCAATCAGCAACGGCGGGCCGCACTGGCCGCACTGGGGCCAACACTGAGTGTGTCGGTACGGTATGATCTGCTGGAGAATTTCCGGGATGAAGTGCGTCCGGGCAGTGGTTACAGTGCCCAGGCGGGCTTACGCTGGACGTTGTTTGATGGGGGGGCTGCCCGTGCCAGTGCAGCCCAGCAGGAGGCAAATATTGAAATTGCCGAAGCTCGTTTTGCCGAGAGCCGTAACCAGATTCAGTTTGATGTCGAGCAAGCCTATGCGAACCTGTTAGCCAACCAGGAAAACATTGACACAGCGCAGGTTGCCCTGACTCAAGCCACAGAAGCCTTGCGGCTAGCGCGGTTACGGTTTCAGGCGGGTGTTGGTACCCAAACAGATGTGATCAATGCTGAGACCGATCTGACTAACGCACAGGGTAACCTAGTAAATGCCATCCTTGGATATAACCGATCGCTGGCAACATTACAGCGGGCTGTTACTAACCTACCCATCCCTACAGGTGCAACTACGCCGTCAATTCCGGTGCCAGTACCACCAGGTACCGGAACGATTCCATCGAGTACTGGCTCCGGGGTTGTTACTCCCTAACCTGGCAACGGCTCTATCCTGTCATCATTTGTTTGAGGATTACGATCCATCTTCTGGCTCATCACACCTAAGAGGACTGCATCATGTCACGCACCATAGCGCCCAGTTATCGGTCATTTCTACCGTCGCGATCGCTCCTGCGAGGGGGCGTTAGCCTGCTGAGCGGATTGGCAATTTTAACCAGTTCCACTGTTCGGGCACAGGATGCAACTGAATCAGCGATCGACCCGGTGTCGGCTGAGCCTGCTGTCGTTGAGAGTGCGCCATTACCCGAAGCCGCACCTATTCCTGAGCCAGCGGTACCCTCTGTGGATGTTGCGCCTCTGGAGTCGAGCCTGCAGGGGGGGGAAAGTTTCATTGACTCTACCCAGTACAACATTGGTGCGACCCAACGT
>CAZGDE010000404.1:0-6757 GCA_964524315.1 uncultured bacterium
CTGCTTCCTTCAGGTTGCCAATGGTACTACCCAAAAAGATCAGCATCCGGTTTTCTAATTCGCGGGGAGGCAGTTGGGCAAGTGCCTGTTCGTAAGTGCCAGCTAAACCGCAGAGTTTAAGTTGGGGATACTGACGCAGTAATTCCAGGGCCGTTGTCCGCAACATGCCAGCACTGACATCAATCGGATAGTACTGTAACTGGGTATGGAGGTGTCCATAGGCTTCTAGCAAGATCCGGGTTTTACGAGAACTGCCACTCCCTAACTCAACCAGTTCGCAGGATCCGGTCAGTTGGGCGATTTCCAAAGCGCACTTGGCCAGAATTGCCTGCTCGGTACGGGTAGGGTAGTACTCTGGCAAATCGGTAATTTGCTCAAACAGATGGGAACCATAATCGTCGTAAAAATATCGGCAGGGAATGGTTTTGGGTAACTGCTTGAGCCCATTAACAACATCCTGCCCGTTATCTGCCAGTGCTTCGGATGAATTAAATGTGATCCAGCGTAGACGAGGGCTTTCAGTGGCAATGATCACTCGGTCATCTCCTTATGAGTGCTTATGGGTGGAATGGGTGTGCTGAGGATAGGGGAAAATTAGAAACGGCATGGGTAGAGGGTAAGGGCCATGATGCTGGGGCCATCAAAGGGGCGGTTACTGCCCCGCAAATAACGCCTGAACCGGCTCTGCCGCATGCGTTAATTTCTTTAAACTATCGCTCAAGTGATTATGTTTGCCCATGAAAATCGGATTCTTGCTGCGATTAATCTTGCTTTCGGTAGATAAAGCGAGAAATTTGCACAGAATCACCTGGAGGGGCTAGTTTTTCTCTGAGTTCGCTTCGAAACACTAGTTTGAAGGCTTTTCCTCAGTTCTATTAACCTCTCAGTTGCTGAATTTCACCTGAGAACTGCCTGAAGGCAGATAAACTCGCGCTAAAAATATTTGATTCTTGTTATCTAAATACCTTGTCAACTGCACCATCCCATCACACACTTATAGGTGGGATCGCAGATTGGCAGATGAGGGGTTTCTTGTGAAAAGAGTATTAGCGATTATCTTAGGCGGCGGTGCGGGTACCCGGCTTTACCCACTGACCAAGCTGCGTGCTAAGCCTGCTGTACCAATTGCAGGTAAATACCGTCTCATTGATATTCCGGTTAGTAATTGCATTAACTCGGAAATCTATAAAATCTACGTTTTGACGCAGTTCAACTCTGCCTCGCTCAACCGGCATCTTTCGCGGGCCTACAACTTCAGTAGCTTTTCTGAAGGGTTTGTGGAAGTGCTGGCAGCACAACAAACGCCAGAGAACCCCAACTGGTTCCAGGGGACGGCAGATGCTGTACGGCAGTATCTCTGGTTGTTCCAGGAATGGGATGTTGATGAGTACCTGATCCTGTCAGGGGATCATCTCTATCGGATGGACTATAGTGAATTTGTTCGCAGGCACGAAGAAACCAATGCGGATATCACTATTTCTGTGGTGCCAATGGATCATAAGCGGGCATCTGACTTCGGTTTGATGAAGATTGATGCCTCTGGTCGGGTCGTGCAGTTCAGTGAGAAGCCCAAAGGGGATGCGTTGACTGCCATGCAGGTTGATACCACCGTGTTGGGTCTATCCGCTGAAGAGGCGCAAAAGAGTCCCTACATCGCTTCAATGGGGATTTATGTCTTCAAAAAAGAAGTGATGAATGAGCTATTGCGGCGTGCCCCTGAACAAACAGATTTTGGTAAAGAAATTATTCCCGGCTCGGCGAAGGAATTTAATGTTCAGGCGTACCTGTTCAATGACTATTGGGAAGACATTGGAACCATTGAGGCTTTTTACGAGGCAAATCTGGCATTAACCCAGCAACCCCGTCCACCCTTTAGCTTCTACGACGAAAAAGCACCGATTTATACTCGTACCCGGTTTTTGCCCCCCAGTAAGCTGCTGGATTGCCAAATTCGGGAGTCAATTATTAGCGAAGGCTGCATTCTGAAAAATTGTTCCGTGACCCATTCTGTCCTTGGGGTGAGATCGCGGATTGAGTCAGGTAGTGTGGTAGAAGATAGCCTGATTATGGGCTCTGACTTCTATCAACCCTTTGCCGAGCGTCAAAGTGGAACTGACTGTGCGAGCAATATTCCCCCTCTGGGAATTGGGCAGGATACCATTATTCGGCGGGCTATTGTTGATAAAAATGCCCACATTGGTTGCAATGTGCGCATCATCAATAAAGATCACGTTGAAGAGGCTGAGCGGGAAAATCTTGGTTTCTACATTCGCAGTGGCATTGTGGTTGTGCTGAAAAATGCCATCATTCCTGATGGTACAGTCATTTAGGTAGACAGTTCGCAGCTATTGAGTGAGCTAAAGATTAGTTAGCCGCAAGCAACAGGATGGGGGAAAAGCAGATACAGCCGTTATCATTGCTCCTTCATCCTGTTGCTATTTCGCCGAATGCTGTGCCCCTCATTGTGTTAATTGGGTTGCCGGGGAGTGGTAAATCAACGATCGCGGCTAAGTTACTAGCCGCCTCTCCCTGCCATTATGTCATTTCGACAGATGCCATTCGGGCCCAGTTATTTGGTGATGCGGCGATTCAGGGGCCCTGGATGCGGGTTTGGCGCGAAGTGGAGCAGCAGTTTTGGCGAACGGTGCCGCAAATTGTGACTGGCTCTATCGCTGGGGTCGTGTACGATGCCACGAATGTCGTCCGCAAACAACGGCGAGAGGCGATTGCCCTGGCACGACGGGCAGGCTTTACCCACCTTACAGGGTTGTGGCTCAATCCACCTCTGGAGGTTTGCCTGGAGCGGAACTACCGCCGCGATCGCCAGGTGCCGATAGACATTGTGCTGAAAATGCAGCGCTGTTTGGTTGGTGCCCCACCTGCGTTGGGAGAAGGATTTGACCGCTTAATTGAGGTCAAGGGCCAAATGGCCCGGACTAAACTGGCAGATAGGGGATTGTTCCCTAAAAATTCGCTTCATTGAGTAAATCTTGAAATCGTTGGTCATGCCGAATGCGCTTAAAGTGAGCATCCGTATTAGCCATCACCCGGCATAGATAGGGACTATATTCGATCGCCCGATGCAAATTTTCCAGTGCCCGATCAATATCGCCCTGGAGGGCATAGCAGCAAGCAACGCCGTACCAGGCATTGGCATTTCTTGATTTGGATTTGAGGGATTTATCAAAACAAACCAGTGCTTCCTCAAATCGTTCCAGCTTTGCCAATACCATACCCCGATAGTTCCAGGCGTAATGACAGGTGGGTTTGATGATTAAGGCATTGTCCAGACTGGTTAATGCATCCTTTAACCGATGCAGGCAGGTTAGCGCTACAGCCCGGTTGTACCAGGCTTTGTAGCTGTCAGACTTGAGCTCCAGTACTTTGTCAAAACTGGCCAGGGCATCCTTATAGCGACAAAGGCTGATGAGTGCCTTGCCCTGATTTTGCCACGCCCGGTAATCATCCGGTTGCAACTTCAATGCGCGATTGAAACTATCCAGTGACTCTTCATAATGGGTCAGCTTTGCCAGGGCAATTCCTCTACCTTGCCAGGCGGGAGCGTACTTGGGATGTAGGGAAATTGCCCGATCGAAGCTTTTGGCTGCTTCCTCGTAATGGCCCGAACTCTCCAGCGCATAGCCCCGACAACTCCAGGCTTTATAATCATCTGGCTTAACTGCCAGTACCTTGTCATACTTGGCAACTGCGCCTTCGTAATGCCCTAATTCACGCAGGACATGCCCTTGACTATAGAAAATCTCTGAGTCGTCATTCTGGCTCATAAGACATATTTGCGTGACAGTGATGATTTCAGGATAAACAGCAATACAACAGGTGTAAGATGACCGCTAACGAACTACTTCACCACACTGCCGAGGATGAGTGTAGCAAAGCGTTTGTCCCGCCGGAGTGCGTCAAAGTCAGAATTACTTTTGGCAATTTCCCGGTATTCGTCGGGGCTCAGCTCAACGGCACGCTGCAGGTTCTCAAATGCCTGTTCGACATTTCCTTGCAGGGCATAGCAACAGGCCTTGTTATATAGGGTATTGGGGTTATTGGGGCGAAGCTCCAAAGCTTTATCATAGCTGGCAATGGCTGCCTCTAGCTGCCCCAGGTGATACAGTGCATTACCCCGATTCGTCCAGGCCTCCTCGAAGAAGGGATTGAACTCGACTGCCTTATCGTAGCTGGCAACTACTTTTTCGAGTTGATCGAGTTTGCGGAGTGCAAGGGCGCGATTGTACCATGCCCAATGGTAGTCGGGTTTGAACTCAATGGCCCGATCATAGCTGATAACCGCCGCTTCATATTGCCCCAAGTTCCGGAGGGAAATGCCCCGGTTGTACCAGGCCCAGTAGTAGCTGGGTCTATATTTGATGGCCTGGTCATAGCTGGCGACTGCTTCTTCGTAACGGTGCAGATCATCTAGCGCGCTACCCCGGTTATTCCAGGCTTCAGGAAAACCTGGTTCGTATTCTAACGCCTGGTTATAACTCGCGATCGCATCTTCGTAACGACCTAAATGATACAGAGCGTTACCCCGGTTATACCAGGCATCAGGATAGTCGGACTGTAGTTGTAGGGCGCGATCGTAGCTGGCAACAGCAGCGCTGTAATCCTTTTGCTTGTTGAGATAAAGTCCTTTCTGGAAGAAAAAGGTGACTTCTATATCTTGAGCGTGGCTCATAGACTCCGGCTTCTCAGTAGGTGTTGTAGTTAACGTTCCCCAGATCCGTGCTGAACGAACAGGGAAGGAGACGAAGAAAGGATGAAGTAGGACAGCTATAGGATGAACATTTTGCTTACAATTGGCGTTAAATATTTGGCCAGGCCGTTGTTTTTACGGAGAAGGTCTTTGGGGTTGTTGTCCTGTGCCTACCCTGCTGGTCTTAACGACGTTGTAAGAGGGCCTGAAACTTTTCTGCTGGCAGCAACCGACTAAAGTGAGCATCCACTTTGGCCATGACCCGGTAAAGGTCGGGGTTGATTTTGAGGGCGCGTTGCAGATAGTTCAAGGCCAGATCAACCTTGCCTTGAAACGCATAACAACGGGCTTTGTTGTACCAGGCGTCGGGATTATTGGGCCTTGTTTCTAAGGAATGGTCAAAGCTGGCGATCGCCTCCTCGTACAGTCCTAGCTTCGTCAGAATGCTACCCCGAAACGTCCAGGCATAGTAACAGTTGGCCTTAATGTCGAGGGCTTTGTTGACACTATGCAATGCGTCCGCTAAGTTTCCCAGGTGCAACAGGGCTTTGCTGCGGCTATACCAGGCTTTATAGTCCTGCGGGTTGACTTCTAGAACACGGTTGAAACATGCCAATGCGTCTTGATAACGATTTAACTGCACCAGGGCACTGCCCAGATTGTAACGGGCTTTGATATCGTTTGGAGTGAGCTTAACGGTACGTTCAAAGCTTTGCTGTGCAGCTTCATACTTCCCTAATTTTGCCAGGGCAATGCCCTTTCCATGCCAGGCTGGTGGAAATTCGGGGTGGATCTTTAATGACTGTTCAAAACTGGCCAGGGCTTCCTGGTAGCGTCCGAGTTGTTCCAGGGCGTAGCCCCGATAGCTCCAAACCTCATACAGATCGGATTGCATCGCTAACACTCGGTCATAACCGGAAATGGCTTCCTCGTAATGCCCCATAGTGTAAAGTGTGTTGCCATGAGTGTACCAGGCAGCAGAATCCAGACTGTAATCCATAGCGAACCCAATCTCACGGTAGATAAACCCGCTCCAAGCAGAATTCAGAGATTTGTTTTGCCATCTGGCAGACAAGGGAGCTGATTCCGCTATATTCCAAAGACATGATGCGGGAGGTTATTGATCTAAGGTTGCACCGGAATACCGATCTCCTATCTAATGCTATCTGAAGATTGATTGAATTCTCTTCAAAGAAAATATGAACGAAGGATGGGGCAAGTGTCCGCTGTGAGGTGTGGACTATGCGGTGGGAATACTGAAGAGCTGGTAGCGAGGGTAATTGACCGGCAAGGTTAATAGCTGGAACTGGATTGGTCTAAGCTCGATGGGCGATCGCCGAGCTGCGATGACAGCGTATCAGGGTATGGTTCCGATGGGGCATGATTTTCATCTCGTTCAGTCGCAAGTTCGTGGGGATGCTGGCATCGTGTGAGAGCAAGACTGCGACGGCTGAGGGCATCGGGAAAATTGGGTTTAATTTGTAATGCCCGATCGTAACTGGCGACGGCTTCAGCATAATTACCCAGATGACTGAGGGCGGCACCCCGGCTATACCAGGCGGGGTAAAAGCTGGGGTTAATGGCTAAAGCCTGGTCATAGCTGGCGATGGCCGCTTCGTTTTGCCCTAGATGCCCCAGGGATAGACCGCGCCGATACCAGGCTTCGTAAAGGCTGGACTGAAACTGAACGGCTTTGTCATAGCTGGCGATCGCTTCGGTGTAACGTCCCAGTTTGCGTAGGGCCGTGCCCCGGCTATACCAGGCGCGCGCAAAGCCGGGGTTTAGCTCGATGGCACGATCATAACTGCTGACGGCAGCATCGTAGCGTCCTGCTTTATGTAGGGCACAGCCCCAGTTGTACCAGGCTTCGCGCATGTTGGGGCGCAGTTCTAAAGCCCGTCGGTAGCTGATGACGGCTTCATCGTAATGGCCCAATTTGCCCAGAATGTTGCCATGGTTGTACCAGGCTTCGTAGAGCGCAGGGTTCAGGGCAAGGGCCTTTTTATAGTTATGGGCTGCTTCTTCGTGTCGCCCTAACTTGTGCAGAAT
>CAZGDE010000405.1:0-6666 GCA_964524315.1 uncultured bacterium
GCCAAAGCGTTTATGTACGGCTACTGTTCATCTCCTATTTAGGATCACTGTAGTATCGAAACTATTTAATTCTCGTTCCTAAGGCTCATGAAAAGGAGAAGGGAGACGCTAAGATAACGCCTCCCTTACCTGATCCTCCGGAGCATCAACATGTGCGAATTAACGTTAGTTAATGGATTATGAGGAAGTGAACAGTTGAAGTAAATTTTTCGAACCAATTTTGCCTGGATTCAAACTACTAAGAGTTAACGGATAAATTAACGGATATAGTTAGCTTCCGCTTCCAATTGCCGAATTAGATCAGCATCACCCTTTTCTCTGGCAGCTTCTAAACGGCGTTGCAGATTCTTCTGTAAGTTGGCGCGGTGAGTTTCGGCAATCTGCGTTCTGGATTCCTGGCGATTCTTGTTCATCTTGGACACTTTTTAGAATAGACGTGTGTTAGGTCGTTACCTTCATAATAACAGTCAATCAGAAAACTGTAGTTTTAGATACCATTTTTTACGAAAGAAACATTAATAAAGATTAAGGTGTTGGAATGAAACCGTCCGGTATAGTGACTCTCCTGAGCGATTTTGGGTTGGCTGATACCTATGTCGGCGTCATGAAAGGGGCGATCGCCCAGATAAATCCTGCTTTAACCGTAATTGACCTGACTCACCAAATACCACCCCAGAACATCGCGGCTGCCCGATTTGCACTCCTTTCAGCCATTCCTTACTTTCCAGTGGGTACGGTTCATCTTGCGGTCGTTGATCCAGGGGTAGGAAGTCAGCGGCGGGCGATCGCAGTCATTCTGGGAGACACGCTTAATCAGCCCTTTAGCTTGTTGGTGGGGCCTGATAACGGACTCTTCAGTCATTTAGTCAGTCCTTTAGGGAATCAGTATCCCATCCTGACAGCGGTAGAATTAACCAACTCGCAGTATTGGCGCACAACGACGCCCAGTTCCACCTTTCATGGGCGAGATGTGTTCGCGCCCGTAGCGGCCCACCTTGCCACTGGTGTAGCAATGGGGAGTGTGGGGGAAGAAATTGCGCCCGATACCCTGGTTAAGCTTGATCTCTTGCCCGTTCAGCAACAGCAATTAGGCGCAGATCTTTACAAAGTGACTGGCGTGATTCAGACGATCGACCATTTCGGCAACCTGGTTACCAATATCCCTGCCAGCGCGGTGATGGGTAAACTATGGCTGGTGCGAACTACAGCAGGGCAACTGCATGGTCGCCAAACCTACAGTAATGTACCACCAGGAAATTTGCTGGCCCTGATTGGCAGTCATGGTTGGGTAGAAATTGCTGTGAATGGCGGTAATGCCCACACACAACTTAAACTGGATTGGGGTGCAACGGTAGAAATTTTAGTCAGCGATGGGGAAATAGGCGAGGTTGCAGGCTGAAAGCCGCCTGTGTGGTCAGATTGCCTCCAGTTCTTACCACGTACTATCTACTTAACCAAAACCAATGACACAGCAAAATGAACCGTTAGTGTATCAAGGGCAGTTTGGTGAATTTACCATTACTGATGCCGATCGCCAGGAAGTTGTGATTTACCGGAGCGGCTTGATTGTCGCATCACTTTGTTTTGCGATCGCTACAGGGCTATTACTGGCGCAGGGTGGTACTGACACGGTTTTATCTTGGGTAACCCTACTCTACAGTGGGTTTTGCCTAGCATTGGGAGTTAGTTTGTGGACAATCCACATTTACATGAAACCACTCCACCGGGCTTTACAGGCATTCTGGTTGATTGGGGTATTGGTATCGCTGGCGATCACCTATGTCAGTCCCGATCCATTAGCTCTCACCGTTTACAACTATCCTCTGACACTGTTAGGGGTTGGGTTTGTGTTTGCTGCCCTCACCGGCATCTTCTTCAAGGAAGCGTTTTGCTTTGACCGCCTGGTGACTAAGCTTTTGACTCCCCTTGTGCCGGGTTTACTGCTGGGACATATGGCCGGGTGGTTACCAGTGCCGACTGAACAGGCATTAATCAGCCTATGGGCAGTTTTGTTTATAGTATTTTCTGTGGGGAAAATAACACAGCCTATTCCTGCCGACATTGGTGATAAAAGCGTGTTTGCCTACTTAAAGCAGCAGGCGATCGCTAAAGCTAGCACACCGCACCAATCGTAGATTTCCCCGCAGGCGAAAGAATTAGGTTTAGGTTGTCTACCCAGAAACATTGATTCAATGACAGAACTACACACTTCACCGCTGTTGAAACGAGCCCTGTGGGTCGTGTTACCTCTGTTAGGAGGGTTTTCACTGGGCATCGTGTTATTGAATCGCACATCTAGCCACCCGACCAATACGGTATCACCTCAACCAACCGTTGCCATCTCGTCACCCGTACCGCAAATCAAAGTAACCGCAGCCGCCCCAGGTAACACCAAAACGGTTCAATCAGCTCAAAAGCAGCCGGCCAAAGCGAAGTCGGCCCCTGTTAATCCGGCGAACCTTTCTGAGCAGCAAAAAGCGATGAACCGGGAAGCAAAGTCACGGTTTTTGGCGACAGCGGGTACGGTTGATTCGCTGATTGAAATGAAAGTGGCGATCGCAGAAGGAGTTACCTCGGCCAACCTGGGAGTCCCTGGCGGTGCCTTGCTGCTAGATCAGAACGGGAAGCAATTGCAACAATTGCCTGCTGGTGCCAGTTATACTGTCCAGCCAAATGGGAGTGGCATCAGCTTTGGTAACTGGCAGTTGCCAACGATCGTCTGGGTACAACCACCATTGGGCGGACTGTTTCAACTGGGCGATCGCACCTATCGGGGACGTTTAGCATTAGTTGCCCACGAGGGCAACCTTTGGGGAGTCAATGCCATAAACCTGCGGCAGTATTTACATAGTGTCGTTGCCAGTGAAGTATCACCCAGTTGGCACATGGAAGCACTCAAAGCACAGGCCGTTGCCGCCCGTTCCTATGCTTTAACCTACTATTTCAAGCCAATCAATCAACTGTTTCATCTGGGTGCCACCGAATATTATCAAGTGTATACGGGCATTGACCGTGAAGCCGAACGGACCAAGCAGGCTGTAGACGTTACTGCCGGACAGTTTGTCAGCTACCGGGGAGGCATTGTTGAGTCCCTGTACGCCGCTTCCGATGACATTGTCGCTGAAGCATTTCAAGGGCATGGCATGAGCCAGTTAGGTGCATTAAATT
Organism: uncultured bacterium; assembly: GCA_964524315.1. Taxonomy (GTDB): domain Bacteria; phylum Cyanobacteriota; class Cyanobacteriia; order Leptolyngbyales; family Leptolyngbyaceae; genus CAZGDE01. Next base: position 3,169 of record CAZGDE010000405.1, read on the forward strand.
TGGCCGAACAAGGGCATTCCTACATGCAAATTTTGAGCAATTATTACCCTGGTACAGGTGTTAGCCGGATTCAAGAAGATTACAACTAATGGCACTTTTATTTAAGTGAACCAATTTTGATTTTGCGAGTATTCTGAATAATGAATTGCATCGAGTCGCCTACTTGCAAACGGTTTCCCTATGACTCAGTCCAATCTTCTAGAATCTGCTAAACAGGGTGATTCTCATGCTATTGCAGCATTGATGAATTTAACCCTGGAACCTCGCGGCATCACTGCTACAACCACGTTGGAAGCAGGTTGTTTACAGGTGGTGCTTAGTTCAACCCGTATTTTGAATCAGAAAACTTTGGTAGGTTTTGTCCAAAAAGGGTTGCAAAGTCTAAGCGTTAAAGCAATTCAAACTGTGAAGATTTGTGGCCAAAAAGTAGGTGAGAGTTTGCCAGTTTGGACCGTCGAGTTTGCCATTGACGACTCTGGGCAATTTGTCCTCAGAGAGCCGATGCAAGCGGTTGACTCGCCTAAGCCTGCCTCTAAGATACCCATCAATGGCGATCGCCTGTCCCATCTGCATACCTCAATACATCGCTACTGGAACCAAGTACAGACTGCGGTCGAACGTGCCGTTCCGCAGGTTCATTCACGCCTGCAGCCTTACTTACATCAAGCTTTTCACTATGCAGGTACCAGCCATCTTGGTAATCGGGTACCACTCAACCCCGGTAGAACGGCTCATGGCGCTTTTAATGGCACGTTTAATGGGTTGGTCAGTGGTCCAAGGCAGGTTTCGCAACGGGCACGAACTTCGAGAAATCTATTGCTACCACGGGTACGATCGCCCCGTTCCCTGGTTAAGCTGACCCTTGTAGCCCTACCAATTGCTTTTCTCTTCGGGGGACTGGTAGCAGTGATTGACTCCTATGCCCGTAGCACGAAGCAAGCTGGAGGTGCCACGGTGTCTACCCCTACCACCAATGGGCAGATGGCGATTCAGTCAGAACCCGACCTAGCAACCTTGAGTGAACAGTCGGCAGCACGCAAGTATCTGGATAAAATGAACCGGGCGCAAAAACAGTTTTACGCTCAAAATGGTCGTCTGGCATCCAGCCTTGAAGAACTGGAGCGATCGGCAAACATGTTGTCGCTCAAATCCCAGGAGCATAATTATACCTATCGGTTGACGGTCTTGAATGAAACTCAGGCCCAGCTAACCGCGACGCCTAAAAACGATCGCTTAAAAAGTTTTACGGGTATCGTTTTTCTCACAGCCGCCGCTGATGGCACCGAGACGGCGATCGCGGCAATTTGCGAATCGAAGCAACCAATGCAGACACCTCCCGTTGTTACTAAAACGGAAGTTGGTAGTATTCAGTGTCCTGCTAATGCCAACAAAGTTTCCTAGTTTTCTTAAGCTTGTTTGAATAAATTCTTCCGTTCTCAGTGAATCCGCAAACCTAGAATGGATTTGTAGAATTGGTTACATCACCAATGGGAAGCATTATCGGTACAGTTATTGGAGCAACAATCTTTCTAGCGATTGCTGGTTTACGGTTAGACCGGGAATATCAGCGGGGCGTTATTTTTCGCTTGGGGCGTTCCAAAGGAGTGCTGGGCCCCGGACTGTACTGGGTTGTCCCCTGGATTGATCAAAAAGTCCAGGTTGATGTGCGAACTCGGACAGTTAACATCGAACCGCAGGAAACAGTCACAGCTGATAGTGTCACTATTCGCGTCAATGCGGTTCTGTACTATCGCATTCTTGATCCGGCCAAAGCAATCAATCGGGTTGAGAGTTACGAAATGGCAGTTTATCAAATTGCCCTCACCACTTTGCGTAACGTGGTAGGTCAGAACATTCTGGATGACGTACTGCAAAACCGGGACAAAATTAACGTCAAGGTGCAGGAAATTGTCGATGAAATCACTGAACCCTGGGGAATTGTGATTGAACGGGTGGAAATGAAGGATGTAGAGATTCCGCCGGGGATGCAACGGGCAATGGCAAAAGAAGCCGAAGCCATTCGGGAAAAACGGGCCCGCCTGATTAAAGCAGCCGCAGAACAAGAAGCGTCGCTACAATTAGCAGAAGCATCTCGTAATATTAGTGCCAATCCTTCGGCCTTAGAACTTCGCCGACTGCAAATGCTGACCGAGATCGGTGCCGAAAACAATACAACGACTATCATTATGATGCCGTCTGATTTCGTTAATCTGGCAAGACGTTGGGCAGGAGGGGATCCGGCACCCACTGACAATGCCCCCCAAGCTCAGCCCTTCAACCCAGAGGTCTTGCTGATCCCAAAACAGCCTGAAACTGACGATCGCCAGAACCAGTAGTAGAAGAAACCGTAATGCTTCTTATTTTTTCTCCCCAGTTTCTACTACCGTAGTTCTGAGCATTCGTTCCATCTTGGAATACTGCTCTAAGCTATTTTTCAGACGATCAAGTTCGGTTTGTAAATCATTCAAGATGCTTTGGGCGACACCCACCATAATTTGGGCTGACGCATAGTCGCTTTTATCTACCTTTGAACTAGCATTAGTCAGCAGATGAGCGACTTGTTCGGCAGACAGAATTGAATCATCAAAGGCTGATTTCATTGGCTTGCTTTGTTAACTGTGAAGTGTAGCAGTAATCAAATAATTCCCATTAATGCTGGTTTCACCACAAGGTTTAGTCTGCTTGAGTGGCTAGGAACCTACTAATTCCATGGGTTGATGTAGAAGTATTTCGCAGAGAATTTATACAACAGGGAAAAATACGTATTGCTTATACCTCGTGAGTATCGAACTTTCGTCTACTCAGATAAAAAGCGGGGAAATAGGTGTTGGGTCGGTTAGATGCTATAACCTGATTTCTTGAAGAAAGAACAACGTCAACATGGATGATGAAGACGTATATATTTACACCAACATCTATGTGCTAAGACTAAGCCAGAAAGATAAGAGAGTTATAAGAAGAATAAATATCGTAGCGAAAACTAAATACACTTACGATTATCTTTCAGAAACTAAATATTAGTACTTTAGTACAACTCCTTGATAGAGAAATTAGGCAGCGTGGCTATCCTACGGTTAGTCTAGCGAGAGAAAATCTACGCCATTGCGTTGACTGCGGTTAGGAATTAATCATATGAAGCAATACTTTGCTGCTCCAACTGGGTTAATTAATCCGCTCCAGAGGAGCTTCCCATCCCAATATTGCCGCAATTTGTTTCCAGATCGTGACTGGGTCAAACGGTTTAGTGATCACGCCAGCGACACCCATTTCAGCAAAACGGCGGCGATCGCTGAGTAAGACTTTCGCCGTAAGTAACACAACAGGGATGGAGCGAGTTTGCGGATTCGCCTGGAGTTGTGCGAATACAGAGAAGCCATCCATATCTGGCATGGATACATCTAGCAAAATAGCATCCCAACTGGCAGTCGATACCTGGCTCAATCCCTCCTGTCCTGATGCCGCTGTCACTACCCGCCAACCCGCAAACTCCTCCAGAGA
>CAZGDE010000406.1:0-6640 GCA_964524315.1 uncultured bacterium
TGCCCAAAGCGGATCAACTGGCACCCGTCTTTGCTCTGGCGATCGCCGCTGAAGCCCGGAGTGACGAAGTAAAACTCAGTGGTGCCCTGGCAAAACTGTTGGAAGAAGACCCATCCCTTGCCTGGGAACAACACGGTGATACCCATGAAGTGATCCTCTGGGGACAGGGCGATATTCACCTGCAAGTTGCCCTGGATCGATTACGGCGGAAGTACAACCTGCCCATGGCAACCCACCTGCCACAGGTGCCCTACAAAGAAACAATTCGCAAGCCTGCCAGCGACATTCATGGACGGTATAAACGGCAAACCGGTGGACACGGACAATTTGGCGATGTTTACCTCAATATCAAACCGCTTCCCAGAGGCGAAGGATTTAATTTCCACGAGTCGATCGTGGGTGGTGTTGTCCCCCGCCAGTACATCCCGGCAGTGGAACATGGTGTCCGCGAATACCTGGTTCATGGCCCCCTCGGTTTCCCGGTAGTGGATGTGGATGTCACGTTGACCAATGGTTCGTACCACTCGGTTGATAGTTCTGAGCAAGCCTTCAAGCAGGCTGCCCGGATTGCCATGCAGGAAGGGATGGCAAAATGTCAGCCCACCCTGCTGGAACCCATCCTGAACGTCTCGATTTCCGTCCCGTCGGACTTTACCTCCAAGGTATTGCGGCTGGTGAGCGGTCGGCGGGGACAAATTCTCGGCTACGATGCCAAGCCGGATTGGTCAGGTTGGGATCAGGTAGCAGCCCAAATTCCCCAGGCGGAAATGCATGACCTGATTGTGGAATTGCGATCGCAAACGATGGGGGTTGGCTTCTTTAATTGGGAGTACGACCACCTGCAAGAGGTACCCGACAAGCTAGCCGAAAGGGTTCTGGCTACAACCGGCAATGGTCATGGCCATGGCAACAATAGCAAGTAGGTCATTGGTTATTAGTGATTGGTAATCGGTGATAAATGACCCTAGCGGAGGATTAGTCAAGAACTAATCCTCCGCTATTCTGTTTGATGCAAACCAGTATGCCAATATCTGAGAGAGGTTGGAATAACGCTAAGATCAGAACCATATTTGCGTTTCTGCAATTGGCGTTTCTAAAAACTGGTTATTGTTATGACCTCTGTTGCAATCGGAACCTCGGCTTTGGGAATTTTGTTGGCAGTGATGACCCTGCTATGCATTTTCCGCATCATCCTGACCTGGTACCCTCAGGCCGATTTGACTCGTTTCCCGTGGAATTTGATTGCAATTCCAACCGAGCCCTTGCTGGCACCGACACGTAGATTTGTACCACCATTGGGTGGAGTTGATATCACACCCATCATCTGGGTTGGTATTTTTAGCCTGTTACGCGAATTACTTCTGGGGCAACAGGGCTTACTAACGATGATGCTTTAACATTCAGTTTGAAGTTCAGTTTAGAGACGTTGGGGTGAGGGTGGTGTAGTTAGAACCGGAGATGCAGTCAAACTCTCGCTACCCCACTGTCACCCACAGGTATCCTGAGACCGACTTCATCATCACTCCGATTTCGTCATCATCTTCTCGACAAAGTTAGTGTAGACATCCCCCTTCTGGAAATCGGGATCATCCAAAATTTTCTGGTGGAAGCCAATAGTCGTCGGCAATCCAGTAATGGCACACTCACGCAGGGCCCGTCGCATGCGCCGAATTGCAGCAGGGCGATCGGGTCCCCAAACAATCAACTTCCCGATTAAGGAATCGTAATAAGGCGGAATTTCATAGTCCGTATAAACATGCGAATCCATCCGCACACCAGGACCACTGGGAGGGAGGTAGCCACTGATACGTCCAGGGTGGGGACGGAAGTTGTGATCAGGGTCTTCAGCATTAATCCGGCATTCGATCGCATGCCCCCTGAGAATAACCTGTTCCTGGGTCAGACCTAACCGTTCACCCTGAGCCACACGGAGTTGTTCGGCAATTAAATCCAGCCCTGTAATCATTTCAGTGACGGGTGTTCTACCTGAATCCGGGTGTTCATCTCCATGAAATAAAACTCGCCCGACTGATCCAGTAGAAACTCGACTGTACCAGCACCCACATAATTAATCGCCTTTGCCGCCAGGACTGCCGCCTGTCCCATTTTTTCGCGCAAATCCGGGGTCAAGGCCGGACTGGGAGCCTCTTCCAATAACTTCTGGTGCCGGCGCTGGATGGAACATTCCCGTTCACCCAGGTGAATGGCATTCCCGTAGCTATCGGCAATAATTTGGAACTCAATATGGCGTGGTTTCTGCACAAACTTCTCCAGATACACGCCAGGGTTACCAAAGGCAGCTTCAGCCTCCCCCTGAGCGGCGGCAAATAGCCGGCTCAGATCACCATCTTCCTGAACCAGGCGCATCCCCCGGCCACCACCACCGGCGGTTGCTTTGATGATCACAGGGTAGCCAATTTTACGGGCGATCGCCCGGGCCTCGGCTTCATCAGTCAGCAACCCGGCACTACCGGGTACGGTTGGTACTCCCACCCGCTGCATCGTTTTCTTAGCCGTAGACTTGTCCCCCATAGACCGGATTGCCTCCGGCGAGGGGCCAATAAACGCAATTTGATGATCGGCACAGATTTCGGCAAAGCGGGCATTCTCGGCCAGAAACCCATAGCCAGGATGGATCGCCGTCGCATTGCGCGTCAGTGCTGCTGCGATAATATTGGGAATATTAAGGTAACTTTTGCTACTAGGTGGCTCCCCAATGCAGACCGCCTCGTCTGCTAGTTGGACGTGAAGGGAATGGCGGTCAATCGTTGAGTGAACGGCAACGGTAGCAATCCCCATTTCCTCACAGGTACGAAGAATCCTCAGAGCAATTTCGCCGCGATTCGCAATTAATACTTTTGAAAACTGCATCTCTATCGTTATTTGGTTCCGTATGAGTAGAATAGTCGGTTCTGAGTACCTGTTGAAAGGGGGGATGGGAGGAGATACCTATTCTTGACAGGCACACCCATTCCGGATCTGCTTCATCACGGCAGGTGCCAGTCCGCCCCAGAGGGGTGTATTCACATTGGCAGCACGCAGAGCCCCGGCTGTCCAAGAATTACAGGTCTTGAACATGGAGTAGCTACCATGCGCCGCATAAAAGCCACTTTCACCATCCTGCCCATTACCCAATCGCAGCTTTTGCCCCCGGGCATCCGTTTGAAACGAGGCATCAACAAATTTCATCAGCGATAAATAATCCGTTTTGCCGAGACGAATACACTTCAGTTCCTCACTGGGATAGCGAGGAACGGTGTGATGCCCTTTGACAAACATAGCAGAGGGATTTTGCAGAAACAGGGCCCGCAGGGCACTGGTCAGGCTCATTTGTTCCCATGAAGGAGTTTCCATATAAAAGATGCGATCGCCCCAACCAAATTGGAGATAGCGATAATTACTGGCAGGTTTGTGACCAATCTCTTCCAGATTCAGGTGCTTACCCCAATCAAATACCGGGGTTTTGACCGGAACAATTAAGTTGGTATGCATGACACCGCCAGACACATAGACCGGAAACTCACAGTTACCACTGGGGCTGGCAGTATTCCATTTCCGAGGAGTCAGGGCCGCGATCGCCAACAGTACCGCGATCGTCAGAATTCCCCCACCCAGGTAAAGCCCCACCAGCTTACAAGCAACCGGATATTTCATTAGTGCGTCAGAATTGTGTTGTTAGCCTACTATTAAGCCATTCAGCTCAACCATTCAGGAAAAGAAGACTTACCATTGTAAAGACATTTTCGCCGGAGGTTAGTCTCACGAAATGTTTGTCATGATGGGATATCTCGACTGAGCTTGGTTATTCCTATGCTAAGAAATAATCGGTTTCTCCTTAGCTCAATCGCCGTTAGTGTCAGTTTTGGGATTAGCCTGCTGACAACCCGTGATTTTGGCAAAGCATTTCTGACCGGGTTGACGACCCTACCCGCTACGGTCATCGCCGCAACCGTCGTTGAGCGGCGATCGCTGCGGCAAGCAGGCAATCGGTTAGTTTCCCTGAAACGGCAGATTCGCAACCTCCAACGGCAACGGGCCGAAGCATACCAGGCACTACTGGAACTGCAACACACGGCAGCCCCCCAACCCCCAACCCCCAACCCCTTTCAACCGGATGTCCGGCTGTTGCAATTACCTGCGACCCAACGTCCCCGTACTCGCCAGGTTGTTAGTTGGGACTTATCAGCTCCCCTGGCGGACACCGCAACAATTGAGATCAAACCCCACGAGCTACCCACCCAACTCCAACCCATTCCTGCCTCGGACAGCCAGACTCGCCAAATGCAGCAGGCTGATACCGAGTTAAGTCATGTTGTGGCAGCCGCCAACGCCACGAAAAAGCAAATTACCGCGAATCTGGATGCCCTGCAGACTGAACTTGGCCAGATGCGGCAACAGGTTGTCGAACAGACCCATCGGCGAGACCACCTGACTAAAGAAATTTCTGACCTGCAACAACAGAAGCAACACTTAGCAACAGAGATCACCGAATTAGAGCGATGTCGTTCTGAATTAGAGCAGTTTTTGACCTATGCCGAAGGTAAAAAGCAAGAACTGGAAACGGGGACACATCCATTGCAGATTTCCTTAAAACAACTCCAGGCACAGAGCAGTGTTTTACAGGAGGAATTACATCTGCTGGAAAGCCAGGTGAGTGATCGCCAGAACGAGAAAGAGTCACTGGATCAGCAGTTAAGCACCCATCCGCTCCATAACACACTCAAACAGTTGCAGTCAAAGATTAGCCAGCTTCAGGAAGAGATGTATTTGCTGGAAAGTCAGATTAGCGATCGCCGCCAGCAAAAGGATCATCTGGAACAACAACTAGCTACCCTGCAACCGCAACCTGTACCCACCCATCCGCTCACTCCCATCGAGCCAGTTCCACCTCCCTCAGCCGCAATTAGCGAGCAGAATGGGGCCAAAAATGGCAAGAAAAATGGTGGTAAGCCTAACCATAATGGCCATGCCCGCCCACTGGCCAAACCGGTTCTAGAAAAAAATGCGGTGTCGCCAGAACCGGACTCGCCGGCCAATTCCCCCGTGAAAACATTGAAAGCGGCTCCCGTTCGCCCTCCCAGTGTCGAGCGATCTGAAACGCCCGGAGCCGAACTCGCCGATGAATGGGCTGAGTTTATGGTGCAGCTACCAGAGTACGAGTTTCTGGTACTCCGGGCGATCGCGGAACAGACCAATCCCACCGCCATACTCAAGAAAGTTGCCGAAGATAACCTGACCATGCCAGAGCTACTAATCGATTCGATTAATGAACGGGCTTTGGATATCGTCGGCGATATGGTGATTGACCCAGGCACAAGCACAGGCAACGCGGCGATCTCCCGTGACCACATCAAAACAATCAAAAAATTAATTAAGACTTACCAATTTCTGACGGAGTAAATTTCTGACGGAGGAAGAGTCTCACTAGCGATTAATGCTGCGGCTGTTGGACGGGTGGCGTGGGCAGCAGGCACGGAGCTTTCAGACAGGAAAACCTGGCTAAAACTCACGTAGACCAAAGATAATGGTGGCAATTGCCAGTAACAACGCCATGTAGAGGACGCCATAACCCGCATTGGTCAGTAACACACTGAGATCAGGAATTACCCCATACACTGCCTGATTTTTTAGATCCAGTCTTGCCAGATCGGGCAATATCAAATAAAGACTCCGAGTCATACCTTCAATCGCCGGATTCTTGCTGAGCGCCCCCAGGGTCACCAGGTCACGGCTAAAGTTACCCATCAGGTACACCGCAAAGGTCATTAACGTAGCTAACAGGGAACTGGTAAACACCCCAAACGCGATCGCTACGGCTGTAATCAACGACAGTTGTAAAAACAGAAAGATCGCGGATACAACAATGCTGCCCACTGGAAAGGGCACCTTACTAAAAAACAAAACCCCCATATAAATCAGGGTCATCAACCCCACCAGCACCGCTAACACTGCTGACAAACCAAAGTGCTTACCCACAATAAACTCTGCCCGGCTGAGCGGTTTGGCATTCAGCACCAGTACGGTTCGTTTCTCAATTTCCTTATTCACCAATCCCGTACCGACAAAGACAGCAATGACCAGACCAATCAGGCTCATGGCGGCCAAACCGACGTCAAGCATAATTTTGTCCTGGGTGCCAGCGGATATTTCGGGTAGCAACCGCACACTGATGACCAGGAACAGCGCAAACAACCCCACCAGGTAAAGGACGCGATCGCGGATAACCTCACGAAAGACGTTGGCGGTAATTACCAGAACACGGCTCAGATTCATGGATTTTTCCTGTGGCTAATTTGCATGTTGATGGGGATTAAGGGTGATGAATGGAGGCTACCAACCGCCTTTTTTACTGTCTGCATCAATGCTTAAATCAGCGGCAGTCGGCTGCCCAGAGGCAGGGCCAGTAATCTCGCCACACTGAACCTCAGCCAGGCCCGTAGTGGTGTCAGACGCTACTTTGGCGGTCACCGGCACACGGGCACCAGGGGCACGCCGAATGAAGACAGGTTGGGTCAGGTAATAGCCTTTACCATCAACCGTGGGGCCATTCCAAAGAGCGAATAGCTTAATTGCATATTCTGTTCCTGGCACAGCCCGTCCTTGCAGTCGCCAAAACTGATTCTCTTCCAAATCAGACAGA
>CAZGDE010000407.1:0-6639 GCA_964524315.1 uncultured bacterium
ACCACAAAACCAGATTGCTGTTGCATTTGCTGTAAAGCTGCTTGAACTCGTTCCATCAATTGAATAAAAGATTCGGCGTGTACTCCATCAATGTAGTGAGGGTCGCAGCGTTCCCAGTAAACTTCGCTGAAAGGCTTACGCATTGCAGGTGTGGTGGGTTGGTCAAGGGGTAAAGTGAGGTAGGTAAACTCCTGCACTTGCCAGATGTCAATAGGTATTTGCGGAAATTGTTCAATCAGCGGTTGCGCAGTTAATTGAGTTCTGAGATAAGGAGAAGTCACAATCAAGTCTGGAGGTTGTTTGAAGACGCTCGGGATACACTTTGATTGAGCGTAACCTAATTCACTCAAACCATTGTCATCGGGGCCAATTGTCGGTAGGCCTGCGTTTGAGCAGCTTTGGGCATGGCGAATGATCCAAATCGTCACCTTTGATAGTCCTCCCTGCTGAATCTAATCATTTTTCATGGTTGGTAAGGAGTATAGCCAGTGTCGAACTTGGCTTACGAGATCCTCCAGGGAGTGGACGATCTCCACATCGGGACAAACAAGCGCGGTTTGAATTTGCACATCCTGGCGGCGTTGATACTGGGGATGCACCCCCACAAACAGCGGCTTACTCGTCATTGACCAGGCTCCTAATTCATAGAGCACAATGGGGCAGAGCGTCTCACACGGAAACCAAAACAAAATCGCATCGGCTTTTCGCAAATGATCATATTCCCAGCGAATTTGAAAGGTTGAAGCAGTTGGATCATCGATGGGAAACTGCTGACGCCGGGGATTGAACAGGGTCAGGGGTGTCTCTTTCAATTGCTCAACCACGATCGCCTGCCAGTTGGGACAACCCGTAATTCCTCCTGCTAGAAAAAGGCTGGGTGACGTTTCAGCCGTGTGTGGGCATTCAACGTAATTCATAAGGTCTATCGTCCATTAAGGCAACTCCCGTGTCAGGAACAATTGGATTAGTTCTTGCTTCACAGATTCGTAACCCCATTCCTGCAAGCAAGGGAAGTATCCCCCTGGTGCATTACGATGAAACACTTGATTTTGAGGCACTTTGAAGCGCAGTAACCGGATGATTTCCTGACGCGGGTCATCATCCTCTAATTTCCAACCCACCTGAGCATCAAATCGCTCCCAGGCTTCCTGTTCAGTACGATTGCCCGTTTGACCACCACACTCCAGAAAGATGCGTTTCTGCACGCTAAAGCCAAACCGCCCCTCACTGTAAACTGTCCAGAGGCGATCGAGCACTTGCAAATCCGCATTGGGAATCTGCTGAGCCCAATTGCTACTGAGCCAGTAGGTTTCGTCGCGATCGCTGTATTCCCCACCGCCTAATTGAAAAATCAGATCTTTGGTTAACTCATCTGCATCCCGCCAGTCTTTCTGCCGTAAAGCACCGTGTAGTGAGGAATAACGGAGATTTTCAGGCGTTAGTTCAACCCGTAACGGCATCTCGTGAGCTGGTGTAGGCAACGGTTCTGGTAACGTAACTGCTAACACTTTGGACACCGCATCTTCTAACGCGAAATAGGCAGCCATCTGGTAATAGACCGATCGCGAGTCCATTGATCGTTCAGACCCACCGATAATGCGGACGTTGGTATTCTCATAGGGAAAAGGAACGTAGCAAATCCAATCCCGACGGTCCTCACCCTCTGTAATGGCAGTCCGTAACCCCCGATATACGTCGTCTAGAAACGTTGTCGTTAGCGGCAGGCGATCGGTGATTTCTGAACTGGTAGACCATAGCATAAAACAGCCATCATTGGCCGGATTTGGTTCCAGTTGCAGGATCACATGCCCATACCCCCGATTCAAATGCCATCCCTCACCACGGACGGGGGTTGTAATTTGTGACTGGCTGACGGTTGGTTTTTTCGGTTTGTGAATCAGCGGATACTGTTTGGGATCGTATTCAACCACCATTTCATGTAATACGGGGAGTATTTCAATTGCTGGTTCAGGAGAATTTTTAACGATCGTTTTATCGGTTACAGGTGAAGCTTTGCTGAGCATGCGCAACTCTTCGGGGCGATCGCTTTTAGATATCGCATCTTCTAACGCCAGGTACGCCGCCCTCCGGTAGTAGTAAGATCGAGAATCGATCACATGCTCAGACCCACCAATAATTCGGATATTTGTGTTTTCGTAGGGGAAGGGCACATAGGAGATCCAGGAAGGGCTTTCTTTATCTCTTTCTTCATCTTCTGTAATCGCCTCACACAATCCTCTGTAGACATCATTCAAGAAGTGGATTGTCAACAAGTCGTTTGGGTTGTTGTATGGCGTAAACTCCAACGTAACTGACCACAGCATATAGCAGCCATCATTGTCTGGATTTGGTTCTAACCGAAGAATCACGTGCCCGTACCCTCCCTCTGCCATTCGCGCAAAATACCCCTCGCCAATCGCAGGAGTTGTGATTTGAGGTTTGCTTACAGGTTGTTTCGGTTTGTGAACGAGAGGATAGCGTTGCATCATCAGTTGGCAGAGAAGTGGGTATTCTCGCTTGATTGTGATGGAACATTTAACACATGTCCAAAAACATCAGCTTCCCTGGCTTAGGATGTAGAGAGGTGCTTTGTGAGAAGATTGTCGCGAAGATAAACAAAAACCTTCAAAGAAGTGGTGATCGATTTCCCGAAGTTTCTCCACCACTGCATTGTGAACCTTAAAGAGTAACTCTCCAGCAGAGAATGATTTACCGTTGTCACTGGTCAGTTCGATGATTGGCTCCACTTGATCGCCATCCTGCCAACACATATATAAAACTCGAATTTTAGGACAGGGAATTACAACTTCTTCGGGTCGCCAGGTATTCTCATCCTTAATGCTGATCTGATATTGCTGCACCTGGTGATTGAATGCAGCTATATCAGAACTGACGGTTCCAGTGAAACTCCAGTAAACCTCATCCATCACCTGCTTCGGCAAATCCATATTGGTATCCTCGCTGTTGTTCATGTCCGATATCAACTCCACCCGTAGCGGGCTATCTCATTCTTCCCAATGCATCGATTTTGTAGAACATCCGGCTAATCTTGCTGACCAACTCCTCAGCCCACGCCCTCAGCTTCCTCAAAGTTCGCAATGCTCTGGTGATACTCTTCTTCAGAAATTCCGTTTTTGCAGTCGTTGAAGCCATAGGATAAGGCTTCAACGGTAGAACCATAGATTCCATAAGCTTCAGTACATTCTCCTGGCTGAAGTCGTTCGCCCGAAAGTGCCATGACCGGAATTGAATCCCAATCAACCAAGGCACGAGCAGACCGAATGAAGTCTTCGTCACAGGCGCGATCGTCTACCTCATCAGGGGTAAAGGTTGTACCATCTTCAAGTTCACGCTTAATGGGTTTAAGCGAATCAAGACAAATGGGTTCAAGCGAATCATAGACAAAGAAGAATTCTTTGCGAACACCCCCTGGATCAGTTGAAAGCTCAAGGACATAGAAACTTTTCATGACTATACTCTCCAATGAGTTACTCTACGCCTTAAACGTCAGAATTGGACGCATTCGAGCGACGACTTGTACCAATCCCGCCTGTACCTGAGCATCAATCACGGGTGCGATCGGCTTGTAGGCAGCAGGGGCTTCCTCAATCCGTCGTTCTTCCCGTAAGGTGATGCAATCTACCCCCGTTAATCCCAACTCATCCTCACTTTCCTGATTTCCCCTACGGCTTAAATCAAAGCGAGACCGCGATCGCCCTGCCCCATGAGAGGCGGAGCAACACCAGTCGGGGTTCCCTAACCCCACCAGCAAATAGGAGGGCGCACCCATTGAACCCGGAATAATCACAGGCTGATTCTCATGAGCCGGACAAGCGCCCTTGCGAGTCACCCAGCCCTGTCCTTCTGGCAGGGTAATGTTGTGGGGCAAATCGTAGACGAGTGGGGCTTCTATGTCGCCATGAATCTGGCGCAACCGCAACCGCAGGAGTTCTGCCAGCAGTAAGCGATTCACAAAGGCATAATTGGCAGCCGTTGCTTCGGCTTGCAGGTAATCTGCTACCGCTTCAGGATGTGTCACGGACGAAAGGGGAAACAACCGAGAGTCAGGATATTTCACCCCTTCCATCCACAATGCTTGAGTGCGATCGCGCCACATCCCACCAATGTACTTGCCCACATTGCGAGAGCCAGAGTGAATCATGAAAGCAAGTTGCCCTTCTCGCACGCCCCATTGATAGGCGAGTGAGCGATGTTCAACTTCTTCAATCCACTGCACTTCAACAAAGTGATTGCCACCGCCAATGGTTGCCAGTCCCCCATCTCGAATTAGTCCCGCTTCTGGAACAAGTTCCTCTGGTGCCCACCGAATATGTCCTGACATTGAACCATTGAGAAAAATGCGATCGCTTTCCCCGGCAAGCTGATTGAGATCAGCTTGAACAATACTCCCAGTTGGCTGATCAAGCATGGTATCTAGCCAGCCAATCACGCCATGCTGAAATAGAGCTTGCATGGTTTGAGCAGTCATCGTGACATCTCGTTTACCAAAGAAGAAATCCCCCTTCATCAACTCGACAAAGCGATCGCGTTGGCCTAGAAACCGTTCAACAGAGAGATCTGCGACATGCAGACGCATCCCGCAGTTGATATCGGAGCCAACCGCTGCCGGGATCACCTGTCCGGCTGTTTCTACCACCGAACCGATCGCAACGCCCGCATCACCAGGATGAAAATCAGGAGTGGCACAAACCCGACAAACATGACCACCAACCGGATGCTTTACGGCTGCCAGGTTTGCCAACTGCTTCAGAGCTTTTGCCTCAACCGGAAAGTTTTCAGGCAAGAGAACTTCAGCGATCGGTGCATCAGGAGAGCTTGCCCAGCGCACAGAATAGGATGAATTGTTGTATTGCACATCTAACCCCTGCCGAGCGAGTGCCCGCAGGAGCCGCGAGAGATTGTTTGGCTGCATAAAACGCTAGTCAAAAAACTAAATCGTGTTAATTTTTGAAGCGATCTTGACCTGGGTTCAGCAGCCGCAGTCAAATCTGGAGGTGACAACATCTCATCGGAACTAGAGATGCTGCACAGATAGGAATTTCAAGACCTGTATCTTTGTTAGCACAGGGGTTTTTGAAATGGCAATAGGAAGCAATGAATGAGCGAAAGAATTACCAACAACTACAATTGTAGAGCGAAGGAGTAAGTGTCACAACCGAAGGAATAAATGTCACATTCGCTCTTCGTCTCAAAGCCTTGCCCTGCAAGCTTTTTATGTTTTTTGGCTGTCGATCTTTAAAGAAAACTCAACCGAAGAATTACGTGTCATTTCGTGGGGCTACCGAAGAAATAAGGTAACCGTTCAAGGGGTTGACAAAATTTAATCGAGAAAACCAGCAGTAGTTGTTAGGGGAGCGAGATGAGTGAAACCGTTCCCTCCTCGATTGAGTCGATTAGCGATAGCGACTGGGCACAAACGCCGAACAGTGTGAAGCGTTATCTTTTGGGACGCATTGAGCAATTAGAACGCACGAATAATGCGGCGGAGAGGACGCTTCGTCCGGCAGTGCTATGGCGCAAAAATAGTTGCGGTTCCCAAAGTGAGGTAGGCAGTTTGTTTGTCTCCCGAATGCTTACGGTTACTACTTCCTTACAGGCCCACAATCGCTCGGTATTGGAGTATTTAGTGCAAGCGTGTCGTGCCTCTCGTCAAGGTCTACCAGCACCCTCTTTGTTACCGGTTCAAAACCACACCCTCTGAACGGTTACGTATTATCTTTCAGACGTTACGACAACTCAGATCTTTGCCCTCATTGCGTTTGGGGCGCTAGGAGGAATTGTCGGTGTGTTTAGACTGGCGAATTTTTCCAGGAAAGCCGCGCACGGCAAAGGATCAGCAATTCCAGTGGTTTCAACCACAAGGTAATCAACTGATTCATGGCGATCTACCATTTCATACACGGTATCAACCAAGCTTTGATTGATGGTGCAGCAAATACGGCCACTGCCCAGTTGCACTATATTTTCATCCACAGAAACTAACAGTTGTGAATCGATATCGATGTCGCCAAACTCATTCACAATCACGGCAATTTTTAACCTGTGACAATTGTTCAGAATATGATTGAGTAGCGTTGTTTTACCGCTGCCTAAAAAGCCTGTGATGATGGTAACGGGCATGACACGCTCAGGGGCATTCACCGATTCTGGACAAACCTGCATGACTGGATTGGACATAATGACTCCTTAAGTTCGCAAGTAGGTCTCAGCCAGATGATAGACCAGCGCTTTCCGTTGTATGGTTTGAAAGATGTTGTAAAAACCATTGGCACGAGACGGTGTCAGGCTAATATCCAGCCCAGTTCGCTGAATGAAATCGGGTTTTAACTGGATGATTTCTGCGGGAGCCAACCCGTTCAATCCCTCGACCAGCAGTCCCACTAATCCCTTGGTTAGTTGAGAGTCGGAATCTCCCTGAAAGATCACCTTGCCTGCTCCAAACTGGTAGTCACATACACTTGAGAAACACAACCAAGCACCCGATGGACTGCCACCTTTGGCTCATTAGAAAATGGAGGCAGTTGCTTGGCAAAGCAAAGCAAGCTTGGTGATGCAGAAAAGTAAGTTTCATCAGGAGGAAAATACAGTTACCCGCGCAAACTCAATCTGAGTATCTAA
>CAZGDE010000408.1:0-6637 GCA_964524315.1 uncultured bacterium
GAACTGCAATTCTTCGATCGCAATCCTTGCCAGTTCCCTGACCTGATTTTCCTCCAGGTGGGCTGCCATTGCCCAGGGCAGGTAGAACGCCCGCAGCGATCGCAGGACTAACTCCCGGGAACCAAAACCAGGGACATGGTTCAGGTAATCGAACAACTGACCCTCCGCGGACAGGGCCGTGCCTTCCAGGCGCAGGTAGACGCGCTCCTGCCTGCCCATTTCAGGCTACCTCCATGGCTCTAAACTTCATTGCCAGCCATTTAGCTCCCCCATAGCAATCAGCAAATCGCACTTGCTCGGCTTCAGCAGTCAGCCGCAGCACCGTTTCAACCTCCCGCGAGAGTTCCGGGAGCCAGTTCACTTTTGCGCCCGGCAAAGTGCTGAAAACCTCCTTCAGATGGGGCTGCAACAGGGTAGCCGCTGTCCCACCACCTACCAGCACCTCCTAGCGGGGCACATCCAGCGCCGCAAATTTTTCATTTAAGTGGTGCCGTACCTGTTCCCAGTAGAAGGTGAGGGCCTTCGTTCTTCGCTCCGTCAGAGAAAAGGTTTTCCCTGGCTGATCAGGGAAGGCAACGGTGTCAGCCTCGCACAACAGGGCATCGAACAGGAACGGGTTGTCTGGTTTACAGATTCCCTGGGCGATCGACTGCAGGTATTCCAGATAGCCCAACTTAACATCTCTAGCTGGAATGGCGAACTGTCTCAGGTGCTTGGTGTCAATGGCGCTGTTGAAGCTCAGGATCTGACCCAACTGCTGCATGGCAGAAGTCCCATAGGGGAAGTGTTGGTCAACAAAACTCAACTGTATCAACAGCAGGACAATGCCAGAAGCCAGGGGAAATCTGGCCCAAGGGAACGGGCTGGGCTGGATTTGACCTGTAGTGCCCCAAAGTCGGTCAGTATTCAGGCCCTGGTCTTTGGCGATCGCCAATTGGAAGCAGTTCACCGCTATGCAACCGAACAAATGTTGCGCTTTCTGGAAGAAAATTATGCCTGCACTCGGATTCGTCAGAACGGTCAACGGCAGCGAGTCCAGACAGGACAACTGGCGATCGCCCAGTTTCATCACGACAGCAGCCGTGCTCTCGACCCCCAACTGCACAGCCACAATCTGATCCTGAATCTGCAGCAACGACCCGACGGTAAGTGGCAAAGCCTGGACAATGAAGCGATCTATCGAGCCCGGACGCAGTTGGGCAGGCTGTACCGTCAGGAATTAGCCAGGGCTGTTCAGGCTCTGGGCTATGAGGTTGAGGCAACAGATTCCCGGCATGGCTTCTGGGAACTCAAAGGCTATACCCGACAGCAGTTGGAGCAGTTCAGTAAACGAACCCAGCAGATTCAGGTTGTGGCTGGAATGGATGCCACCAGTGAACAGAAAGCCTGGATCACGATGACCTCTGGCAGGCAGGAGAAGCAACTCCTTTCCCGCCAGCAATTGCAAGACCTCTGGCAACAGGAAGCAATGGCAGCAGGAATTTGCCCAATCTCCCTACCTGACTCTGTTGAACAGAATAGATCCAATTCCTACCAGCTCCTTACCCCCAGAGAACCGCATGATTTTCAACGAAATGCGGCATTTTCAGCCGCCCCAAACAAGGACAGCCCCCAACAACACAATTCCCAGTCAACCCACGCCGATCGCCCACAAAACAACCCCAGCCCGATCTCCCAGTTCCGCAGCAGCCTGCGGGAAATCATCTATGCCTGTCAATCCCAACCTGCCACCGAATGCCTGGGAAGACTGGAGACAGCCGACTCCGGCAACAGCCGACCAGGTGGAGCAATTGATCCTGTGGCTGAAGCCCATGCCCCGATGCCTGATTACATTGCGGCAGATGCTGGAGAGTCAGCAGCAGCGGATCGATGCTATGTCTGCTCATCTGATAACGGTGGTACAGGAGGTGGATTCCAACCCGAAGAAATCGACCCCGCAACAGAACCAGAAATCGATACAGAGTGGGAACTGGAACAGGATTCCTATCCGCGCTATTGAAATTGGAGTGATGGTACTGCTCACAGCGCTGGTCACCCAGTTCAGTCCCTTTGGGTTGAACTCTCTCAATCAACGCATCGACCACCTGCTCAACCAGCCAGCACCGACCGGGAGGAACCCGTAATGCACACCTTAGACTGGCAGGAGCAGGAACGCAGAGCTGCCGAAATTCGCGAAATCCTGGGACGAACCCTGCAACTGACTCAATCCGCAGGACTGTTGGAATGGGTTGATAGTGGCTGGCTCTACCAGGGTGACGAGCAAACCCTGGTCTACAACCCCGACTCGGATCAGCTTTCGGTATTTAGCAACGATCGCGCCTGGAAACTGGACTGGCATGAAAACCTCTTTCTCAGGGAAGCGGTATTGAAAGACCCCGATCGACCGATTCACCAGACCCGAAAAGACCGGATTAAGGCGCTGCTGTTGCGGGAATTCAGGTTTATTAACAATCCCATTCGACACTTATGAAACTGCATCAACTGGTTCTGTTTTCCCTGATGCTGGGACTGCCTCTGGCTCTGAAGCTGGGTACTCCGGCTTTGCTGGCTCAGGGAGAGCGATCGGGTGTGCTGAAAATATTCCAACCGCAAGCCGATCGTTCCCGTGTCATGGTTGAATCCGTTGAGGGCTACACCCTGATTACCCGCACCTCAGATAACGCTACCCTCAAAGTCAAGCTGGCAGGGCTGCAAAACCTGGATCGGCACTGGCAAAACCAGGCAGCATCGGTGATAGCAATGGTGTTGCAATCGTCGGGAGGGACTGTTTCCCTCAGCTATATGCAACCCCTGAAATTTGGCAGGGAGATCCGGGCGATCGCAACCCTTCCCAATGGCACTTCCCTCCAGCAGATATTACTTACCGATGGACTGGCGAAGTTCGATCTCTCTCAGCCACTACCAATCGGCCTCCCTCAGGCTTTCCAAGCAGCAGAAGCAGATGCTCGATCTCAAGGGAAAAATGTTTGGGGAGGAAAAGACAAAATTGTTTCGGAAAGTAAATAGTTAGAGGGAAAGTGCGGTTACTAAGCTTTTACCCAAAAAAGAAGAAGGAAGTAACCGCTAGGCCCCAATAATTATTCTACAGTAAGTCCTCTAAAGTGCATTTGTCATAGACGATGTCAGCCTCTTCAGGAGTGCTTACCAGCTCACCACCACGAGCTTCCAGGTTGAACAGAACCAGTTCACTCATGGTTAGTCGCTCGTTGCGGAAATCAACGATTCGCTGCAGCTGCAATGCGGCATTAGAGGCCATACCATCAACAGTGTTTCTGCTAATGTCCCCCTTAAGGTAAACATCACAGATCACTACAGAGGCGGTTTCCAGATCAATCAGCACAGAATACCAATTGCCCTTGACCAGTTCATCTGTGTTCACCTGGACATTCTCTCTGACCGTTTTAGGGTCAAAGGTTTTGAACGCAGAAGAAATCTTCTCACGTTCCATCCAGCCGCAAAAACAGGTGTCAATCTGAGTTCCTGCATACAGGTTGAGAGTAGGCAGCGCATAGCGGATGCCGCGCTCCTTAAGCTTGGCCAGATCCATGTCGATCGCTTCAAAGGCTCCCATTGGAGGGGGTGCCGATTGAATGTCACCAGAGTGCTTAGCCCCAGGAATATTGGTGCTGTAATAGCTACAGCGATCAACCGCGTTCCAATCAGCATCGTAGAAAACAACGCTGAGATCCAGGTCAACCCGCCAGCTATTTTCCTTCTCCATCCAGAAAGTAAACAATCTGAAGGTCTTGGTCCTATCCAATGGGATACGAGACCCTCTGGAGTAAAGGTTAGTGCCCTCACTCATACTTCTGGAGTCAAAAGGAACCAGCAGGTTATTTAGAGCTGGAGCCGCATAGATCTTCTTGCCTGCCCAGGATGACTTTTGGCTCAACTGCTTAACAGCAATCTGCCATAGTTCTCCATAGAGCATGCTTGCCATGGTCTTAGTCAAAGCGTTGGGGTTGGATTCCAACACCTTGATCTTGCCACTCTTGAGAACAGCTGCCCGTTGAGTACGCTGATAGTCATTCTCCAGGTAAGCCGCCAGTTGCAGCAGCATCTTGGTAGATAACTGATCAGCAATACTCAGGAAGCTCTCAATGGACTCTGGAGCCACAGCCAAACACTTCCGCAGCATTCTGGCAAACATACCAGGTTGCTCCATCAGGAGTTGCTCAGGCACTTCACCCTTTAACAGAGCTTGCTGCACCCGAGAGTTCCACCCCCGATAACGGTAATTGCTATCGCGCAGGTTAGCAGCTGCCGCATGAATGCGCTTGTACTGCGGGTATTCGCCCACATGAATGGACTTGAAAACGTCCTTCCACAGGCCGCGATACTTCCACAGGTTGGCTATGAGAATATCCTCGGGCATGCTGTTCAGCCGCACCAGAATAGCTCGACGAGCAGGCTTAGGGAACTTAGGAAACATCTTGACTTGAGGCACTTCAGGCTTAGCCCCTTTGCGAACACGCACAGGCTTAGGCTTCTGCAAAGAAATGTCAGCTCCTACGATCGCCGCAAAGATCCGCAGCAAATCAGTAGGCTGCTTAGCCAGCTTGACCACCTGGTCGTAGTTCTCCTGCTCCCAGAGCACCTTGCCGCAAAGAGCAATCGTCTCCTTAAAAGTAACTTTTGCAGGATCCAGCCCGAAGGTTTTGATGAAGTCTACGGCCTCTTCCTGCATCCATACAGGAATGCTGGTGTTGGCATACAGAAATCCTTCCATGTAGCCCTTGTAGGCTTCTTTAGCCTCTGCCAGGGACATTGCCTTGAGCGTATGCCAAACAGTATGGAAGTCACCAGGGCGCTGCTGCTGGTCTGCCAGGGCGTTGTCAAACAACTCTTGTACGCGGGTTTGATACACAGGATCCGCACTGAACTGAGTCACGTCAAACAACTCAGGTCTGAAATCTGCACCCAGGATATCACCAATGAAGCCAACCAGCCGCTTGAAGAAGTATTCACCCTCATCGGGCAGTTTGTTAGGAAAACCCGTATGTAAAGGAACCCATTTGCCGTTATCGCCTTTGATTTCTTTCAAGGTCGCGATCGTTTCTTTCAGGTTATCCAGGACAGAACCATAGATGGCCCCTTCCACTCGATAGCCCAACTTGGCGAGTTCCCCCTTGATTAAAAGCTGAATTGAAGGGGACAGTTCCCGCCCTTCAGATACAAGGATATTTACTCTTTTTAGTAAGTAGGTGTTTAACATAGTTTTCTTCCGTTGGTAAGTTCTGTATTAGATAGGCCAATGGGGAAGGGGAAAGAATAGCTACTGTGTTAACTTCATTCTTTTCGGAAGGAAGTAGCTAGGAGGCCCCTTATTAAATGCTGGTCAATCAAATGTGATGTACTGCTTGAAGAATGAGTCCCAGTTCTTGCGGGGTCTCTGTTCTTGTTCCTTGCCAGTCTTTGAGCGTGTAAGTTAACACGGCACCTGGTAGCCTCCACAACTAAGTAGAAAATCTACCCAATCTTGTAAAAACTCCAGGAACTCTTCTGAGTTTCCGCCCCAGTACATAGAACCTGTTTCCAAAAGAAACTCCAACCACTCGTCGGGACTCTTAGATTGCAGCTTTTCCACTGTTTCCAAGCAGCCTGCATGGTCCAGGGTGTAGGGAGTATTGGGGTTTTCTTGATCGTAGTCATACTTGGCAGGAGCGATAGGGGCCTCGCAGAACTTATGCATGTGACCTAGCAAACTTACCCCTGCAAAATTGACATCAAAACTTTCCAGCTCTGAATTGGCTGGCGTATATGTTCTCCCCATTATGTTTTCTCTCTAAAATGCTTTAAGGTTGCTCAGGAAAGATACTCCTCCTCAGAGCCTGCAATTCTCTCTGCGTTTCGTGTAATTGCAGCAAGCGGGACTCATAGGCAAACCCACGAGTCCACCAATGGTTCGCTAAAGTCCCTTCAGCATAAGGGCATGGGCGGCTGTCTTCTTTATCAAAGTCAATCTCAGCAGCGACCTTACCTTCCTGAAACCAGTTTTCAATCTGCTGATGAGTCATCGCACCTTCTTTCCCCCTCGTAGATGATAGGGAGGGCGAATTTTATTGTGTAGCGCAGTCATTCGGGCTACAGCTTCTTCTTTGAGAAAGTAAGCGTTACCGGCTCCCAACGTAACATGCACAGTTCTACCCACTTCTTCAACCAGGTCTAGGAGCTCTTCTTGCTCCTCTGGAGTTAACGGGTCAAATGCGCTCACCTTCACTTCATCCAAACTACAAACCTCACCGAGGCTGTAATAGAGTTTGTGGGCCAGGTCACGCATATCGTCAGCATTGAGAGTACGTTCGTTGTACAGCTCCTGCATAACGTTTTGGATACGTAATAAGTCCTCACCGCAAATGCCGTAGAACTCATCCCGATCAAACTTGGGATGCGGAGGTTGAGCATTCAGGGCAGCGTTGTAGCCTGCTTCAGCGATATTTCTGAAAGACTCCCCGCTGAGTACGAGTTGGCTGGCATACTCTTCCCACCATTCCTTAAAAAACTTAGACCGTTTTGATTCTGCTGGATTCAAAATGAGTGCTCCTCTAGTTCACATTTGGCATCTACAAACCATTGGGTTAACTCCTTAGTGGTGCAGAAAAGTATTGGAAGGGTTGATATTGGGTCAGTCTCATCT
>CAZGDE010000409.1:0-1848 GCA_964524315.1 uncultured bacterium
ACCAACACGGGTAAAGATGCGATCGCAAATACCCAGTCGGGCAACCTGCGCCGGGACAAAGCTACCCACCTGGGCCATTAATTGAATGAGTCCAACCTGACGCAGGTAACAGCTTTTGCCACTGGCATTAGGCCCGGTGAGAATGATCAGGTCGGGAGTAGGGATTGGGGATTGGGGATTGGGAGGTTCTCCATATCCCAGTTCGGCGGAATTGGGAACGAAAAAACCGGCTGGTAGGGATTGTTCCACAACGGGATGTCGTCCCTCGGTGACACGGATCTCGCGGGTAGCAGTCATCGCAGGACGGCAGTATCCCTGTAACGTAGCAATTTCGGCCAAGCCGCAGAGAACATCCACCGCCGCCACGGCACGGGCAATGGTGCGGATTAGTTCGGTGTGGATACCGACCTGCGATCGCAACCCGGCAAAAATCTCGTATTCCAGTTTGTTCAGATCTTCCTGCGTTTTGAGAATACGGATTTCCCGCTCCTTCAGTTCAGTGGTGATGTAGCGTTCTTCATTGGTCAGGGTTTGTTTGCGATCGTACTCCTTCGGTACCTGAGTCGATTTGGCACGGGAAATGCTGATGTAGTAGCCAAAGGTCTTGCTGTAACCCACCTTCAGGTTCGGAATACCCGTTCGTTCCCGCTCGACCGCTTCCAGGTTTTTGATCCAGGTCTGGTCGGCTTCGACCTGCTGCCGCAGTTCATCCAACTGGGGATTAATGCCAGAACGGATCAGGTTTCCTTCCGTCAGATAAAGGGGAGGCGATTCCATCAGGTGCAATCGCAACGTCTGCCCCAACTCCTCCAATACCGGCGGGACACTCTGCAAATCCTTCAGATAGCGAGAGGCGGCTGTACCTACCAGGTACGCCAGGGCCGGTAATTTTTCTAAAGAGTCTGCCAAAGCGACCAGATCACGGGCGTTTGCAGTACCGGAGCCTGCCCGTCCGGCTAACCGTTCCAGGTCATAGATCTGGCGCAGTAAGCGTTGTAAATCCTGCCGGAAGGAACCATGATCGACCAGTTCCTGAATCGTGTCCTGGCGATCGCCAATTTCCGCCAAGTCCAGCAATGGTTGCAACAGCCAGCGTCGCAGTGCCCGACTGCCCATTGTGGTGACGGTGCGATCAAGCGCCCACAGTAAGGAGCCATGAAACGTACCATCCCGTGCCGTCTGGGTAATCTCCAGATTACGCCGGGTCTGGTGGTCAATGACCAGAAATTCGGTCAGGGTATAGGTGCAGAGTGGTTGCAACGGCACCTGACGGAGCGACGCACGAGAGAGAGCATAGGCATTCTGGCGTTGTTTCCCTTCTCGCTGGTCACCCACACCGCGCTCCGACGTGGTTTCCAGGTATTCAACCAATCCCCCTGCTGCCCGGACTGCCAGAGGTAAATGCTCACACCCCATCCCTTCCAGCGATCGCACCTTAAACCGTTGGAGTAAGCGGAACCGGGCTTCGGCCAGGACGAAGGGAGACTGCGATCGCAACGTATAGCAAAACTGAGGTGGTAAACAGTCCGGCAGTTGATCTGATCGCTCTCCCGGTCGTAGCAGGCTGATCAAATCCGGAGCATTAGTGGGTACTAGCACCTCCGAGGGTTGCAACCGCATTAACTCCTGGGCCAGTTGCTCCAGGTTTTCCGATTGGGTCGTGAGAAATTCTCCTGTGGAAATGTCCGCATAGGCCAGCCCCCAATGGTTTCCGGCAATCACGATCGCCGCCAGAAAGTTATTGCGACGGGCATTCAGCATGCCCTCTTCTAAAACGGTACCGGGAGTAATGACACGGGTGATTTCCCGTTGTACCAGACGGCCCTGGGCTTCGGCCGCATCTTCCAC
>CAZGDE010000409.1:1858-6609 GCA_964524315.1 uncultured bacterium
CAAACTGCCACCGCATAACCCCGCTCTACCAGCATGGCACAGTAGCGTTCCAGGGCGTGGTGGGGAATGCCAGCCAAAGGTACCTGCCCGATTTCTTCCCCGGCATGTTTCGCCGTCAGCACGATCTCCAGTTCCCGCGAAATGGTGATCGCATCCTGGAAAAATGTCTCAAAAAAGTCCCCAATCCGATACAACAACAGCGCATGGGGATGTTGATCCTTCAATTCGACGTAGTGCCGCATCATTGGCGTGAGGGCGTCGCGGTTGACCTCACGGTGGTCGGCGTAGCGCACCTTATACTTGACTAACCGTTCTGGTAGCCCGCTGGTGAGGTTCTCAGGTGATGCAGCGTCGGTCATGGAGCGCAGTTGAGTGGATGAGGATCTTCAATGACTTTAGCGTATAGCAGCGTGCTAAGTTCTGAACCGATCCGTAAGCCAGAACACTTCCAGGTAATTTATTTCCTCCCAATGCCCTATCTGTATCCTTTTGTTAGAGCATAAAGGTCTGGTATAACTTCACCGATCAGAAAACCATTCAACCACTGGCAAAGATGATGCAACACTCTCTTTATATAAGAGCGATGACAACCTTGATGTTGATCGCGATCGCCCTTCCCACCCCTGCGACCGCCCAGAATGTTGACAGGCAGCTAAACAACACCCCCAGTGGGAGTGCGGGAGGATCTCCCAGTGACAGGTTATCCAACCCGTTGATCCATCTCAATGCGGCTAACGCGCCAGTTGACAACCTCACTGCATCGTCTAGCACTGCGCCTAATCTGAGCGGCTCCTCCTGGCAGTTGGTGAAGTTCCAGGGTGGGGATGACCGGAGACTCACTCCCGATAACAAGGGTAAGTACACCATTACCTTCAATACCAACAACAGCGTCAACGTGCGTTTTGACTGTAACCGGGGGCGGGGTACCTGGCGATCAACGGGGCCAAATCAACTTCAATTTGGGTCACTGGCACTGACTCGCGCCAAGTGTCCGCCCGGTTCCCTCCACGATCGCCTCGTCAAGGATTGGGGCTACGTGCGTTCCTATGTGATCAAGAATGGGCATCTATTTTTATCGCTCATGGCCGACGGTGGCATTTACGAATTCGAACCGATATCCACCGTTACACCACCTAAGCCCCGATAAGAACCTATGCCTGAACCCAATCATCACCATAGACAAATCATAGGTTTCAGCCATCGTGCGGGTCGCTAAAGTTGAAGCAGATATTACCCGTATGAATGGAGAAGCCCAATAATGACTATATTTTGGACAAAATCTCTGCGTACTCTTTGCCTGGGTTTGCTGGTGATGCTGGCAGGGAATGTGGCCCTAGCTGGTTGCGGTGGGCTCGGCCAACCAGCCGATGTGGAAGAAGCCGAGAACATCAAGGGAGGCGAGAATCAGGGCGATGACGATGAGGGTGATCGCCAAAGGCAAAACCCTTCCTCTAAGAAGAATGGGGACGAGGATAAGGATGACGACGATTAAGCATTAACAACAGCGCAGCGGGCATCTTACTACAGTTTCCGTTCATTGGTAGTCAGAATGCCCGTTGTTGTTCTTTCGAAGCAGGGCATCAGCCTTGAAGCGATACTTCATGCCCATTCTCCGGCTATTTAATACCACCCACTATCCCAAATTGCGCTCTTGCTGTTGCATGTCATCTGACCTCGGCAGGCGACTATTCCAGCGCAAGTAGAATAAGCAATAGATTAGTGCCCCAATTTGTAAGGGAACGATCGCAACATATCTTTTTAAGGGAGCGATCAGATCAAATTGCGAAAAAGTACTAAAGTAGCCTGCACCAATTAGAACAAAAAATAGGGTAGTAACAAGCTTCTTTCGTTTAATTCCTGCCATATCAGCTTCCCATTAAAAATCAGTTGATGTTGATTTAGTGCAATTGACATTCATACAACAGTCTCAGCGGAAATACTGTAATCACACTATTTTGACTGTGAGGAATAGATGGTAATTGACAGCCTGACTCAAATTGCCTTGAGCGATCGCTGTAAAAGACCAGGTCACACCATAGGCAGGGCAGGGAATTCCAGTCAGGTGGAGAATGGGACAGGTCAATAGAGGCGCGCTATATTCCTGGCTGTAACAATACAATGAGTGGTACGGCTGATAATCCCAATAAACCCCAACGGACTCGACGAGCAGAAACTGATAAATAACGCTCCGAAATCCTCAACATATCTAAATAGTCCTGATCTAAAATTCCTGCCGATTAAGTTGCTTTATGTTCCAGCGATCGCCAAGCGCAAGAATCTAGAACCAGCCCTTCTTGTTTGTAATATAGGTGCTAACAAACTCAGCATCACTCTTAGTTAAATAGACGATACCTTCAATCAAACCAATAATCCCCATCACAAAAGCACCCAAGCCAAAGGTTAGAACTGAGACCAGTAGCATAATGAGCCCCTCCTTCGTGTATCCCAGAACAAACTTGTGAATGCCAAGGGCACCTAAGAGAATGCCGCAGATCCCAGCAGCAACTTTTTTATCCGCACCGGGCATTGAGCCTGTCATAATGAACAACTCCTAACGTTAATCGAGCTTCGCAAGCAGTGTACCCGATTCTTTCTTGCTTCTATCTCAGGGTAGAAACTCTTAACACCATCCTTCTAAGCAAAATACTTCGTTCAGGACAAAAATAGCACCAAGAGCGTCTATAACTGGAAACAGCAAACAGTCCAGGCTAAGAATGTTAGGTGCAAGCCGGAGGAGAAGCCTCGATGAACTCAGGTTTAGTTGTTTTAACCGGATTAATGACCGTGGTTGTGTTCGCCCCCATCCAATTCGTCACTGCCCAGGAAAATCTGTCGCCTGGCGTCATCGCCCAGCAAAATGACACACGCGCCGCGATCGCCCAAATCAACCCCAACAAACCGATTCAAATTCGGATCGTTAGTCGGGCGAGTGTGCCGGTGGTTGCCAGTGTGTTGACGCTGACGGGCGATCGCCCCATTGCACCGGGGAAAAGTATTACCTTTGGCCGCCTCCACACCAGCTATTTGTCTCTGCCGTTGAATTTACAAGTCTCGTTACAAAATACGCCTGATCCCACCAAGCCTATCCGTGTGTTTTTAGATGTCAAAACAGTGGGCAATGAAATCGTTGTGGGGGTGACCACTTCGCTCACGGGTAGTGGCAATGCGTCCCAAACGGTCAACGTGGACGAAAAAGGCTCGATTTATCTCTACTAGAAATATTGTTCACAAAGCCCCTGGAATTATCTATGTAAGTAGCTACCAGGCAAGTGGCGATCGCCCGTGGTGTTACCCTCAATGCCATAACGCTTTTTGCTGATTGTCCTCTCATGGCAGAGGTCAGGGGACGGGTAAAGGGGTTAAAAAAGGCGATCGCCACCCGCACGATCGCCTAATTAGCAAAGTTCTGTGTTAAAACTCTACACAGTTACAGGAATGCCCTACGGATAGTGTAAAGTTTAAGCTTTGCGTCCTATATGTAGGATTTAGAGGTGAGCTACAGTAAAGCTCTTGTCGTCCTACTGAAAATGCATTTTATTAAGTGGACTACCCCAAGGGTACGCATGTTCTAACTACCCACGTTTCACCCTCAGCGAGATCCCCCCTATGGTTCGAGAACTTGAACAAGTCCGTCCTAAAGAAGCACGCAATGGTCATGCTGAAACACGCAATGGTCATGCCGATCCACAACTGGCAACGACCTCGCCGATTAACCAGTTTCCAGCAAACGCGCCAACGGCCAATCCCGTTTTCTACAGAACCTACAGCCGTAGATTGGATAACCGCCGCGAACCCCTAGAAGAGGTGATTCAGCGGACAACCCGTGGATTGGTCAAACTCGGCAAGCTGAGCCGGGAAGAGGAACAACTGATTGTTCGCATGCAGCGGGAGTTAAAAAGCTTACCCTCTGGTCGCTGGTTGTGGGTGGGTGGTACCGACTGGATCGATCGCCCTGAAAACTTCTCCGGTGCCTACAACTGCACCAGCACCAACGTCATTGACTGGCGGGCCTTTGGGCTCATGATGGATCTGGCCATGATGGGCTGTGGTACAGGTGCGATTCTGGAACCGCAATACATTAGCCAGTTACCGTCGATTCGTAACCGTTTACTGGTGCAACTGGTGGGCGAAATTGGTACGACACCTGCTACCCAACGTCGCGACACTACCGATGTCACCGTTAATGGGCATCAGGTTCGCATTGATGTGGGTGACAGTCGCCAGGGTTGGGTGCAGTCCTATCAGGCATTGCTGGAGCTGTCGACCGACGATCGCTTCACAGGTGATATCCGGGTCAGCGTTAGCCTCAGTGATGTGCGTCCCGAAGGCGAAATTCTCAAAGGGTTTGGGGGCGTTGCTAACCCAATTCGCTTACCTGGCTTGTATAAACGGTGCGCCGCCATTTTGAACAAGGCGATCGGGCGGCAATTGACCTCCGTGGAATGCTGCCTGTTGATTGACGAAGCCGCTGCCACAGTCGTAGCCGGCAACATCCGGCGATCTGCGGGAATGCGTCAGGGGGTCAGTAACGACGAGGCATTTGCCATCGCGAAAGAAAACCTCTGGCAACAGGATGAGGCAGGTAACTGGCGGATTGACCCCGAACGGGATGCCCTACGGATGGCAAATCATACCCGCGTTTACCATCACAAACCAACGGAACAGGAATGTATTGATGCCGTGCGCAAACAGTTCTATTCCGGTGAGGGCGCAATTCAGTATGCACCAGAGGCGATCGCCCGTTCTAATAG
>CAZGDE010000410.1:0-1914 GCA_964524315.1 uncultured bacterium
CTCCCGTTCTGCGCCTACCCCTACCCCGGTTCCCACGGCATCCGGTGCAGGACAGTCACCTGCACCAACGAACGAAGCAAGTCCAACTTCACCGGCCCCATCCCCTTAGAACACCTTCCTGTCATCTCCATTTAGTCGCTATCAATTTCTCAGATTTAGATTTTTAGATAAATTGCCAGAGTTGCAGTACTGCCTCCATGAGTGAAGCGTCAATCCGTCCAGCGTTAATTACGGCCATTGTGCCCGACTCCATTGCAGCGGAGATTGGGTTTGAAGTGGGCGATCGCCTCGTTGCCATTAATGGTCAACATCCCCGCGACCTGATCGACTACCAGTTTCTCTGTGCTGATGAAATTCTGGATCTCGAGGTTTTAGACACACAGGGTAAAACCCACCACGTCGAAATTGAGAAAGACTACGACGAAGATTTAGGTCTGGAGTTTTCCACTGCTCTGTTTGATGGTTTGATCCAGTGCAATAACCGTTGTCCTTTCTGTTTCATTGACCAGCAACCACCCGGCAAACGTGACACCCTGTATCTGAAAGATGACGACTATCGGCTCAGTTTTCTCTACGGTAGTTACCTGACTCTGACCAATTTGAGCCAGCGAGAATGGGATCGCATTGAGCAAATGCGATTATCACCTCTGTTTGTCTCCGTCCACGCGACCGAAGCTGATGTTCGGATCCGTCTGCTCAAAAATCCCCGTGCTGGATATATCCTTGACCAGTTACGCTGGTTCCAGGAACGACGCCTACAAATTCATGCCCAGGTAGTAACCTGTCCCGGCATTAATGATGGTGATCATCTCACCCGCACATTGACCGATCTGGCACAGTTTCATCGGGGTGATGTGCCAGCGGTGGCATCAGTGGCAGTAGTGCCGGTAGGACTGACTCAGTTTCGCCCTAATTTAGATGAGGTCGTACCAGTGACCCCGGCAAAAGCCCAGGAGGTCATCGCACAGGTACAGGAGTTGCAGACTAAGTTTCGGCAAGAACTTGGCTCGACCTTTGCCTGGTTAGCCGACGAATGGTTCCTGATTGCCGGCCAGGAGCTACCACCCGAATCCCATTACGAAGACTATCCCCAAATTGGGAATGGCGTGGGATCGATCCGGCAATTTTTGAAGCAGTTTCAGACCACTGCCCGCAAACTTTTACCCAAACAAATTACGCCTCCCCGTCGCCTGGTATGGGTTGTTGGGAATGCAGTTGAGCAAGCCTTTCAACCAATTCTCAAACGGCTCAATCAGGTGGATGGTTTGGAAGTCCGCATGGTTGCCCTTGCCAGTGCCTACTGGGGACAAGCCATCACAGTTACAGGATTGTTGACGGGGCAAGATATTTTGCTGGCTCTCCAAAATCAGGAGCTAGGTGACGGAATTCTCCTCCCCTCATTAATGCTGAAGCAAGGAGACACACGCTTCCTGGACGATATGACCGTCGCGGATCTTACCCAACAACTGAGTACCCGTATCTTTCCCGTTAGCAGTGTGGCTGAATTAATTGAAACCTGCCTGCAAGAAGACATAGCTCAACTTCATACCAAGCCATCGCCCGCTCAGATTTGAGCCATTGATCGCGGAGTAGCTCCCTGCCCGTTCTATTCAAGCCGGATGCCGGAATCAGACATTCCGTTCATCAATGCCCAGTCCTTAAAATGGGATTTCATCAAAGTTGGGATCGGGGGTATTAGCGACCGGCGGAGCCTGGAAGGACGCGGCTGCAGATCGGGCAGTCGGTGTCGGAGCAGTTGTGGCCCGGGGGGTAGCAGCAGGTTGGCTGGCTCTCGAATTACCCATTGGGGTTGCGGGAGAGGCTTCCAGTGGTGCATCTGCCCCCACCAAATGAATCCGTTGGGCGGTCAGTTCTGCCTGCTTTTCTTTAAACCCTTCAGGACGGTTGATCGTG
>CAZGDE010000410.1:1924-6562 GCA_964524315.1 uncultured bacterium
CGATTACAACCCGATCGCCCACCCGGTAGCGTTCCTGAATTTCCTGTGCCAGATTGCCCCAGCCCACCACTTTCATCGTTGCCATTGGGTCTTCCGGTCGTAAACCAGGGAACTGCACCCGCATCTCGGCGATCGGCATTTGGTTATCAGAGGTGTAGCGTAGTTCAGGCGCGTCAACAATTTCAGCCATTAAGATGCAGCTATTCATAGGTCGAAAGTAGGGATGGAAGTAGAAATAAAAGATTCAGTACCGGGTGCATCGGAGTTTTGGAATTGCGTTTGATTGTAGCAACTCCGGGGTTTTTCTATGTTAGTACATTTGTCCGATTAATAGGCACTCTCTGGTCGCGACTCCTCCTGCTCCTGGTTTTCATCGACAAACTCCTGGACGCGCAGACGATATTCCCGTAAGGTTTCATCGACCCAACCGCGATCGCGGCTGTTGGCATAGATATGTACCAGGGGTTCACCCGCATCGGGCAGGATGAGAACCCAATTATCGTACTGGTAATTGAAAATTTTCACACCGTCTACCAGCTCCAGGCGTTCGACGGGATGGGTTTCTACCAGATGTCGCATCAGAGCCCCCTTAGCCGTCCAGGGGCAACGAACGGTGCAACTCTTATGGCTAACACGGGGTAATTCGGCCCGAATGTGCCCCAGTGATCGCTCCTGGATCGTCAGCATTTCGATCAGTTTGGCAATACAGAACATGGCATCAAAGCCGGGATGCAGTTGGGGGAAGATGAACCCCATGTCCCCACTACCCCCCAGCACCACATTGGGGTTCATGTGGCAGGCTTCCATTAGGGCAGTAGGGTTTGCCTTGGTGCGAATCACCCGTCCATCATGACGATGGGCAATTTGCTCCACGGCACTGGAGGCATGGACGGGTACTACCACCGTTCCCCGAGGATGGTGCGCCAGCATCATTTCGACCATGAGAGCCGTCAGGGTTTCCCCCCGAATGGGACTGCCTGCCTCATCCACCAGCACCATCTGTTCCCCATTGGCAGATACCTGGACACCAAAGGTGGCTTTCAAAGCCTCTACCACATGACCCAGTTGGGTCAACAAGCCTTCGCGATCGCCCGATGTCATCGCATTCATACTGAGGCTGGCATTCAGTACCACCGCATCGCAACCAAATTTCGCCAGGAGTTGGGGTAACACCGCGCCTGATACGGCATAGGCGTAATCAATCACCACCTTAGAACTGCTGTAGCGAATCGCTTCCACATTCAGGTGTTTTTCAAAGCAGGTGCCATAGATGTCGATGACCTGATTGGCATAGGCGACGTTACCAATTTCATTAATCTGGGCACGGCGAAAGTCCTCTTTGAAATAGGCTCCTTCAATTTTTTTCTCCCGTGCTTTCGAGATGTTGATGCCTTTATGGTCGAAAAACTCGATCAGAATATGGTCGGGGCGATCGGGATGAACCCGCACATGGATACCGCCCGCGATGGAAAGGGTCGGCACGATCGATCGCGCCAGGGGAATGGCGGTTGCTTCCAGGTTCTGGACATTCACCCCCACAGACATTAACCCGGAAATCAGCGATCGCGACACCATACGGGAAATACTCCGCTGATCCCGCGACACCGCCACATGGCAACCCGGTTTGAGGGTTGAACCAAAGGCTGCCCCCAACTTGACGGCAAATTCTGGCGTGATATCAATATTGGCTAAACCAGATACCCCCCGTTGCCCAAACAGGTTGCGTTGGGCCGCATGCCCCCAGATTAGATTAATGTTGAGCGTGGCACCGGGTTCCACCCGCTTACTGGGCCAGATGCGGACACCAGGACTGACCTGCGCCTCTTCCCCAATAATTGAGAGTGGGCCCACAACAGCCCCTTCCAGCACGTGCGCCCGTCGGTCTACCCGTGTGCCCCTGGCAATCACACAGGCGCGGAGATGGGCTTCTTCGCCAATAATTGCCCCATTCCAGATGATGGGTCGCTTCAGGTCGGCATCGGCACCAACGGTGACATTGTCACCAATGACGGTACCAGCATCGATTTGGACACGGGCACCGATGCGACAATTGCTGCCAATGATGACAGGTGGTTCTACCCTGGCACTGGGATCAATATAGGTGTTTTGCCCGACCCAAAAACCACCCGATCGCTCCTCATAGTCAAAATTGAGCCGCACTTTCTGGTAGAGGCCGTCATAGTGGGCATCGCGGTAAATATCCAAATGGCCCACATCGCACCAGTACCCTTCTGCAATGTAGCCATACATCGGTTCATCCTTGTCCAGGAGCAGGGGAAACAGGTCTTTAGAGAAGTCAGCTTCCTGGTTAAACGGCAGATAATCCAGTACCTCTGGCTCCAGAACGTAAATGCCTGTATTGACCGTATCGGAGAAGATTTCACTGGTCGAGGGCTTGTCCAGAAACCTACTGATCCGCCCGTCCTCCCCAGTAATGACCACCCCAAATTCGATGGGATTGGGAACACGGGTTAAAACCAGTGTGGCTTTCGAGCGATGCTTCCGATGAAAGTCGATCGCCGCTGATAAATCAAAATCCGTAATGCTGTCACCGCTAATGACGACAAATGTATCGTCCAGCAATTCCGCAATATTCTTCACACAACCCGCTGTACCAAGGGGTTGGTCTTCCTCAACGGCATAGGTCATCTGGACGCCAAAATCGCTCCCATCCTGAAAATAGTCCCGCATCACATCGGGGAGGTAATGCAGGGTAGCAATGACCTCCGTAATGC
Organism: uncultured bacterium; assembly: GCA_964524315.1. GTDB lineage: Bacteria > Cyanobacteriota > Cyanobacteriia > Leptolyngbyales > Leptolyngbyaceae > CAZGDE01. The sequence continues at coordinate 4,660 of CAZGDE010000410.1, forward strand.
GGTGCCGCCTGAGCAAGTTGAGGATGTGTTCCGCAATCGGGCGATTTAATACCGGCACCATTGGCTTTGGGAGGTCGCACGTTAGCGGTCTGAGTCGTGTTCCCGAACCACCTGCCATCAAAACTGCCCGCATAACTCCTCCATGTCTATCGACGGATGAGGGTGGTTGTGGCGCGATCGGTGACAGAACCTACACATGCTCCCGACTCCCCCACCTCTGCCACTAACCTCTGCCACTGCAAAACTGCCACGAGCTTGGGTCAATTCTCACCAGACTATTAGCTTCCTACGTTAGGCAGAAATCGGGTATCTATCAATGGGTACGAATTACACCACATAACCATCCCTGCTGCTTCCATCATCACACCTATAACCCTGACACAGGCAACATTGGCAAAAAGAATCATGGGTTAAATAATGGTGACTTCGTAATACTTTTTAATATCTGGAAACGAGAAAGTGGCTGGGGCGGAGGCACCCATCGTGGCAGGCTAGGATATGAAATAGATAGAAACGTTCCCCCCTGTCACCTCGCCATAACATCGTGAGGCTAGTTGAGGAAAAGTATGAGTACGTTAATTGGGATTGTGTTGTTCGGAATCTATGTTGGTGGTATCTGGAAGTTTTTGTCCGGGTTTAACCGAACCAACTTCAGTCAGGGCAAACTGCCCCTGGCTTTGATGTGGCCCGTCCTGGTAATTGCCAATAAGTCCTATCGCCAAAACTTCAACAAAGCATTAAAAGGTTAAAGAACAAAAGTTTTAGCAGCTGTCGTCAACGTTCAATTGTCAACGTTCAGTTGTCAAAGTTCGATTCACTGTAGCTCAACTTAGCGATCCCGCCTAATTGCCCTGCTCTGCGGCAATCCGCCAAGTATCCAAGTAGGTGGTCGTCAATAAGCAGAGTTTTCCATAGGATGGGTTAGCAATAGCGTCACCCATCCTACTAAAGGATTCAATGCGTTACGACTACGCCTAATCCATCCTATGTTTAATTAGGGCTACCTGCCTTGGTAGGGTTCCAGAGGGCGGGATGGCGATAGAGTAAGAGAGCCGGAATCCCCACCATCGCACTCTCTTACTCTCACTCCATCTGCCTTTATCCGTTCCTAAATAGGACTACCCCTCCTTTTAACAGAGGGAACGATAGCCTGTTTCCCCGATTTTTAAGGGACGGGGGATCAATGGGATTTCTAGAAAACAAACTACCTGTAAGGGCAGGTTTAGCCATAGAATTACTGGCTGATGCGAAGGGCTTTAGCAAAACCTGCCCCTACACCCGGTACGTTTTTTCTGGAAAACTACCTAAGTATGAATAATGACCAATACAACCTTGGCCAACACCCTCTAAAACAACTTCTATAAACTAAAATTAGCAATCGTTTAGAAAAGAGACATTTGTTCGGATGGCGCTGGTGGTGGTTGATCGATCGCCGGCCCCGATGCCAGGTTATGCGCAAACCGGGTAGTTTCCGGCAAGCGATACTTGGTCGTACACTGCATCACGTAGGCAAGAGCAGTTTCCAGACTAATGCGATGACCACTGGAAATGTAGACAGGTTTCGTTTTTGGTCGGGTCCGTAGCGCCGCACCAATCGTTTCTCCCTGATGTAGTAAGGGTACCCAACTACCACGCTCGTCGGCCAATTCGACATGATTGCCCACCAGTAAGGATTTGGCTACCCCGATCGCCGGTAAATTCGTCAACAATCCCAGATGGCAGGCAATCCCAAACCGCCGGGGGTGAGCAATTCCCTGGCCATCGCATAACAACAGATCAGGCAGGGTTGTGAGTTGGGCCAGCGCATCCAGAACGGTAGGAACTTCGCGAAACGAGAGCAAACCAGGAATATAGGGAAAGCTGGTGGGGCGACGAGCGATCGCCCGATCCTGAAGCTGCAAAT
>CAZGDE010000411.1:0-6557 GCA_964524315.1 uncultured bacterium
TCTCCTAATTGAGGAAGTGATGAGTCAGCCGGTGGTTACGCTGACCAAAAAAACATCTCATAGTCTGCTGACTGCCCTATCAATTTTTCGGGAGCATAAAATTCGCCATCTTCCAGTTTTAGATGAGCAGGGAAAAATTTTAGGGTTGATCAGTTCGGGCAGTATTCGTAAGGCGCTACAACCACTCAATATGTTGAAGTGGAAGCTGGTGCAAGAGGTTATGACCTATGACGTGGTATCTGCCCCCGCTGCGACTACAGTTTTGGCACTGACACAACTAATGATTCAGCATCGGGTCAGTTCAATTGTCCTGACCCGGTGTGATGCCCAAGCGGATTCTCCCTCTTGCTACCCTGTCGGGTTGATTACCGAACGGGATATTGTGCAATTTCAGGCGTTAGAGCTAGATTTAGCCCAACTGCCAGCTCAATCGGTGATGAGTTCTCCCCTGTTTAAGGTTCATCCAGCCGATCCCTTACTCAAGGCGCAGGCGTTAATGCAAAAACATCGCATTCGCCGTTTGGTGGTAACCGGAGAACAGGGGGAATTGCGGGGAATTGTGACGCAGGGAAATTTACTGCGAGTATTTGATCCGTTAGAAATGTATGAATTGTTAGAGTTTTTGCACCAGACTGTAGAACGTCGCACGAATGAACTGAGCCAGACTAATCAGAAACTTCAAACTGAAATTTTAGAACGTGAACTGATCGAATCTCAACTTCGAGAAACGCTAATTAAAGAGCAGGAATTGAATCAGTTCCGGCGTTATATCACGGCGATGGCATCCCACGATCTACGCCTGCCACTGACTAATATTTCAATGGCAGCGCAGCTATTACAACAAAGGGGTAGTGATATTGCGGAAGAGAAAAAAGAGCAGTATTTCGATCGCATCCGCATGGGAATCAAGAACATGACCCAGCTCTTGAATGACATTGTGGCAATTAGTGAGGTCGAAGCGGGCAGGCTTGATCTGAAGGAAGAACCATTAGAATTGGTGCAATTTTGCCAGAGCTTGATCGAAGAGATTCATCTGGCAACGCAGTCTAAATGCGTGATTAATTTCACTAGTTCTATCGCTGAAGGTATGACAACGGTTGATGAAAAAGTACTTCGCCAAATTTTGATTAATCTTCTCGCCAATGCTGTGAAATATTCACCTATTGGGACAACTGTTGCATTTGAATTATTAGCTGAAGCCGAATATGTCATATTTCGAATTCAGGATCAAGGGATTGGTATTCCAGAGTCGGATCAAGCCCAATTATTTGAGCCATTTTACCGTGCCAGTAATGTTCGAAGTTTCGATGGTACTGGCTTGGGGCTGGCGATTGTGAAACGGTGTGTAGATGCTTGCCGGGGCGAAATCGAACTTACTAGCCAGGTTAATTCAGGAACTACCTTCACGATTAAACTGCCATTAGCCATCAATCTTAGTCTCATCTCGCCCAGCTAATTGCAAATCTAGCCGTAGGGGCGTTCGGCTGAACGCCCCAGTGCAAAGGATAGCGGTTTGACCTACCCTTCTGGCTACGATGTCCCTATCGGTTCAACCTTGTCAAAGAGTCAGGTTTAGGCGCGATCGCCCATACTGGAGGGAACCGTTACGGTTGGTAGGGAAATCCGCATTCGTTAGTAGAGACAACACCCTACTTACAATAGAAGGCAGTCACTCAAAATAATCTTCAGACATCAATTCATCACCTTCCTACATACCCGGAGCAACCCCATGACGACTGTTCTGGAAAAGGGCAACATCAGTATCCATACTGAGAATATTTTTCCGATTATCAAAAAATGGCTCTACTCAGACCACGAAATCTTTCTACGTGAACTCGTATCCAATGCGGTTGATGCCATTCAAAAGCTAAAAATGGTGTCCCATTCCGGCGCTTATTCGGGTGATTTGGGTGAACCCGAAATTGTGATCACCCTCGATAAGCAAGCCAAAACCCTGTCAGTGACCGACAATGGCATTGGCATGACGAGTGAAGAAGTCAAGAAATATATCAACCAGGTTGCTTTCTCCAGTGCCGAGGAATTCATCGAGAAATACAAATCCAGTGGTGACCAGCAAATTATTGGGCACTTTGGGTTAGGTTTCTATTCGTCCTTTATGGTGGCAAAGCGGGTGGAACTGGATACCCTCTCCTACCAGCCCGATTCCCAACCTGTTCATTGGTCTTGCGAAGGGTCTACTGAGTTTGAACTAACCGATTCGACGCGCCCGACACGGGGTACGACGGTCACCCTGTTCCTCATGGATGAAGAACAGGAATATCTGGAAGCGTACCGAATTCGATCGCTCATCAAAAAGTACTGTGACTTCATGCCCGTTCCGATTCGGTTGGAAACCATTGAGCCGCCGAAGGAAGGCGAAGCGACTCCGACTGAACCCGTTGCACCTGAGCAAATTAACCGCCAGAAAGCACCCTGGAAGGAATCCCCCAGTTCGCTCACGAAAGACGATTATTTAGAGTTTTATCGCTACCTCTACCCGTTCCAGGAAGACCCGTTGCTCTGGGTACACCTGAACACGGATTATCCCTTTGTCGTTAACGGCATCCTCTATTTCCCCAAACTGAAGCCGGATGTGGATACAACGAAGGGTCAAATCAAACTCTTCTGTAACCAGGTCTTTGTCAGTGACAACTGTGAAGAAGTCATTCCCAAGTTCCTGTTGCCGTTGCGGGGCGTAATTGACAGCTTAGACATTCCCCTTAACGTTTCTCGCAGCTTCCTCCAGAACGATCGCACCGTCCGGCGGATTGCAGATTACATTGCCAAGAAGGTGGGCGATCGCCTGAAGGAACTCTATCGCGACAATCGTGACGAATATATTCGCTGCTGGCAAGACCTGGGAACGTTCGTTAAATTCGGCTCGATTAACGACGATAAGTTCAAGAAGCAGGTTGAGGATATCCTGATTTATCGGACGACCTGGAATGGTAGTCAGTCCGCAATTGACACGAGCCAGGATGATAGTCCCAAGGTCGAAGTCCAATCCGGTGAGGGGGATGTTTGGCAGGATGTGTCGGCTCCGGCTGCTGCTACGCCATCCTCCAATACGCCTGCCTACACTACGTTGAAGGAATACCTGGAACGGAATAAGGAGCGGCACGAAAACCGGGTGTTCTATTGCACCGATGAAGTGACTCAGGCAACCTACGTGCAGCTCCACAAACAGCAGGGGTTAGAAGTGCTGTTTATGGACTCGTTCATTGACACCCACTTCGTTAGCTTCCTGGAACGGGAACATCCCGATGTGAAATTCGCTCGGGTCGATGCGGAACTGGACGAAACCCTGCTCGACAAGAACAAGGACGCTGAAATTGTCGATCCAACGACCAATAAGACCCGCAGTGAGCAAATTAAAGACCTGTTCACGGCGGCTCTTAACAAGCCGAAGTTAACAATTCGGACGGAGGCACTCAAGGGCGACAATCAGCAGGAGACGCCCCCGGCGATTGTCCTATTGCCTGAACATCTGCGTCGTCTCCGGGAAATGAATGCGCTGTTACAGCAACAGGCGATCGAGTTCCCCGAAGAACACATTCTCCTGGTCAATACATCCCATCCGTTGATTCAAAACCTGACAACGCTGAGTCAGGGAGCCATTATTCAAGGTAGTGGTCAGTCTCCCTCTGCCGAACTGGCAAATCTGATTTGTCACCATGTTTATGACTTGGCTCTAATGGCCCAGAAGGGTTTTGACGCGGAAGGTATGAAAACCTTTGTCGAACGGTCTAACCAGGTATTAACCCGCTTGACTGAACGAGCTGCAACTTAGTTGTCTGAATGGCTGAAAGCGATAACGTAATCGTTTACGATGCGGGCTTTCAGCCTTTTTCAGCTACTTGCCTTCCAAATTGGCAAGTAGTTTTATACAATGGTTGTTTGGATAAATAAAGGGGACTCCTGGAGACTGCGATGGCTCGTAAATGTGAACTGACTGGCAAAAAGGCAAACAACGCCTATGCTGTTTCCCACTCGCACCGTCGGACAAAGAAACTGCAAGAAGTAAATTTGCAATGGAAGCGTATTTGGTGGGCAGAAGGTAATCGTTGGGTCAGACTGCGTCTTTCTACTAAGGCAATTAAAACCCTGGCACATAAGGGTTTGTCAGCTTTCGCTAAAGAAGCTGGTCTTGATTTGCGTCGTTATTAAAATCGCAACTGCTTAGTGCAGGTGTAGATAAATGACAAAGCATTAAAGGGCAATCTTCTAGAGGTTGCCCTGTTTTTGCTTGGATGCCATTGCTGCTCTAATGGCCAAACGTTATTGTTAGATAAAACTGCTCGTCGATGTTCTTCAACTTAACCATCTAAGGTGGCATACAAAAAAGCCAGGGAGAAAACCTCCCTGACCAATGTATCTATCGATAAACTCACCTTTTCTTAACAATAGGCTATAAAACGCCCAGATTAGACAATCCTAAAATAACGCCTGCACCAAGAATATGTCCGAACGCAGTTGTACCGACAACTGCACCCAGGCTAAAGCCACCAAATAGGTTGGAGGATGGCAGTTCGGGGCCAACACTGGGTTGTTGAATTGTGTTCTTCGCGATCGCGATCGCCACAATGTTGCTGAGAATCATGATCAGGCCAACGAGTGGGCTCCAATCAGATGAGCGGGCGGTAACGGCAAGTAAGCTTTCAGTTAACAATGGATTATCTCCTTTATCTCAAAGTCTTGAGACGAATACTTACCAGAGAATCCCTACCTCCGGGCGATTATCGCAGCAATAGTTTACATTTCCTTCCTGGTAAATTTAGCGATCGCACCTCCAACCGATCCACACCTAGCACCACGATTCGCAGTAAGCTGGATTTTGCGGAATTTGTAGCGATCCACTATGGCAACCATCAACGACAACTATCTCAAACTAAAAGCGGGTTATCTGTTTCCTGAAATTGCCCGTCGGGTCAACGCGTTTGCTGAAGCAAATCCCGGTGCTAGCATTATCCGTTTGGGGATTGGTGATGTGACGGAACCGCTCCCGGAAGCCTGTCGTACAGCAATGATTCAGGCAGTTGGGGAGATGGGTGATCGCAACACGTTCAAAGGCTACGGGCCTGAACAGGGTTATGCCTGGTTGCGCGAAGCGATCGCTACCCATGATTTCCAGGCAAGAGGCTGTGATATTGATGCGTCGGAGATTTTTATCTCTGACGGTTCTAAGTGCGATACAGGTAACATCCTTGATATTTTTGGCAATAACAATACGATCGCTGTTACTGACCCGGTATATCCCGTCTACGTCGATACAAATGTGATGGCAGGACACACGGGCGATGCCAATGATCGGGGGGAGTACGGGGGGTTAGTCTATCTCCCCATTACGGCTGAAAATGACTTTACCGCTGCCGTGCCAACTCAGAAGGTAGATCTGATTTACCTCTGCTTTCCCAACAATCCTACTGGAGCAGTTGCGACTAAGGCGCATCTGCAAGCTTGGGTCGACTATGCTCGCTCCCACGGCTCGATTATCTTTTTCGATGCCGCCTACGAAGCATTTATTACTGACCCGACTCTTCCTCACTCTATCTACGAAATTGAAGGCGCGCGGGAGTGCGCGATCGAATTTCGCTCGTTTTCTAAAAATGCCGGTTTTACGGGAACCCGTTGTGCTCTGACCGTCGTTCCTAAAAACTTGACTGCTAAGGCGGCTGATGGTTCTGATGTGGAATTGTGGAAGCTCTGGAATCGCCGTCAGTCTACCAAGTTTAATGGTGTTTCATACGTCATCCAGCGGGGGGCTGCAGCCGTCTATTCGGAGGCAGGGCAGGCGCAAACAAAGGCACTCGTCAGTTTCTACATGGAAAATGCCCGTATTATCCGGGAACAACTCACTGCGGCTGGTTTAGCGGTATATGGTGGTGTGAATGCGCCCTATGTTTGGGTTAAAACGCCTAATAATCTCTCCAGTTGGGATTTCTTCGATAAATTGTTGCATACCTGTAATGTCGTTGGTACACCCGGTTCGGGCTTTGGTGCAGCCGGTGAAGGTTATTTCCGGATTTCGGCATTTAACAGTCGTGAAAACGTGAATGAAGCCATGAAACGGATTATCGAAAAGTTTAAGGCGTAACTTTGGCAATGCGTTGTGGTGTCTTGCCCACGTAAAAATCGTAGGTTGAGGGGTTGGCAACAGTCTCAAAAGCAAGATTTGGGTCACACTAGAGAGGCGATCGCCTCTCTATACTGTTTCTTTGCCAACCTCAATCACATGAAAGTTCTGGTACTCAATGCAGGTTCCAGCAGTCAAAAGAGCTGCCTTTACGAATTACCATCGGATTTTCTACCAGCTGATCCACTGACACCACTTTGGGAGGCCAAGGTTGATTGGACTCGCCATCCTGGGTTTGCCGCAGTGGAAATTAGCACCTGGCAGGGGGTTAACTGGCAAACGGAATTGCAAACGAATTCTCGGATTGCCGTCATCACACAGATGTTGGCAACACTCTATCAAGGTGATACCAGAGTCATCGATGACCTTTGCGAGATTGATATTGTTGGTCATCGGGTGGTGCATGGGGGGCAAAGCTATAGTG
>CAZGDE010000412.1:0-6553 GCA_964524315.1 uncultured bacterium
GCGTGAAGGGGGCGGCGGTGGTCGCAGTTCGGGCGGTGGTAGAAGCTTTTCTAATAGCCCTGTCTAGGAAACTAGCCGCAAATTAATTCTGTTTGAAGGTGGGCAATGTCCGCCCTCTTTGGTCTGGATTTACGGAAACTAGACTTGTGGATGGCTTCGTAGAAACCATCCAGTTTTTTCATACTAGTTAATTGCGAGATGTCTCTAGCAATTAAGTTGAGAGATATCTCTAACAATTTCGTAAGACTAGATTGGCAGGTGCAAGTTCCCTGATCGACTTAGGTTGGTCGGGGAAATTTGCGTACCTGATATTCGCCTGCCTCCGTTAACTGGTAAGTATGGCGACCCATCTGCTCCGTAAACTGGCGATCAATTACTTCTAGCTCGTTTGCGGGAATGTTTTTCCATGCTTCCCGGTTGGCCCAACGAATCACAATGGTCACTTCGTCAGGCTTCTCAGGGCTAATCCAAATTTCTTTACCCAGAAAGCCAGGGTATTGCGCGAGAGCTGCCGTCCAAATGGCATCATCCTGCTGAATAAAGGTCTCTCGTTGGGCCGGGAGAACCTGGAACTTGAGCCATTCGATGATCATGCGGAGGAGAAAGTTGGAAGGTGCAAAAGGTATAACGTGGTTAATTTCGATCGATACCCACTGATACTAAAGTATTAGCACAAGTATCAGCACAGGTTTCCTGGAACTTGGAATGTTTGGGTAAAGACTTAGGAATAAGAATTCAATAACTTCGATATTTTCCTGTAGGAGCGAGCGCCTGCTTGCCCCTACACAAGACTAAATTTGTGCTCTTAACTGAATCCGCACTTCTTCGCAAACCTGTAGGGTTGAGTCTTTAGAAGTTAAATGTGGTGCGGAGTACACCAACATACTGGGTGTTATTGTTGCCGTTGTTCTCTGGATTAAAGACAACCCAAAACCCTGGCGTGATAGCGATATTATCGTGTATTTGAATGCGGTAGAAGGCTTCCAGATGATAGGCGCGATCGCTCTCTTCTCTTACATCACTGCTAACAACGTGGGGTGGTATGCCAAAGATTAGCCCCGGCATGTTGCCTTTGCCACCTATGTCTGGAAAGGTTAATCCCACCGACGCGTACCAAATATTGGCGGCATCCCCATCATCGACCAGAAACAGGTCATTGCCACCGCGCCCATTGGATAGCAGACTTGGCCCACCATTTGCGGCATTGGCCCAGATGTAACCACCCCAGGCATGGATATTGAAGTTGGGTGAAACACGGTAGAAACCGCTCAGGTTGACTGTACTACCCGATGTAGCGATATCATTTCCAAAGGGAGCGTTCGCCAAAATGCTGCCGGTTCCTCCGGCTAAACCCACCTTGCCACCTGGTGCATAGGAATGGGAATAGCCAATCCCGATACCACCCGATTTGCCATAAAACGCCAACTGGGCCATGGCAATGTAACTGCCGTTGAATAAGCCACTTTTGGCAAACGGTTTGTTAACATCTCCGGCGAGGTAGCCGACGGTCAGGACAATATCCCTGGTAATGCTCCAGTTCACAGCACCACCGCCGCCACCCTGACGATAGAAGGGACTGTACTGCATTGACAGAGACGGTACACCGAGGCCATCATCCGCCACGGTGGGAGGCGTAATAGTATCGGTAATGTCGGTAAACCCAATGCCAGTGGGGCCAACGATGAAGGCAACGGAGTCGCTGACCGGGAAAAAGTAGCGGATGTGGGGGATACCAACAATATTGTCAACATTGGTATCGAAATTCAGTCGGGTCATGTTTGTCCCCGTAACGGTGGCAATCCGGCTAATGCCATCGGCATTCAGGAAGTTGCCAAACTCCAGACGGACACGCAATAAATCCTTGCCAGAAAAGCTACTCTCAAAGTTAAGCCGTGCCCGATCGCCCAAGAATAATTGGGAATCATCGGAGTTACCACCCACGCGATCGCCAAACGTATCGCTCAAGGCCACAATGAGCTGGGCGTTGAGTTTCGTCGTGGTCGAGAACTGCTGGGTTTCAAGAGTCGCAGTGCGTACCTCTAATCCATCCAACCGTCCCCGTAGTACGGTCAGTTCGGCGGCAAACTCTTCCTGTAACCGTTGTAAGGCGACGAGGTCTTCCCGCCTTGCCAGGTCAGCAGTACCCGCCGCAATCAGTTCATTGATCCGATCCATGCAGGCATTGAGACCCGCCGCAAATTCATAACGTGACAGAGCGCGGTTGCCTCGAAAGGTGCGATCGGGATAACCCACAATACAACCGTAACGTTCCACTAATGATTGCAATGCCTGAAATGCCCAGTCTGTTGGCCGAACGTCGGTTAATTGGGAAACGGATGTTACCTGGGACAGGGGTTCTACCTGTTCAGACTCGACATCTTCAGGTTCGAACCCGAAGGTTGTTTGGGCCATGCTGGGTGGCATCAGACTAGCAAGGGTAAGGATCGGGGCGATCGCTACTGCGAACAGTGTCGATAGCAGTTTGGCACTGGCTCTAACGGTCTTAAAGTCATTCATTGTAAAAAAATCCTGAATAAAAAATCTAAACAGTAAATGTCAGCGCTATGGCGGCGGATGGTCTGCTTAGGACACCTGATTCAGTGTTGCTAGTGCATAATCAGAGGACTTGTTGTGCCAGCAATCATGCCACCCTCATCCCCAACCCTTCTCCTGGGCGAGAAGGGAGCGAGCGTCCAAGTCCCTCACCTGGGACAGAGGGATTGAGGGTGCGGGCAAAGCAGATTGCGGCTTAACAAGTTTCTTGAAACTGCACTAGCAAACGCTGCGCCAGGTCATGCTAATTATTTACCGTGAGCAATAAAATAAAATCTCTGTCTAAGGGCTTATTACTAATAGAAGATGGCTTGTAATCCTCGTGGCACCATCCGTTCTCCCGCTTCTAGCTCTGGGTTGGAGTCTGGCAGCACATGGGCAGTATGGAACCCGGAGAACGGATTTGACTAACCAGGCGACTCAGTAAATTTGCCAGAATAGTGTTAGTTTGGGAGCAATTCTTGTGGCTGGCTTACCCTGATACCAGCACTGCGGTACAGCCAGCCAGTGCGTAAAGTTGATAGTGTGTAAAGCTGACGTATCGTTTGCCCCAACGTTACTTAGCCCGATTACAGGAAGGCAGCATGGATAATAACAACTGGCTCACGCAGTTATTGATGTTTGGCGTTGGCACAACCTCACTGGTGGCCGAAAAACTAAAAGAGGTGGGGGATGAACTGGTCAAAGACGGTAAACTCAACCCCGATCAGGCAAAAGCCGTCATGGATGACCTGATGCAAAAAATGAAGTCAGAGCAAGGGACTCTGGAAACGAATATGCAACGCCAATTCCGTAATATGCTTCAGGATATGGGTGTGCCGCGCCAGTCGGAAATGGACGAATTGCGTGGACGGATTGATCGCCTGGAACGGCAGATTAGAGATCTAGAAAATAAACTTTGGAAATAAGGCATTGCGGGAAAAGGCTTGAAGTTGATTGCAGTGAGACCTGGAAGAATTATGTCTGCTACTGAGTCTGCTACGGCGCTTTCAGTCTGTGTCCTTTGCCTTGATCCTTCTACATATTTTATTTAGTTGCCTGCCAATCTATGCCCCGTGCCCTGTTGCTAGTCAATCGTCATTCTCGTCGGGGACAGGATCAAGTATCCACTGCGATCGCCCAGTTGATGGAACGGGATTTTAATCTGGTGATTGAGTCGAGCCGTGATCCTGGCCACATTTCCGACAGCATTCGTCGCTGTGCCGACCAGGTGGATCTGGTGATTGTGGGTGGGGGCGATGGGACGTTAAATGCGGCGATCGAAGGTCTGGTAGACACCCGATTGCCATTGGGGATTCTACCATTGGGTACGGCAAACGACCTGGCACGTACCCTTGGCATTCCCCGCACGATTCCCGAAGCCTGCAATATTATTGCGCAGGGGAAGTGCCAGGCAATTGACCTGGGCTGGGTGAATGGCAAGCATTTTTTTAACGTTGCCAGTCTGGGGTTAAGTGTAAAAATCACTCAACAACTCAGCCGGGAGGTGAAACGGCGCTGGGGCGTTTTGGCATATGCCATTACCTCATTCCAGGTACTCTTCCATTCCGTACCGTTTGGAGCCGTCATTCAAATGAATGGCGAGACTAAGAGAGTTAAAACAGTTCAAATCGCGGTTGGAAACGGTCGCTATTACGGTGGTGGCATGACGGTGGCCAAGGATGCGACGATCGACGACCAACAACTGGATCTGTATAGTTTGGAAATTCAACACTGGTGGGAGATGATCCCACTACTGCCGGCAATGCGCGCCGGTACCCACGCGGCGGCCTCGTCGGTACGGATGCTACATGGTCAGGAGATTAAGGTCGTTACTCGCCGGCCTTATCCAATTAATACGGATGGCGAAATTACGACCTCAACACCGGCGCTGTTTCGCGTTATTCCCAAAGCTTTAACGGTCTTCGTGCCCTAGCGACCCTTTTTCCTGCTGGGTTAAGGGTAAAACGCCAGGGTGGGCAGCCCTAAAGTTTCTTCCCAACCCATCATAATGTTGACACACTGAATTGCCTGCCCGGCCTGTCCCTTCATCAGGTTATCGATCGCTGACATAACAATTACGCGATCGGTACGGGGATCAACTTCTAACCCGATGTAGCACAGGTTAGTGCCGCATGCCCATTTTGTTTGGGGGAAGGTACCACTGGGCAGAATTTTGACCCAGGGTGAACTGCGGTAGAACGCACTATAAATGGTTAATAAATCTTCCCTGACCAGACCTGGATCGCGCAGGGTGGCATAAACCGTTGCCAGAATCCCCCGCACCATGGGAATCAGGTGTGGCGTGAACTGAATCAGCACCTCGTGACCGGCCAGGTCGCTACAAATCTGTTCAATTTCTGGTGTATGGCGGTGGCGGGCAACATTATAAGCCGCCAGTGAGTTATCGGCCTCTGCTAAAAGCAGGTTTGTTTTCGCTTGCCTGCCACCCCCAGAAGTGCCAGATTTCGCGTCAATAATGGCAGTTTCGGGTTGAATTAACCCTTGCTTCAGTAACGGCGAGAGTGCTAACAAACTGGCCGTCGGGTAGCAACCGGGGCAACCCACCAGTTGGGCCTGGGCAATGCGATCGCGATACAGTTCGGGTAAGCCATAAACTGCCGTTTCTGCAATCGCCTTATCGGTGCGATCCCCTCCATACCAGGAGGTATAGGTGGATAGTTCAAAAAAACGATAGTCAGCGGACAGATCTAGTACCTTACAACCCTTTTCCAAAAGGGTAGGAGCCATCTTACAGGCAAGCCCATTGGGGAGGGAGAGAAACACGACCTGACAGCGATCAGCAATTTTGTCCAGGTCAATTGGTTCGATCAACTGCTGCACCCGATGCCCCAAATGGGGATACAACTCAGAAAATGCTTGACCGGCACTACTTTCGCCACCCAGGTAAACAAGCTCCAGGCGCGGATGATCCATCAAGAGCCGCACCAACTGAACACCACCGTAACCCGATGCACCAATGATTCCAACGGGTACACGTCCCATATCACCCATGATGGTTTACCTTATTTTTGGCTCGACTCACTCAACGTTTGCTGCATTGTAATACCAGACCAACCGTTTTGGGTGTAATCACTGCATTCATCACAAGTCATTTAGGACTGCTATACAATTTAAAAATGTGAGTAGGCATTAAGAAATTTTACGGAACTGTCGCCTTGAACGCTTCATTAGAGCCGTCCCATTCCGCTGCAATCCCTTTCAAGTTTGATGCCATTGAGGCTGCCCTGGCTGATCTGAAGGCGGGGCGGGCGATCGTGGTTGTTGATGATGAAAATCGGGAAAATGAAGGTGATCTGGTCTGTGCGGCCCAGTTTGCCACCCCCGATATGATTAATTTCATGGCGGTCTATGCCCGTGGGTTGATCTGTCTGTCCATGACGGGAACTCGCCTGGATGAGTTAGACCTGCCATTAATGGTGACGAATAATACGGACAGTAACCAGACTGCCTTTACCGTCAGTATTGATGCGTCTCCCAGTGTGGGCGTGACGACGGGTATTTCCGCCGAAGACCGGGCCCGCACGATTCAAATTGCGATCAATCCCGCAACCCATCCCACCGACCTGCGGCGACCGGGGCACGTGTTTCCCCTGCGGGCCCGTGATGGTGGCGTGTTAAAACGTGCTGGACACACGGAGGCAGCAGTTGATTTGTCTCGTCTGGCGGGGCTGTACCCGGCGGGGGTGATCTGTGAGATTCAGAACGCGGATGGGTCGATGGCACGGTTGCCCGAACTCATCGAATATGCCAGAACGCATCAGCTTAAAATCATCAGCATTGCTGACCTGATTAGCTACCGACTGCAGCATGAACGTTTCATCTGTCGGGAAACGGTGGCCGAGCTACCCACCCAATTTGGCCACTTCAAAATCTACGGCTACCGTAATTTGCTGGACAATTCTGAGCATGTGGCGATCGTCAAGGGAGACCCAGACTCGTTCAAAGACCAGCCCGTCATGGTGCGAGTACACTCGGAATGTCTTACGGTTGACTCGTT
>CAZGDE010000413.1:0-6526 GCA_964524315.1 uncultured bacterium
GTCTACATTGAGCATGACAAAGTTGACCTGATCGCCATACTCCTGTTTCAGGGTTTCCATATCGGGGGCCATTGCCTGACAACTGGTACACCAGTTAGCGTAAAACTCCATTAAGGTTGGTTTGCCGTTCGTTAGGGCAACCTCCAGTGGTATTGAGTCTTCGGCGATCGCGGTTAATGTTGCTGAACCCGTTTCTGTGCGTACACTTAAGAACACTGTCACGCTTAAAACGACAGCCACCATCACAATCAGAAGGTTCCGCAGTCGGAGGGCAAAGGCGGGAGTCGTAGAGTCCTGAGAATTCGGCTGGGGATCGGGCAGATTGGCAGTCATACAACAGTAGTTTCACGATCTGTGGCATTCTCATTCAGTGTAGAAGGTTGTTTAAACAGTCGCAAATATAGCGATCCGATTGAGATTGTGAGAGTGCCTACCTCATTCGCTTCTCTCACAAAAGCTTCTCTCACAAAACCTTCCCCTTCATCAAGGTTTGAGAAATGCTATATCCATACCGAGAATCGTGGTTAGTCTGGAAAAAGCTTTTTACAATCTGTGTAGGGGCGAATGGTCATTAGTCGCCCGGGAATATTTGCCCAGATACCGCCGATCAATAATGTAGAACCGGTAATACTGTGAAAAAGCGCCTCACCCTTACTTTCCCCAAACGTTCTGTGCAAATGCCGGTCACTTATCGATTGGCTAAGGATTTTAACGTCGCTGCTAATATTATTCGAGCCCAGGTTGCACCGAACCAGATTGGCAAATTGGTCGTTGAATTGTCCGGTGATATTGATCAGTTGGATGCTGCCATTGATTGGATGCGATCACAGGATATTGGCGTGTCGTTCTCCAACCGGGAAATCCTGATTAATGAAGAGTCATGCGTTCACTGTGGTTTATGTACTGGCGTCTGTCCCTCCGAAGCAATGAGTTTAGACCCACAGACGTTTAAGCTTACCTTTACGCGATCGCGGTGTATCGTCTGTGAACAATGTATTCCTACCTGTCCAGTGCAGGCAATTTCCACCAATCTCTAACGGGTACTTCTGTAACGGGTGCTTGGGCTGTACCTCAGTTAGCGATTGCTACTGCGACTAAAATCTGTCCGAAACCTGATTAGCTAGCTTCGGGCATCATACTCCCATTGCGTTAAGCCTTGTCCAGGTTGCTGCTTTTCCATGGCGTCACCTTGGGCAAGGTCTTGTCGTGTAATTGACTTCAATCATGTCATCGGATGACTTGCTGGCGAGAGATAGGGCGATCGCTAGCAAGCCTTCTCATGCCAATTGCCAAAGAATAGCTTCCCAAAATTGCCTGAACAAGTTGCCCTAAAAATAGTTGATCCACTTTCACAAAGATCGGATACAGTGTGATGTCACTGTTGTCGGCAACTGCGTAAAGCTCAATCGCCATCGGGCTTTTGAGCGTTGGCTCTGTTGATTGAAAGCCGTGTTAAAGGAGATAGAGTCGTGAGTTATATGCCCTCACCTAACCTTCAACCTCATCAGTTGAATAATCGGTTGCCGACAAACAATACACGCTCTTGGTTGATGACGCTTGTCTGGTTGGGGTTGGCGGCTGTGATGCCGTTGGCACTCCGAAGTCAGTGTGCGATCGCGCAACCTGCCTCAACCACGGCGTCTCCTTCTTCTGTGACTCAGGGTGTTGAAACTGCTACTGTCCTGATCGTTAATCCAGCGACGGGAAACGATGCAGCAGCGGATGGAAGTGAAAAAGCTCCGTTTAAGACAATTACCCAGGCGTTACAGGTTGCTCAACCAAATACAGTGATCCAGTTAATGCCAGGGACGTATAGTGTCGAGACGGGCGAGTCCTTTCCGCTGAAGTTAAGGTCGGGGATCATTATTCAGGGCAATTCCCTTACCCGTGGCTCAGATATAGTGATTCGGGGCAGTGGCTTTTTCCTTAGTCCCACTTGGGCACGGCAAAACGTCGCTATCTTAGGTGCGAATCAGGCAGCGTTAATTGGTGTCACTGTAACGAATCCAGAACCCCAGGGGTATGGTGTGTGGGTAGAGTCGAGTAGTCCTCTACTGGCAGACAATACGTTTACTGGTAGCGGACATGATGGTGTTTCTGTCACTGGTAATAGTGCCCCTTTAATCCGCAACAATTTCTTCTATTCCAATGGGGCGAATGGGATCACTATCTACAACACCTCCCGTCCAGAGGTAAGAGAAAACATTTTTGAGCAAACCGGTTTTGGGATCAACATTAATCAACGGGCAATGCCGTTGATTGTCGGTAATCGCATTACGCTCAACAAAGATGGGATTGTTATCCAGGCGAAGGCGCGACCCGTTTTACGGAATAACTCGATTGAAGGAAATACGCGTGATGGTGTGGTGGCGATCGCTGAATCCCGGCCAGATTTAGGATCTGCCACTGAACCAGGTGGCAATTTCATTCGTAATAATGGCCAGTTTGACGTCAATGCTAAGGCGACGACACAACGGATTCTGGCGTTTGGCAATGAGTTGACGACAACAACCGGTCAAATTGATCTGGCTGGTTCTGATCCTGAAACCGTGCCTGTTGCCGGTACTCTTGATGCATTGCCGTCTGGCTCATCTGTGGCCAGTACGCCGGTGCCCCAACCTTCTGCAAGCACATTACCGACTGTGCCAGTGGCCGCCTCTTCAACAATTGGAGCCGCACCATTACCAACGGTGCCAATCCGGCCATCTGCTCCCGTTTCCCCCCCTACTGCACCTGTAGCGGCGTCTGCTGTAACTGCAACAACCCCATTGTCGCCCCGGTCTGTGGTTGAGTTTACTAAGCCGTTGCGGCCAAACTCCCCGCCGGTGTCTGCTTCGCAAGCTGTAGTGACAACGATTCCATTTGGCGAACGATTGTCTACTGTACCTGTTGCTCAACCTGTGGCAGCACGGTTGTCTGCTGGAGGTGGTGGGTCGTCTCCGGCGCAGCCGCAGCCTGTAGCATCTCAAATGTCCTCGGCAAGTGCAACATCAGCAAATGCTGCTCCAGTCTCAGGAACTGCCAACGGTGCCACCCCGTTACCACCCGTGGCGATCGCCGCAGCATCGTCGGTGCCATTTCCAGTGCCATCTGCCCTTTCCGGTAGGGGAGTTTCCCCACCAGTACCTCGCCCAATTCAGATTGTGCCTCTCACTGAGGGTGAAGGGATAACCAGTGGGCCATCGCCTTTCCCTGGAACTAATAACAACAACGCTGTGCCTAGATCCCGTTCCCTGCCTGTTCCTGCTGCAGGTGGATCGGAGTTTCCCCCGCCTGCTGCTTTGACTGGATCTGTGCCAGTTCGGACGACGGTCGCATCAAAGTTATCGCCATTAACCCCTGGTCGTTATCAGCCGTTAGCTCCGGTTTCACGGTCGGTAAACATTGCTGTGCCCACCCCTGACCGTTCATCGCTTCCTCGGTCTGCGGCTCCTACTGTGATTCCAGTTCCCCCGCCAGAGCGATCGCTGGCTGTCGCTCCTTTGCCGATCTCACGGCAAAATCCATTAACACCGTCAATGTCAGTGCAAGCAACTGCCCCGAAGGCAGGGATAGATATTCCTGTACCATTACCAGAAGCATCTGCGATCGCTCCACCGGTTGTTGCCCGGCCAGTGCAGGCACCAGTGGCAATGAACCGACCTGCCCAAGCGACAAATTCTAACTTGTTACCAGTGCCCGATTCTAATATTCCTTTAGGTAATGCTGGCAGTGGTTCGGGAGTACGAGTGTATGGCAGGGACGTGTCCCAGGATGGTACTAGTCCACCCGCACCGCCGTTACGCTCGGCATCGTTGGGAGTTGTTCGTTACCGGGTGATTGTCGAAACCTCTGATAGTAGTGAGCAAGCACAGGTTAAAGCCCTTATCCCCGGTGCCTTTCTGATTTCTTCTCAGGGAAAATCGGTAATGCAAGTTGGTGCTTTTGGCGATCGCGTCCGCGCTGACGATCTCGTGCAAACACTGTCTAGCCAGGGCTTGAAGGCTACTATCGAGGCTATAGACTAGACAGACGATGACCTTGGGAATTGGCTAAGAACGGGGTCGTTCGCTTATTTTGGCTTCTCAGGGGAGCGCTTCAACCCGCGCTCTGCCTGGCTTGAAGCCATATTCCCTATCGCTTTTCGGTGATTTGAAGCGTGTAATTGGGACTACGGTTTTTACCATAGGATGCTACCCAAACTTTGTACGTTCCAGCTAACCATTGACCCGATACACCAGGGTTTTTGCCCTGAAAATCGTCGTTACACCAGACACCGCCAGGGCCCTGGATGACTAAAGCTGTATCTTCGGCACTTTGCACCTGAATACTGAGTGAATTAAAAAATGAAGTGAGTACGAGGGTGAGATCGGGTTTAGTACTAGCGAAGCCAGTACAGCTTCCAGTGGGGCTGTCAGATCGACCAACTAAATCATGGGCGGGTGTGCTGCCGCCCCCCTTACCTCGAACCTCTAAGGGATTGGGTGAAAAGCGTGAACCAATCGTGACATTATCCAAACTCGGTGGTGATTGGGCGGTTGCTGGCATGTGGGCAATTGGAGCGATCGCGGCGATCGTTCCGGCTAACCCTGCAATAAATTTCAACGGCATACAATTCGTCTTAAACATTTCCCGGACACAGGTTTAACTGTCGTGTTGTGGAGATTTTAGAAAAAGCGTTTCCCGATGGAGGGACGAATTCGCTTTTGCCTGGACGATTCGTTGCCGAACTAATGGGTAACGGAATGCTGGTAAATCTCCGGTCAATAGTTCAGACGCGAGATGGTCTGGGGAGTTCCAGCAATAGCAGGAAGGAAAGCAGATGTTACCCCGTATCTGACTTTCCTTTCTTCCCCTCCCTACCCTTGGGCTACTTGCTCAGCCTGTTGCAACCGGGCAACGTCCCAGCCTCGTTGGTTAAGCAGTAGCCAGGATTGGATCAGGTCAGGCCCACGAGTGTCCCCTGTCAAGGCAACACGCAAAATGGGTTTGAGTTGTCCTTCTTTGCGGTTGAGTTCTGTCGCAACCTGTTTGATTAAAGCTTGGGCGCTGTCTGCGCTTAAGGGTTGGTCGCTGGCAGATAAAGCGGCCCGGATGCCCTGAACAATTGCTGCCGAGCCATCCTGTTTTAACTTTTTGGTGGCCTCTTCAGTAAATCCAACGTCCTCGACAAAGAGATAACGGGGCATTGCGACCCCTTCTTCTAACCGCGCTAGGCTGGCACTAATTAGGGTAGTTACCGCTTCCAACCAGCCTCGTTCACTAATCCAATCACGCTCGTAACCAGCAGCTTGCCAGTAAGGAATCAGCAGATCGGTTAGTTGGGCAACGGGCATCGTGTGTAAATACTGACTATTGAGCCAGTTGAGTTTATCCCAGTCGAATTTGGCTCCCGCTTTGTTGACCCGCTCAAAGCCAAATGCTTGAGCTGCCTCATCTAGATTGAAGATCTCGCTCATCCCTTCGATGGGTGACCATCCCAAGAGGGTCATGTAATTGGCGATCGCGGGTGCGGTGTAACCCATTTTCTGGAAGTCTGAAATGGACGTGACGCCATCCCGTTTGGAGAGTTTTGCGCCTTTTTCATTCAAAATCAAAGGCGTATGTCCAAATTCAGGAACTGTTGCTCCCAGCGCTTCGTACAGAAGAATTTGTTTGGGTGTGTTACCAATGTGGTCTTCCCCACGCACGATATGGCTGATGTCCATGTCAATGTCGTCTACAACCACAACGAAGTTGTATAACGGTTGCCCAACTTCACCGTTGGTAGCTGCACGGGCAATAACCATGTCACCCCCAAGGTCGCGCCCTTTCCATGTGACTTTGCCACGTACCAGGTCATTCCAGGAGATTTCCCGATCGTCATCAATAATAAAGCGAATAACAGACGAACGCCCTTCGGCTTCATAGGCGGCACGTTGATCGGGACTAAGATGTCGATGCCCGTTGTTGTAACGGGGTGCTTCATTTCTGGCTTTTTGGGCCTCTCGCATCGCGTCTAATTCTTCGGGCGTTTCGTAGGCCCGGTATGCTAGCCCTTTGTCTAATAGCTCTTGTACTTTCTGACGATATAAATCTAAACGTTCGCTCTGAAAGAAAGGCCCCTCATCCCAGGTCAGGCCAAGCCAGGTAAGACCGTCTAGGATGTTTTGGGTAAATTCTGGGCGCGATCGCTCCAGGTCAGTATCCTCAATTCGCAGAATGAATTTACCACCGTTATGCCGGGCAAATAGCCAGTTAAAGACGGCTGTCCGGGCAGTGCCAATATGCAGGTTGCCGGTTGGGCTAGGCGCAATACGAACGCGAACAGACATAAGGGGAAAGTGAAAAATGTTAAGGACAAACAGAGTAATTTAGCAACTGACCTCCCTGACAAAACAATGTTTCTGTCGGGATATTGTGCCAATCTTAAAATTCTAGCGACTGATGGCAATGGTTCAGCGAACCTGTTTGCTTCATCCGCAAGTTAAAGAATTATTCAAAAACGCTACCTACGGGACTGACGGGGCTCGAACCCGCAACTTCCGCCGTGACAGGGCGGTGCTCT
>CAZGDE010000414.1:0-6243 GCA_964524315.1 uncultured bacterium
CCCGTGAAAATCGTTCCTTCTTTGCCCAGATGCGCGAGCAGATGCGCTGGGATGACAAATCACTCTCCTTGGCAATGGCTAGCCCTGGTTTGCGCGTGCAACTATTTCGCTTCATTGATTGTCTGCCGTCGCTCCAAAGTAAGCCAGAAATTGCCCGTCACCTACAGGAATATCTGGGACAGGAGGACGTGGAACTCCCCGCTGCCTTGAAGGGAATGTTGGGCTTTGCCAATCCCGATTCCATGCCGGGGCAGATTGCTGCCACGACCGTTTCCACTGCCGTTGAAACCCTGGCCCAAAAGTATATTGCGGGTGAAACGTTGCCCCAGGTGATCAAAACCATCGAACGATTGCGCAAAGACCGAATGACCTTCACCGTCGATCTGCTGGGCGAAGCGGTCATCACCGAAGTCGAAGCGCAATCCTACCTGGATCGCTACATGGATTTGATCACCCAACTGAGTGCCGCCGCCCAGCGCTGGTCTACCATTGACCAGATCGATCGGGCAGATGGGGAACCCTTACCACCCGTGCAGGTGTCGGTCAAGCTAACTGCCTTCTACTCCCAATTTGACCCGTTGGATGCCCAGGGTAGTCAGGCAAAGGTGAGCGATCGCATCCGTCTCTTACTGCGGCGGGCGAAGGAGCTGGGGGCTGCCATTCACTTCGACATGGAGCAGTACCAGTACAAGGACATCACCCTGACGATTCTGAAAAAATTGCTGCTAGAAGAGGAGTTTCGCCAGCGGAGTGACCTTGGAATCACGCTCCAGGCTTACCTGCGCGACAGTTACGGCGACTTAAAAGATTTGGTCGAGTGGGCAAAGGAACGGGGTACGCCGGTCACGGTGCGGTTGGTTAAGGGTGCCTATTGGGATCAGGAAACCATCAAGGCGGTGCAAAAAGATTGGCAACAGCCCGTTTTCAACGACAAGGAATTCACCGATGCTAATTACGAAGCGATGACCCGCTTGCTGCTGGAGAACCATGACTATCTCTATGCAGCAATTGGTAGTCACAACGTCCGATCGCAGGCACACGCCATCGCGATCGCCACCGCGCTCAAGATTCCCCCGCGACGGTTTGAGTGCCAGGTGCTTTATGGCATGGCGGACAAGTTGGCAAAGGCGATCGCGGATCGGGGCTACCGGGTACGGGTCTACTGTCCCTATGGCGAACTGATTCCTGGCATGTCCTACCTGATCCGGCGACTACTGGAAAATACGGCTAACAGTTCTTTCCTGCGGCAAAACCTGGAGGAACGACCGATCGAGGAATTGCTGTCTGCTCCCCAAATGAAGGAGCAGGCAGGCTCCAGCCATCGTCCTGCACCTGGCACCTTCCAAAATGCTGCGGATACTGACTATGCCAGCGCCAGCCATCGGAAGGAGGTTCAGGTTGCCTTTCGCATCGTCCGGCAACAACTGGGGCAGACCTATTTGCCGCTGATTGCGGGAGAATACGTCCAAACAGATACCTATGTAGATTCGCTCAACCCGTCGAATTACAGCGAAAAGGTCGGGCGAATTGGTTTGCTGAGTATCGAACAGGCTGATCGGGCGATCGCCGCTGCCAAAGCTGCCTTCCCTGCCTGGAAACGGACTCCCGCGAAGGAACGGGCAAACATCCTGCGTCGGGCAGCCGATTTGATGGAGCAACGACGGCAGGAGTTAATTGCCTGGATGGTGCTGGAAACGGGCAAGATCGTTAAGGAAGCTGACCCGGAAGTATCAGAGGCGATCGACTTTTGCCGTTACTATGCGGACGAAATGGAACGGTTGGAAGCAGGTGTCGCCTACGATTACCCCGGTGAAACCAACCGCTACCACTACCAGCCACGGGGTATTTCCCTGATCATTTCGCCGTGGAATTTTCCGCTGGCAATTCCGGTGGGGATGACGGTCGCGTCCCTGGTGGCAGGTAACTGTACATTGCTCAAACCAGCGGAAGTCTCATCGGTGATTGCGGCGAAATTGGCGGAAATCCTGGTTGAGGCGGGGATGCCTCCTGGTGTGTTCCAGTTCGTCCCCGGTAAGGGTTCGACTGTGGGAGCGCACATGGTCAAACATCCCGATGTCCACATGATCACCTTTACGGGATCGCAGGAGGTCGGCTGTCGCATCTACCGGGAAGCAGCCGAACTGCAACCGGGTCAGAAGCACCTGAAGCGAGTGATCGCCGAAATGGGCGGCAAGAACGCCATCATCGTCGATGAAAGTGCGGATCTGGATCAGGCGGTGCAGGGCGTGGTGCAATCGGCGTTTGGTTACGGAGGACAGAAGTGTTCTGCCTGTTCGCGGGTGGTGGTGCTGTCTCCCATTTACGATACGTTTTTGCGGCGATTAGTGGAAGCCGCCCGATCGCTCAACTTAGGGATTGCTGAAGACCCTAGTACGAAGGTCGGTCCGGTGATTGATGGTAACGCCCGCGATCGCATCAAGGAGTACATCGAAAAGGGCAAACTGGAATGTGAACTGGCGCTGGAAATGACGGCTCCGGAGGGTGGTTACTTCGTTGGTCCCACCATCTTCCATAATGTGTCACCCACGGCGGCGATCGCCCAGGAGGAAATTTTTGGGCCAGTGCTGGCGGTCATGCGGGCTGACTCGTTTACGGCGGCACTGGAGATTGCCAATGGCACGAACTTTGCCTTAACGGGTGGTCTGTACTCGCGCACACCGTCTCACATTGAGCAGGCTCAGGCAGAGTTTGAGGTGGGCAACCTCTATATCAACCGGGGCATTACGGGGGCGATCGTGGCGCGTCAGCCGTTTGGTGGCTTCAAACTATCGGGAGTTGGCTCGAAGGCGGGTGGTCCCGATTACCTGTTGCAATTCCTGGAACCACGGGTTGTCACTGAAAACGTGCAACGCCAGGGATTTGCGCCCATTGAAGGTGCGGATTAAACGAGTTGATTCGCTAAGGGTTAGTGTAGGGATAGCTTGCGATAGGGGTAAGGTTTCCGTGGAGACATTACCCCTATCGCATCAATTTATTGCCATTGCCGGATTAAGCCATCGGCTTCGATACGCAGTTTGCGTCCACGCCAGTAAACTCCACTACCATAGGCCCCCCTGGCCCAAATAACGAAGGTCATCAAGTCACGCAGGGGTAGAGTCCACAACCAACGGGACAGGCGCGGAGCCTTCATACACCCGATCGCCACCAACGCTTGTACATAACGAATGGCGAAGGTAATCCCTGTTAGGGCGAGCGCCCAGGGGGCAAACTCTGTAACGATCAGCAACGGTAAGCAGAACACGGTGCCATAGCAAAAAATCATCGTGTAGTACTGGGCACCCCGGTTAAAGCGAATTGTCCGCGCCCAACGCAGTTCGCGCTGAAACACCTGCCCAATACTCTCGGTGCCCGTATCCGATTCCAGCACGTAGTGAGACAGTTCCACCCGATAACCGGCAGCAGCGGCTCGTTTACCAATGTTGTAGTCGGAACCAATGCGATTGAACTGAAGTCCGCCATAACTTGTCAGACGGTCTCGCTGGGTAGCAATCGTTGCGCCTACCGCACAACGCAACCCCCCATCCAGCGATCGCGCAATCAGCAAACTGGGAATGAAATCAACACAGCGGCTCAACGATGCCACGGCTGCACCCAAATAGTGTGGGTCATACCCCATAAAGGCACAGGTCACCATGCCCACTTTTTCATCCTGCAAAGGAGCCGTCACAATTCGCAGATAGTCAGAACTGACCCGGATATCACTGTCGGCAAAAACAATCACATCGTATTTTGCCTGCTCCAGTAAATAGCTGAGGTTGCTGTCTTTATAGTTAATACCCTTGGGTTCTAAACCGGGGTAAAGACGTACCCGTTCGGGATAGGTTGCCATTAATTTCTGAAGAACGGGGATACAGGGATCCTGCGAATCCGTGACTCCAAACAACACTTCGTAATGGGGGTAGTCCTGGGTACAGAGGGATGTCCAGTTCTCCCAGGCACCAGCATCAACCCCACAGGCCGGAACCAGCAGGGAAACGGGTGGTAAATTCGCCTGGTCTGAATTATCTCCCAGAGTGGTCAGATCCTTTTCTAAGAAGAAAAATTTCCAGGTAAAAAAAGCACATGCCAGGTAAAACGCGATCGCCCCGACAATTAACACAACCAACACTCCGATCAGCACGTTTCCTAGCATGCCTTACCTTTACCCTCTTACTACTCTGCCATCCGGTTGCCGGTCGTATTCGATCTGCCCATAGTTCAACTTAATCAGGCGATCGCCCACGTGGAAATAGTGATCATCGTGGCTGATCACCAGCACCGTTTTCCCCTGGTCCCGTAACTGCGGCAGAAAGCGGGTATAGAACAATTCCTTAAACACCGGATCCTGATCAGCCGCCCACTCATCAAATAAATAGATGGGGCGGTCTTCCAGGCAGGCCGTCAACAGCGTCAGGCGTTTGCGTTGCCCCTGCGATAAAGCCGTCGTCGAAAGCGTCCCATTCGAGATGGTGACTTTATGGTCTAACCGTAGCTTCTGGAGATAATCCTGTGCCTGGGCATCCAGATTGTCCCGCTCCAGTCCCAGTAGGCGGTCGAACAGGTAAAAGTCAGCAAAGACAACGGAGAAATGCTGGCGGAACCACTCCCGATTGGTATCATCAATGGGCTGACCATCCAGGTAAACATGGCCTAATTCGGGGGCATACAGTCCCGTAATCAGCTTTGCCAGGGTCGATTTCCCACTGCCATTCCCACCCACAATAAAGACCAGTTCACCCGGCTGAAAGGTTAGATTCAGCGGGCCGAGGGTAAAACTGAGGTCTTCCCGCTCCGTTTGATAGGTATAGGTGATGTCTTTGAAGGTGAGCGATCGCCACTCGGAACTAACCGCTGCGGGAACGGTGATAGCCTCTGTTCGATTGGATAGGGCTAATCCCAACGATTCAATCTTACCGAGAGCAATCCCCGCCCGACTGAGGACAGGTAACTGGTTGACCAACCGATCCATCGGTAGCATCAGGTAGGTAAAGGTCAACACATAGCCAGAAACCGTGGCGGCATTGAGCGTCATCAATTTCGGCAGGGCGAATAACACAAACCCTACCGAGAAGAAAAAGATCAACTTGCCCCAACTGGAAGTAAAGGCAAACATTGATAAACCACCAACGTTGTAGCGACGGTAGGTTGCCGCTGTTGCCTGCAAGTCATCACGCAAAAATGCCTGTCGCCGCCAGTAATTGAGCTTGAGTTCCTTCGTGCCTTCGGTGACAGCCCGAAAATGTTTGAACAGATGATCCTGTTCTTCCCGCGCCTTGGCTAGAAGCCGTTTACCGCGCTTGAGTAACCACTGACAACTGCTCAAAGCGACAAACGTAATCACACAGACGACGAGAAACACCTGCCAGGATAGCCAGGTGATATAAACCAGGCACCCTGCCACAATCGCTATGTCAATGCAAAGGAACGGCAACAGCCTGACTGCATCGGCAACGGCCTGGATATCATCCGTCAAAGTCGCCAGTAACCGGGGAGCGCCCAATTTCTCCAAATGGGCCAGTTCCGCAGCAAGAATCTGCCGACTCAGGTTCAACCGGAGTTGAAAAATGGCTTGCTGGGCCAAACGAATCAGCATCATCTGGGAAATCACACTCGTTACCAGTGATACCAGCGCCAATCCGACAAACCCCCACCCCAGCGAGACCAGATTGACCGATTCCTGGCTTAGAGCCGAGCTAATTAAAGCAATCAATCCGGCACTACTGCCACCACTGAGGAATCCCGTGAGGACGGCGATCGCCACCATCTGCCAGGATGCTTGCAATAGAAACAGAATCAGACTCATAACATTAATGGCAGTAACGGTGGTCAGAGATAGCAGTCAGGCAAGCTTTCTGGAGAAATGCTGCAACAATGGGCTGATATCTACTAGGGTCAAGGCGATGCAATGCCCCTACAGAGAACTTTACACTTAGAAATATACGTCCTATTATCTTGGCATTTTGCGGTGCCGATTCGTCGATGAGTAAAATCGAGAACACGACCTGCAGTAAAACCGTCAGAGAATGCTTAAGAAGTGTTATTTGATCCACCCAGAAACTACCAACCCATCAGTTACAAGTTAACAACTATAAAGTTATATCGTTGAAAAAGCCTCAAAGATAGTAGTCTGGTGCAAAAGAGGAGTGGCAAATTAGACTAATGGACACCGTTTCCCTGCCAAGTTTCTCCATCATCCTGGAAACTGAAAATCTGGCAAATGCTGATATTGAAGGATTAAGCCAA
>CAZGDE010000414.1:6253-6514 GCA_964524315.1 uncultured bacterium
CTGTCATCCCTGGTCAACCAAGATGTATCACCGAGTCAGGCCAAGGAAGTGCTACTCATTGAAAGTGGCGATACACCCGCCGAGTTGCTGCAGCAGTTGTGCGATCGCTACCCCTGGTTCAAAGTTCACCTTGCGCCCCCCGACACCACCTACTACAAAGCCAAAATGCTGGGTGCCCAACTGGTCACAGGTGACATCGTCGTTTATTGCGACTCCGACTGTATCTATGAACCCCATTGGCTGCGCACCGTATTGACCACC
>CAZGDE010000415.1:0-6472 GCA_964524315.1 uncultured bacterium
CTGCAGGCGATAAATCTGGCTAATGGTGTCCCGGAACTCTCGCTCTGCCTGAATCACCGCATCTGCTGCGATCGCCCCCTGACGCTGGAGTAGTTTTCGGCTATCTAAACGAGTTTGCAACACGGGTTGTAATGCCGGTAAGTCCTGTAGTTGTTGTTCCAGGGCGCGGCGCTCTTTGGCAATGGTGGCCCGTTCCTGCGATCGCCGTTGCGGTGAAAATTCCTGGGTATTCTGTAACTGTTGCCGGAGGGTCTGCCGTTGTTGCCGGAGGGTTTGTAGCTCCAGGGTCAACCGTTCATTACCCAACGAATCGAGTTCCTGCGCCTGCCGTTGTAGCTGGGTCAACCGTGCCTGTTGTTCGCGTACCTGGGTACGTAGATCGGACTGGTCAATCACAGCCAATACGTCCCCCTTCCGGACGTTGTCTCCCACTTTGACCTTCAGGGTTTGCAACTTCCCCTCGCTGGGTGACTCTAATTCGACGACTTGCAGCGGATAAATCAAGATGCCCCGGCCATCCACCGTCACCGGAATTTTGCCAAACACGCTCCAGGCTGTACCTAAAACAATCAGTCCCCCAAATGCCAGCAGACCCAGCCAGTCTTTGGGTGCGACTACCTGCATTAACTGGTCTAACCGTTCGGGTGACGACAGGCGTTCCAGTGATTCTTTGCGATAAATGGTTTCGTTTTTGTTGAACATTCGCTCTGACACTACGGAAGGGGGGCGATCGCCCATGTTAAATCTTCTCTTAGATTTCCCTCTATATCCGCAAGAACTTTCCCTCTCAATCAACAGGAAACCACTGACATTAGCCCGGTAGAGATTTGATTAATGACGTGATGGCTTCGATGCCCATCAACAATACCAGACCACCGGCTGCCAAAATTCCAAGGGGACGCAGAGTTCCCTGGAGTTGTTTGAGGCGACGTTCCAGGTCACTTTCGTAGTACTCTGCCAGTTTGCTGAGCATCCCTTCCAGATCACCCGTTTCCTCCCCAGTGCGTAACATTTGGGCGGCCAGTGGTGGCAATTTACCCCGTAAACCATGACTGAGGGTGAATCCGGCCTGAATCTGACGACTGGCGATTGCCAACTGGTTGCCCACCATGCGGTCAGGAATATGGCTTTGTACCAGTTCTAAAGCCTGGAGGAGCGGTACACCACATCGCAGTGGTAATTCCAGTTCGGTGAAATAAAGCATGGCCCGTGCCTGGACAATGCCAGCAATCAGGGGAAAGCGGTCAAGTGATCGCAACACATCCTGTCCCCAGGTAGGGGAATACCCCAGGTAGGTGACTGTCAGAAAGGCCCCGACGACGACGATCACCGCCAGCCAGAACCAGGTTTGCCAGAGAAAACCCGTGCCCCCCTGAATGGCGGCACACAAAAACGCCACTAAGCAGAGAACGATCACCAGTACGGAACGATTAACCGCACGATAGAGCCGTTGTCGTTTGTGTTGCGTTTCCGCAGCGACAGCCAAACGTTCACAGGCTTCTGCCAGAGCTCCACTATACTCTCCGGCCCGGATCAGGCTGATAGTCCAGTGATCAAAGTAGCCAGAGGCGATCGCGGTTGCCAGATCTTGACCCATTTCAATTTTCAGGCTGGCTTCCCGGAGTACCTTTTGCAACTGAGGGCGACAGTCTTTCCCTGCCATACCCAGGCTTTGCTGTACCGGCAAGCCAGCATTGAGCAGTGCGGCAAACTGGTGAAAGAACCGGGCTGTCTCCAGCATGGCAAGTCGATAGTAATTGTTAAAAGATGATAATCATTCAAAGATAGTCGCGGATCTGCTTGCCTATCTGTATGTCAGTGAAAAATTTACAGTCAGGTGAATTCGGAGACTTTAGAATTCCCCCTAGGATCGTTATAATTGCCTCCATGTAAAAAATATGGGTTTTTCCTGAGGTGCTTGAAAGCTCCTACTGACGGTAACGAAACGCATCTGAACTGAGAAATGTAAGAACACGATAGAGAAACCTGAGGCGAGCTATTCCCTTGCAGGGGAGTTTTAGCAAAACCCCTTATACTGAGCAGAGAATCGAGTGCATCCGTATGACAATTCCTCTCTGGAACGGTACTGATACGCTGCCTCAGAGTTTACGGGGGCAACGAACGCTCGCCGCAATCGCTTTTACAGATGCGGTTAGTTTCAGTGCCCGCATGTCAGCAGCCGAAGAACATACCCTGGATCTGATGCAACGGGATCTGCAAATGATGGCGGAGTTGTGTCAGCAGTTTCAAGGGCAGGTCCTAAAAACCACGGGTGATGGCCTGCTGATGTACTTTACCAGTGCTGTCCAGGCGGTTGAATGTGCCATGTCGATTCAACGGGCGATCGCGGAAGCCGCCAATCATCTCTCCCATCAAGATGTGCTGCTCCATCGTATTGGTATTCATCTCGGTGATGTCTTTTTTAGTGAAACCGATGTGATGGGTAGTGGCGTTAACATTGCTGCCCGGTTGCAGACCAAGGCTGATCCCGGTGGCATTTGTATTTCGCAAACGGTATTTGATGTGGTTAAGCTCCAGTTGGATCTAAAAACGACCTACCTGGGCCCGCAGGAACTCAAAAACATTAAAGACCCCATACCGGTCTATCAAATTCTGGTGGCAACGCCGCTCGAACAGGTCACCACTCCCCAATTGGGCATTTTCCGCAAACCCCCGGAGCCAGAACTGACCTCGCCTTACAAAGGGCTAAAAAAGTTTGAACTGGAAGATCGCGATCGCTTTTTTGGGCGAGATCAGATGGTGGCTAGCCTGGTGCATGGGTTAGAGCAACACCATCTGGTTTTGCTGTTAGGCGCGTCGGGTAGTGGTAAGTCATCGGTGGTGCGGGCTGGGATCATCCCCCGACTGGTCGAAAAGTGGGGTAACCATCTGATCAATCTGGTATTTACGCCCGACGAAAACCCCTTTGAATCCCTATACGGTAGCCTACTCAGTCGCTACAAACAGTCCGATGCCAAGTTAGCCCGTCAGGCCGGAACCGATACCCTGTTACAGGCCATTGAGCGATTACAACAACCCGATGAACATTGGCTGATCTTTATTGATCAGTTTGAAGAATTATTTACCCTCACTCCCTTAGAGCTACGGAATCACTTCATCAAAAGTCTGGTGCAGTTAATTAAATTCCGGCAGGACACTCTCTATGTCGTGCTGACCATGCGGGCAGACTTTCTAGAGCATTTCAGCACCTATCCGGCGTTAGGCAGCCTGACTCAGAGCCACATCAGCCTGATGACCGACATGCAGCGGGATGAATTGTGGTTGGCGATCAAACAACCCGCCGCCCGTTTGGGTGTGATGTTTGAAGATGGCTTAATTGAAGAAATCCTGCGTGATGTCCAGGGACAGGCAGGCTATTTGCCCCTGTTGCAATATACGTTGGATTTGCTCTGGCAAAGTGAACGCGAACACGACGGCTTGCAGGATCGCACCCTTTATGCCCGTACCTACCGCGAGTTAGGTGGTGTGCGGGGGGCACTTCAGAAACGGGTCGATCGCTTCTATGAGAACTTACCCACCGAGAAACAGGCCGCAGTCAAGCAGATCTTTTTGCGATTGGTTAGCATTAGCCAGTCCGACACTGGGATCAGTAAACCCGTCAGTCGGCGGGCCTATCGCTCTGAGTTTACCGGGTCGTTAATTACCAGTACGCTGGATGAGCTAATTAACGAAAATTTGCTGGTCAGTAGTGATGGCGATCGCACCCAGCCTACCGTAGAAATTGCCCATGAGGCACTGCTCGATTCCTGGCAGGCGTTAAAAGACTGGATCGATGAAGCCGAACAGGTGATTACCATCAAGAATCGGCTATCGGAAGATGTGGCCCAATGGCAAAATTTGCAGAAAACGGACCCGGTAAAAGCGGCTGAGGAACTCTGGAGTGGTTCGAAGCTGGAAACCTTGCTGGAACTGCGACGGGAGAAAATTTTTGACCTCACGTTGGGTGGTTTGAGCGGTGGTGAGAACCGCTTCATTGACGCCAGCATGGCACGGCGCGATCGCCTGCGACGACGGACGATTACCGGATTGGCCAGTTTTTCGGTGCTGGCGCTCAGTCTGGCCGTGTTTGCCCTGTGGCAGTCCTACCGGGCGGAAACCCAACGGCGGCAGGCCATCACCGGACACATTGATACCCTCAGTCTGTCATCTACGGCCCTGCTCGCTTCCCATCAGGAATTGGATGGGCTGGTCGAAGCTCTGAAAGCCGTGAAACAACTCAACACCGCTCCCTGGACTGACGCCTCCACCCGCGACCATGTGCGACTGGCCTTGCAACAGGCTGTTTATGGTGTGCGCGAGTATAACCAATTGCTGGGACACCTGAAAGCCGTCAATAGTGTCACCTTTAGTCCAAATGGCAAACTGCTGGCATCCGCCAGTGACGATGGGACAATTAAGCTCTGGACAGCGGATGGCCAACAACTAAAAACCCTGGCCGGTCATGCGGACAAGGTTTACAGTGTCAGTTTTAGCCCGGATGGCAAATGGCTGGCTTCTGCCAGTGGCGATCGCACCATTAAGCTCTGGACGAGTGACGGTGAACTGGTCAGAACCCTGAAGGGACACAGTGATGCTGTGCAGCGGGTGACGTTTAGTCCTAATGGCCAGATCCTTGCCTCGGCTAGTGGTGATCGCACTATTCGCCTGTGGGCATTGGATGGGCGATCGCTCAAAATACTACGGGGGCACACTGCCCCCGTTTGGGGGATTAGCTTTAGCCCCGATGGGAAAACTCTGGCTTCTGGCAGTGACGACACCACAATCCGGCTGTGGGCACTGAACGGACGGCAACTCAAAGTCCTGAAGGGCCACCTGGATGATGTCAACAGTGTCCGGTTCAGTCCCGATGGGCAGTGGTTAGCCTCGGCCAGTAATGACAAAACCATCCGCCTGTGGACGGCCCAGGGGCAACCGATCCGAATTTTGAAGGGACATAGTGACTATGTGAATGATGTGCGCTTCAGCCCCGATGGCAAAACCCTGGCTTCCTCCAGTTGGGACAATAGCATCCGCCTCTGGACACTGGCAGGGAAAGAAATTACAACCCTGAAAGGTCACCGTGGCTATGTTTGGGGCATTAGCTTTAGCCCCGATGGACGGGCGATCGCCTCTGCCAGTGCTGATAACTCCATCAAACTCTGGCGGACAGCCGGTGGTGAGCAACTCAGCATCCTGAAAGGCCACAGTGACAACATTACCAGTATTAGCTTTAGCCGGGATGGCAAACTGATTGCCTCTGCTGGTGCCGATGATATTGTCCGGGTGTGGACGATTGACGGACGCGAACTGGAAACACTCAAGGGACATGCCGGACATGTCAATAGCGTTAGCTTTAGCCCCGATCGCAAACTCATTGCTTCCGGCAGTGAGGATCGAACGATTAAACTCTGGTCGATTAATGGCAACCTGTTGAAAACATTGACGGGGCACACCAGTTTCGTGAACAGTGTCATCATCAGTCCCGATGGTAAATTGCTGGCTTCTGGCAGTGCGGATAATACCGTCAAGCTCTGGGCCATTGACGGACAACTACTGAAAACCTTTACCGGGCATACGGGCCCCATTAATCGCGTTGTTTTTAGTCCTGATAGTAAATTGATCGCCTCTGCCAGTGCCGACAAAACCATTAAACTCTGGTCGATTGAGGCAGGACGGGAACTGACAACCCTTACGGGGCATACCAACTTTGTGAATAGTGCCAGTTTTAGTCCCAATGGCGAACTGATTGCCTCTGCCAGTGCGGATGGAACGGTCAAAGTTTGGGCGATCGACGGGCGCGAGTTACATACCCTGGAAGGACATCGGGGTTATGCAAACAGTGTCAGTTTCAGCCCCGATAGTCAACTCATTGTTTCGGCGGGTGCAGATGGTACGGTGCGTCTCTGGTCAGTTGCCGGGGAAGAATTAAAAACGCTGGAAGGGCATCGCGGCTCGGTACAGAGCGTCCGGTTTAGTCCTGATGGGAAAACGATCGCCTCTGCGAGTGAGGATAAAACTATTCGCCTCTGGAGTGCGGAAACCCTTGATTTTGACCAATTGGTGGCGCGGGGTTGTAGCTGGTTGCAGGATTACCTCACCTATAATCCACGTATGAAAGAGGGCGATCGCCAGATTTGTCAGTAGGGCGGTGCTGAATAGCACTGCCCCTACGACCCGATCAAGCAACCTCCACTAACAGGTGCGAAGTACTATCCTGCTCTGCGCCACAGGTTTTCAACAGACGGTGAATCGTTTGCCAGAAGCGGGGACTGGATGGTGTGGTTGGTTTGCTTGGACTCGGTGCGTTTGGCGCTGCCAATTCCTGTTCCACCGTCTCCACATTGGCATACAGATTCTTCACGATCTGTTGTCCCGACTCGGTTGCTGCCAGATAGTGGAGTGCCGTTTGAATATAGGGCTTAGTGGTGCAGAAATCTCAGGTGGTCTCAATATGAGAAGGTGACGACTTTAG
>CAZGDE010000416.1:0-1797 GCA_964524315.1 uncultured bacterium
CCTTATCCACATACTCAAACTTGATATTGAGTTCTTTCGCGACCTCTACCATCGCGTCATGGTGTGCCTGGTTCCAACCCGCATCATTTTTGGGACCGACAATCACCATCCCGACCGTGTAATCCGGCGCAGCTGCACCCGTTGGCGAGGAAGTGGCAGTCGGTGAAGCAGTGGGGGTAGGGCTACCACAGGCAGAGGCGATCGCACCCAAAGCAGCGATATACCAGAACCGTTTGGCAAAAGTACCAGCTTGGGTTAGCAGGGACGCAAAAACAGGGATAGCAGATTTATTCATAGTCGTCGCAGAGTCTAACGGAGCATGATTCATGGTTCACTTCTCATACCACACAGAGTTATAGCAGGGGTCGGGTGAGTGGAATCAGAAGTCAGGACGAACAGCCTATCTACACAATGTTGGAACAATGTCGGATTGCAGAATTGCGCCTGGTCTGATCATCTGGCGGCAGTCACCGTGACGGACATAGCCCCACGCAAATCTTTTGATTTCCACTTAAGGCGATCGCTCGTTCAATAAAAGTATCAAATTTAACAAGAGAGACCGGGATATTCGTCGGACGGTTAACAACCAATGACCAATAACCAATGACCATGACAATCCCTCGTTCATCGATCCATACTATAGATAGACTCATACCGTAGTCATAACCAGTTCGCTCTTTTGTCCGGTGACTGAAGCCTGTAAACTCTATGGTTGCATCACATTACGTATCACCTTCCACTGCAAGTGCAATGTAGTGAAGGTACCTTAGTGGATGCAAACAATGCCTGTACGTAACCATGCAAAACAGGGTCAGCCGTTAGGCTATCAATCTGCTGACATCTGACACCCGACACCCACTACCCTGTAGAGACTCTGAATCTATGCTGGAATCCTATCGTCAACAAGTGGCTGAACGTGCCAAACTGGGCATTCCTCCCCTCCCTCTGACTGCCCAACAAACCTCAGAATTATGTGAATTATTGAAACAGCCACCAGCGGGCGAGGCAGAGTTTCTCCTGAGTCTGCTGCGCGATCGCATTCCGCCCGGTGTGGATCAGGCGGCATACGTGAAAGCCGGATTTTTAACCGCCGTCGCGAAGGGTGAAGTTACCAGTCCCCTCGTTTCGCCCAAAGATGCGATCGAACTGCTGGGCACGATGATGGGTGGTTACAATGTCAATTCATTGATTGACCTGTTGCGATCGCCCGATGCGGCACTGGCTGCCACCGCGACTACCGCCCTGAGCAAAATTCTCCTTGTGTACGATGCCTTCCATGACGTGCAGGAATTGGCAGAGAGTGGCAACCCCTACGCCAAGCAGGTAATGGAGTCCTGGGCGAATGCCGAGTGGTTCACCAGTCGTCCCGAACTGCCAGAATCCATCACGGTAGTTGTCTTCAAAGTGCCCGGTGAAACGAATACGGATGACTTGTCACCCGCGCCCCATGCCACTACCCGCCCGGATATTCCATTGCACGCAACGGTCATGTTGGAAACCCGGATGCCGGGAGGACTGGATAAAATTGCCGAGTTGAAACAATCCGGTCACGCTGTTGCCTACGTCGGTGATGTGGTGGGAACGGGATCATCTCGGAAGTCTGCGATCAACTCTGTACTGTGGCATATCGGGCAGGACATTCCCTTTGTGCCGAATAAGCGATCGGGGGGCGTGATTCTCGGTGGGAAGATTGCTCCCATTTTCTTTAACACTGCCGAAGACTCCGGTGCATTACCCATTGAGTGCGATGTCACCCAACTGGAAACGGGCGATGTCATCACCATTTATCCCTACAAA
>CAZGDE010000416.1:1807-6444 GCA_964524315.1 uncultured bacterium
CGTTTCCACCTTCACCCTCAAACCCGACACCATTCTGAATGAAGTACGAGCCGGTGGACGCATTCCCCTCCTGATTGGTCGCACCCTCACCGATAAGACCCGCGCGGCCCTGGGACTCTCACCCAGTACGGTCTTTACCCGTCCCCAGATGCCCACCGACACCGGCAAAGGGTTTACCCTGGCACAGAAAATGGTGGGCAAAGCCTGCGGTCTACCCGGTGTGCGTCCCGGTACCTACTGCGAACCGCTGATGACGACCGTGGGTTCCCAGGACACGACGGGACCCATGACCCGCGACGAGTTAACCGAACTTGCCTGTCTCGGTTTCGGTGCCGACCTGGTGATGCAAAGCTTCTGCCACACCGCCGCCTATCCCAAGCCAGTCGATATCAAAACCCACCACGACCTGCCCGATTTCATCAATTCCCGTGGTGGGGTCTCCCTCCGTCCCGGTGATGGCATCATCCATTCCTGGCTCAACCGCATGCTGTTACCCGATACGGTTGGGACAGGTGGCGACTCCCACACCCGCTTCCCATTGGGGATCTCCTTCCCCGCTGGATCGGGATTGGTTGCCTTTGCTGCTGCCCTGGGCGTGATGCCGTTGGATATGCCAGAGTCGATTCTGGTGCGCTTTAAAGGAAGTCTGCAACCTGGTGTCACATTGCGGGATGTGGTGAATGCCATTCCCTATGTGGCAATTCAGCAGGGCAAATTGACCGTTGCCAAGGAGAACAAGCAAAATATCTACTCCGGCAAGATTATTGAGATGGAAGGGTTGCCCGACCTGAAGCTGGAACAGGCGTTTGAATTGACCGATGCGACAGCGGAGCGATCGGCGGCAGGTTGCACGATTAAACTCAGTCCGGAAACTGTCTCGGAGTACCTGCGGTCCAATGTTGCCTTACTGAAAAATATGGTGGCACGGGGTTATGGTGACGCCCGCACGATTATGCGGCGGGTTGCCAAGATGGAACAATGGCTGGCAAACCCCACCCTCATGGAGGCTGATGCCGATGCCGAGTACACCGACATCATTGAAGTGGATCTAAACCAGATCAAAGAACCCCTGGTAGCCGCGCCCAACGACCCTGACAACATCAAGTTAATGTCGGAATGTGCGGGTGATCCCATCCACGAGGTCTTTATTGGTTCCTGTATGACCAATATTGGACACTATCGCGCGGCGGCGAAAGTGCTGGAAGGGGAAGGTCCCACCAAGGTACGCCTCTGGATCTGTCCGCCAACCCGGATGGACGAAAAGCAACTGCGCGAAGAAGGCTACTACGGCATCTTTGCGGCGGCTGGAGCCAGAACCGAAATGCCGGGATGCTCTCTCTGTATGGGGAACCAGGCGCGGGTGGCAGATGGCGTGACGGTGTTCTCCACCTCGACCCGTAACTTCAACAACCGCATGGGTAAGGGTGCCCAGGTGTATCTGGGTTCGGCGGAATTGGCAGCGGTCTGTGCCCTGTTGGGACGGATTCCGACTGTTGAGGAGTATCTGGCGATCGTGACTCAGAAGATCGATCCCCTGGCAGCCGATCTCTATCGCTACCTCAACTTTGACCAGATTGCTGGTTTTGAAGATGAGGGACGGGTCATTCCGCTGGAGGAGATGCCTCGCATTGAGGACATTCTGGGCATGCCAACGACGGCGGGACGTTAGAGAATCTGTTTGGGGTGGGCGATCGGCTCACCCTTGACATGATACCGATCGCATAAAGGGCGAATGCCATTTGCCCCTACAATGTTTGTTGCTAAATTTATTGGCTGATTTCGTAGGTGCGTCCTTTCCAGGCTCCACCCTGTCCGCGCCAGTGACGGATAGCGGAATCAAGGGTCATCAGGGTATAGAGAACCGCGATCGCCGGTAAACAACCCGCCAACACAACGGGGCAACGGTAGAAGCGAATTGTTGGCAGGTACGCCAGTGTTATCAACAAATAGGTGGCAAGTCCGGTGAGGGCGATCGCCCATTGCCCGGTGAACGCACCAACCAGAAAACTGAGTGGTGGCACCAGATAAACCAGCGTCATGCCAAACAGCGTCCCCACCAGCAACAGCGGGTTATATCCCAACTGGGTATAGGCAGTACGAGCTACCATATTCCAGATGGTTTCGAGCGAGGGATAGGGACGTAAACTGCGGGTCAAATCGCTCAAGCCCAGCCAGATGTTACCTGTGATGTGATTGGTTTCGCCCGTTTTAACAGCGATCGCCAGGGCACAGTCATCAATCAACGCCTGCCGAATTCGTTCGACACCACCAATCCGCGTCAAAGCCGTAGTGCGGATCAGAATGCAGCCACCTGCCGCACCTGCCGTCTTTTTCTGTGGATTGTTCACCCAGGGAAAGGGGTACAGCTTCATAAAGAAGAAGACAAACGCGGGAATCAATAACTTTTCCCAGAAGCTGTCGCACCGCAGGCGAACCATCACCGATGCCATATCCAGATTGTTCTGGCTGGCTTTGGTTAGCAGTCGTAACAGGTTTTCCGGGGCATGTTCTATATCCGCGTCGGTGAACAGAATGTAGTCCGGTGCCAGGGTAATAGCCTTTTTCACACCCTGATCCATCGCCCACAGTTTGCCCGACCAACCAGCAGGTAAGGGTTCTGCCTGGATGACCTGCAAGCGATCGCCCTGACCAACCGCCTGTGCGGTCTCCATTGCCACCTGAGCCGTACCATCGGTGCTGTGGTCATCGACTAAAATCACCCGCAAGTCACCGGGGTAGTTTTGCGTCAGGAGCGATCGCAAACTGATCGGTAGCACATCCGCCTCATTCCGGGCAGGCACAACCGCACAAACGGATGGCAACACCCGATCAGTCGGGACAGACGGTAACGATTCTGCTTCCACCTCTAACCGCTGGTCGCATCGCCAGAATCCCCCCCAAAGCAGTACCAGCACCAGCCAGATCAGCAGTGACAGCAGCGCTATCCCCAACCAAATTTCGGTAACCATCCCCGTTGCCAATGTTCTTGGATACAAGGCAAAATACATCATCTGGTGATTGTAACGATAGGTTTACGTTTAAATTGATAATTAATCCGGATGGGTGAAGGCGGAAGCAGGCTTTCTCATAGGTAATGGGTAATAAATCCTCAATCTAAACCCCCAACCCAAAATCGGCTCAGTGTGGTGAGGCAGGAACGGAGACATGCAAACTCAAGATAGACCAATAGCGGCTCAGTCGGAAATCCAAGCTCGACTGGAAGCGGCGATCGCCCGTAGTCAGGAGTATCTACTGTCCATTCAGTATCCTGCTGGTTACTGGTGGGCGGAACTGGAATCGAATGTGACAATCACGGCGGAAGCTGTTTTAATTCACAAAATTTGGGGTACGGACAAAACCCGTCCGCTGCATAAGGTGGAAACGTACCTGCGAACGCAACAACGCGACCACGGCGGTTGGGAACTGTTCTACGGTGATGGTGGGGAACTCAGTACCACCGTAGAAGCCTATATGGCATTGCGATTGTTGGGTGTTCCTGCCAGCGATCCGGCACTACAAAAGGCGCGGGCGTTCATTCTGAAGCGAGGTGGCATCAGTAAGACTCGCATCTTCACCAAAATGCACCTGGCACTGATTGGCTGCTACGACTGGCGGGGTCTGCCCTCCATTCCACCCTGGATCATGCTGCTGCCCGAAAATTTCCCCTTCACCATTTACGAAATGTCCAGTTGGGCACGGGGCAGTACGGTGCCATTGCTGATCGTCTTTGACCAGAAGCCTGTCTTTAAGGTTGATCCAGTCATTAACCTGGATGAACTGTACGCTGAAGGACGGGAAAATGTGCGGTTTGAACTGCCCCGTAACGGTGACTGGAGCGATCTGTTCGTCACGTTAGATCATGCCTTCAAACTGGCAGAAACTCTGAACCTGGTACCGTTCCGGCAGGAAGGACTGAAGGCTGCCGAAAAATGGGTACTGGAGCGGCAGGAAGATACCGGCGACTGGGGCGGCATTATTCCCGCCATGCTGAACTCCCTCCTGGCACTGCGTTGTTTGGGATACAACATGGCTGACCCCATCGTCGAACGGGGTTTGATTGCTGTAGATAACTTCTGCATGCAAACGGAGGAGCAGTATTGGACCCAGCCCTGTATCTCCCCTGTCTGGGATACAGCACTGGTCATGCGGGCACTGATCGATTCCGGTATGGCACCCGATCATCCCGCCATTCAAAACGGTGGCCAGTGGCTGATTGAGAAGCAAATTCTCGACTATGGTGACTGGGTGGTGAAGAACCGCCAGGGCAAACCCGGAGCCTGGGCATTTGAATTTGACAACCGCTTCTATCCTGATGTGGATGATACAGCCGTGGTGGTGATGGCACTCCATGCTGCCAAACTGGAGAATGAACCCCTCAAGCAACAGGCAATCGCCCGCGCTGTGGACTGGATTGCCACCATGCAATGTAAACCCGGTGGTTGGGCAGCCTTTGACCTGGATAACGATCAGGACTGGCTCAATGCGGTGCCCTATGGTGACCTGAAGGCAATGATTGATCCCAATACTGCCGATGTCACTGCCCGCGTGTTGGAAATGGCTGGCAAATTAAAAGAGGTTGCTGGCTCAGAAAAACTGTCCATCAATCAGGCGAGGATCGATCGCGCCCTCGCCTATCT
>CAZGDE010000417.1:0-2587 GCA_964524315.1 uncultured bacterium
GCCTATGCTGACCTCTAATGATTTCAGTGGGCTAATTAGCGATCGCTTCTTCAAAAACTTTTTCCCAATTCCGGCCACCAACCATCTCAGTCAGGGGATGATTACGCCCAATTTTGAACTACCCGATATTACCCACGGCGGTTCACTCATCCTGTCAGATTTGCGCGGACGGCAACCGGTGATTCTTGCCTTTACGCGGATTTTTACGGAGAAGCAGTACTGTCCTTTGTGCTTTCCCCACATCAAAGCACTGAATGAACAGTACCAGCAATTTCAAGATCGGGGCGTGACACTCCTGTTAATTACCAGTACAGATATTCCCCAAAGCAGAATTGTGGTTCGAGATCTGGGCTTGCAAATGCCGCTTCTTAGCAATCCGGGGTGCGAAGTTTTCCGGGCCTATCAAACTGGGCAGGCGTTAGGTGCGCCTCTTCCGGCTCAGTTTGTGTTAGACCGACAGGGACGATTGCGTTATAAGCATTTGTTTTCGTTTTTAGACCACAACGCCAGTGTCGAGAAATTGTTGCAAGTAGTGGACAACCTGGCGTAGGAGCGATTTACGGTGTTGTCCAGAAGCCGGCGTGTACGGCAACGATCTCGGCTTCGACTTCGGTAAACGGCCCCCACACTTTGATGGGCTTCTGGCTATGGTTAAACACATAGCGACAGGGCACATTCATGGTGGGGTTATGGCTATGTGAACCTGTCAACTGCAGCAGGCGAGTTTCGGCAATGCCATATACCAGTTGCCCAATGTTGGCCCAGTACTGCGTCCCTGCACACATGGCACAGGGTTCTACTGTTGTGTACAGGGTACAGCCCCAGAGGTAATCGGGGCTAAAGTTCATGTGGGCAGTGCGTGCCAGGACAGCCTCAGCAT
The DNA here is from genome assembly GCA_964524315.1 of uncultured bacterium. Lineage (GTDB taxonomy): Bacteria > Cyanobacteriota > Cyanobacteriia > Leptolyngbyales > Leptolyngbyaceae > CAZGDE01. Next base: position 881 of record CAZGDE010000417.1, read on the forward strand.
GGTTGACCGTATCCACATTACCCTGTTCCAGTAACACCGTTTCATGGTCGGGTGCAACCAAAATTGCACCAAAGGGATGGTGACCAAAATTGCGGGCGCGGGCAGCTATCTGATTAGCATGGCGCAGATGGCAGAGCATCTGTGCCAGCGTTGGCTCTGAATGAGTCATGGCAGATATACGATCAGGGAAGCTGGATTAATTATCACCGTCTTCGTACTTCGTTGATTTCATCACTTTCTGTTTCTGCCCACCTGATTTCGTTACGGCAATGGCACATTGGAGAACTCCCAAAGAAATTTTGGCAGGCTTGCTGGTTGCCTGTCTGGTATTACCAGCGATCGCCCAAACGCCTCTTCCCCAACCAGATCGCCACGGTGATTACTACAGCAACGATGCTCCCGCTAAAGGAACGGTGCCAGTAGACAGCAAATTATCTCCGGGGTCACTCTGGCGAGTTGTCAGTCAGGGCTTAAATTGCCGCCGATCGCCTGCTCAACGGACGGCGATCACCCGGCAGTTTCAGCGGGGTGACATTTTACAGGTTGAGGTGTACCGGGGTGGATCAGATGAGGTTTTACTCAATGCCAAAGATGCCAGTGGCAAGCCCTGGATGCCCGTGCGCGGTAAGAACTCAAATCAGGTCTGCTATGTCCGCGCCAATAATCGCTACATCCAGCCGCTTAAACGGCCTTAGCTCTGCCTTAAACAGGTTGCAAACAGACAGAACTAACCGATTCTGCCAGGTTACGTAGCATATCAGCCGTCGTTGCCAGATCCACACAGGCATCAGTAATACTTTGACCGTAGACTAATCCAGACAAATCTTTAGGAATCGATTGGTTGCCAGCAACTAGGTGGCTTTCGATCATCACGCCCATGATGGGTGATGTCCCTGTTTTGACCTGGTTGGCAATGTCTTGCAGGGCAATTGGTTGACGAGTGTGGTCTTTGCCCGCATTATCATGGCTGCAATCAATCATCACCCGCTGGTTGAGCTGATGTTGGGCGAGTTCCTGGGCCGCTTTCTCAACATGAATAGCATCATAATTTGGGCCAGTTTTACCGCCGCGCAGGACGATATGGCCATCGGGATTACCCGTTGTGGTGACAATGCTGGCTAAACCGTGGGCGTTGATCCCCAGAAAACTATGGGGACGACTGGCCGCTAGCATGGCATTGACGGCTGCACCCAACCTACCGTCGGTACCGTTTTTGAAACCAACGGGCATGGATAAACCAGATGCCATTTCGCGGTGAGTCTGGCTTTCCGTTGTGCGGGCCCCGATCGCAGTCCAGGAAATTACATCGGCAATGTACTGGGGGATGATGGGGTCGAGTAGTTCGGTCGCCGCCGGTAAACCCATGCGTGCCAGGTCTAATAGCAGTTTACGGGCGAGACGCAGTCCCGTATTAATATCGTAACTACCATCTAGATGGGGATCATTGATCAAGCCTTTCCACCCAATGGTGGTACGAGGTTTTTCAAAGTAAACCCGCATGACAATCTCAAGCTGATCGCGCAGTTCTGATCGAAGTAGCGCGAGCTTTTCACCATATTCGTAGGCCGCCTTGACATCGTGAATCGAGCAAGGTCCCACAATCACCAATAAGCGTTTGTCCGACCCCTGTAAAATGCCCCGGATGCGATCGCGGGTATCTGCGACCAATGTAGCTGCATCTTCGGTTAATGGTAATTCGCTATGGAT
>CAZGDE010000417.1:2597-6421 GCA_964524315.1 uncultured bacterium
ACTTAACAAAGGACGGGTTTCAACAACGTGCAGATCGTAAGTTTGGCGCATGGGATGGCTAGATAGTCTTCAAAAAACGCAATCTTCAAAAACGCAGTCTTTAAAAAATCACCCTAATCTTTCATCTAGCAGCTTACCAGGTTCTTGAGGCAGGCGTTACTAGCAGTTAGTCAGGCGAACGTTAACGAGTCAACAAAGCAGGTCAACGCTTGGCAGAATTTAACTCCGATACTCCAATAAACGTTTTAACTTAAAACTCTACCTTTTGTCAGCAGTGGCCATTCCTTTTGGTAGGTGCTGTAAAGGATTTGCAATTGATAATTTAGTTACATCAAATACGTTGAAAACCTTCAACGGTTAGACAAAAAACAAGCATTGAGTTGATCAGATTTAAAACAGTTACTCATTAAACGGAGCAAAAAAAGATGGATATTCTGGCTTGGATCATTTTAGGTTTAATCGCTGGCGCGATCGCAAAGGCAATTTATCCTGGTAATCAGGGTGGTGGCATCCTGGGCACCATGATCCTGGGTATTATCGGTGCGTTTCTAGGTGGTTCTCTGTACACCTTCCTCACCACTGGCACGTTGGCCCTATCCTCAGCCGGTTTGAGCATTGGTGGAATCGTTGTCGCAGTACTGGGTGCAATTCTCGCCCTGTTCATCTACTATGCACTGACTCGCCGTGGTGCTTACTAAACGGATGGCCCTTTGGGTTCTCTAAGTAAGCAGGTGTAAGGTAGCCACATCAGATCTCTGCTTTCGATGAGCGGGGATCTTTTTTAATGGTTTAATGCCTCCCCAGGAGTTGAAAGTAGGATAGCAGGGGCAGGTCTTGCGGTTAAATTACCGGAAACCCATGTCTGCTAAATCTGCCCCTGTGATTATCTCCACGCAATTAAGAATCACCTACGTTGAGGGATCATCTAGATTGGTCATCGTCAAAAATTGACGAATTCAACCGATTCACTTGGTACTGCTTCCGTGGGAGTAGAATTTGATACTTCAGCGCCTTCGCTCACCGACGTGCTGGCAACTGATGCCATTTCCTCAGACGATTTCGGACGACGCAGTTCGATGAGCTTCAGGGCCCGACTGACACTTTCAGGCAGGATGACCACTAAGCCGTTGAGGGAGGCTCCATCAAGCGCCATATTGATCGCGGTCGTTTCATCCAGAATAACCTCATAGCGAGCATCGGGCTTGATCTGATTAATGCCTGCACAGATTAATTCAGCAGCATTGCCGCGGGTTCTGCCCCGATTGTCGTCATCCTCTTTGACGATGATGCGATCAAACATTTGGGCGGCCAGTTTACCAAGGGTGACAAAGTCCTCGTCACGGCGATCGCCAGGGCCACCAACCACACCGATCCGCTCACCCGGCCAGTTTTTCACAAAACCGGCCAGGGCTTCGTAACTGTGCGGGTTATGGGCGTAATCGACCAGTGCATGAAACTTCTCCAGGTTCACCAGGTTCATCCGTCCCGGTGTTTGTTGGGTCGATGCCCGGAAGGTTGCCAGGGCTGCCCGAATATCCTCAATTCGGACTCCCTGGGCAAAGGCCGCCAAACTGGCTGCCAGGGCATTCGCAATCATGAAGGGGGCCCGTCCTGCCAGGGTGAGGGGCACGTTGACGGCCTGGTCAATGCGTAATGTCCAATCGCCTTTCAGAATTGATAGGTAGCCATTTTCGTAAACCGCTGCCAGACCACCCTGTTGAGTATGGGCACGGACGAGGGGATTGTCTGGCTGCATGGAAAAGTAAGCAATTTGCCCCTTCACCTGGTTTGCCATTGCCGATACCAGGGGATCGTCGGCATTAAGGACTGCGTATCCATTGGGCATGACGGTTTCGGCTACGACGCTTTTCACCTGCGCTAGCTGTTCAACCGTATTGATGTCACCCAACCCTAGGTGGTCGGCAGCGACATTCAGGATAACACCGACATCACTACTGCTAAAGGCCAACCCCGATCGCAAAATGCCGCCTCTGGCACTTTCCAACACCGCCACTTCGACGGTTGGGTCTTGCAAAATGAGTTGGGCACTCTGGGGGCCGGTATTGTCACCCGGTTCCACCAGATAATCGCCAATGTAGGTACCGTCGGTGGTTGTGTAGCCAACCACCTGGCCTGTTTGCCGGAAAATGTGGGCAATCAGACGGGTTGTGGTTGTCTTCCCATTCGTCCCGGTAATGGCAATGATGGGAACGCGACTGGAGGTACCGGAGGGGAAGAGCATGTTGAGGACGGGTTCTGCCACATTACGGGGAATCCCCTCGCTGGGGCAGACATGCATCCGGAAGCCGGGAGCCGCATTGACTTCGACAATTACCCCATCCACTTCTCGCAATGGACGAGTGATATCGGCGGTGACCACATCAATTCCCGCAATGTCCAACCCAATGATTTTGGCGACTCGTTGAGCCAGCCAAATGTTTTCCGGGTGAATGTCATCGGTGCGATCAACAGCTGTGCCACCAGTACTGAGGTTGGCCGTTGCCCGTAGATAACAGATCTCACCCACAGGTAATACGGTTTCAAGGGTGTACCCGCGTTTTTCCAGCAGTTGCCAACTGGTGCGATCAACGGTGATTTTGGTCAGAACATTATCATGACCTTCGCCCCGCCGAGGATCCTGGTTCGTCTTCTCAATCAGTTCACCAATGGTTAATTTGCCATCACCAACAACGTGGGCAGGTACCCGCTCAGCCACTGCCACCACTTTGCCATTCACGACCAGAACCCGGTGATCCCGACCCCGATAGTAACGTTCAACAATCACCTGACGGGAAACTTCGCGAGCGGCATCATACGCTTCTTCTGCCGCTTCCCAGGAATTAATGTCGATGGTGATTCCACGCCCGTGATTCCCATCCAGGGGCTTGATCACGATGGGAAAGCCACCCACACTGGCGATCGCCTCTTCCAATTCATCCAGATACCCAATCACGGTACCGCGAGGTACGGGCACGCCAGCGTCGCGCAGAATTTTCTTGGTGCCTTCCTTATCACAGGCTAATTCAACTGCCAGAATGCCGGTGCGATCGCTCAATGTTGCCTGTAGCCGTTTCTGGTGTACCCCATACCCCAGTTGAATCATGGCACGGGCACTTAGTTGGAACCAGGGAATACCCCTTGCTTCTGCCTCTTTCACTAACGATTCGGTGCTGGGGCCCAGAGAAGCATCTGCCCAGAGCATGCGGAGGTCTTTCAGGTCTTGCTCCAGTTCGGCCTGGGGGTAATGCCCTGTGTCGATAATGCTCTGGCACAGGCGCACCGCTGCCCGACCCGCATAACGGCCAGCCTGCTCGTCTAAGTACTCAAACACCACTTGGTAAACGCCGGGGTCACCTGTTTCGCGAGTACGTCCAAAGCCAGCCGTCATGCCAGCCAGTTCCTGCAGTTCGAGGGCAACGTGTTCAATAATGTGGCCCATCATGGTGCCTTCCCGCACCCGACTGAGAAAGCCGCCTCGGCAACCGGGAGAGCAAAAATGTTCTACCAGGCTGGGTAATGCCGCTGTTAATCCTTCATAGAAACCAGGAATTAGATGGGAAGGCTTGTCCGCCAATTCCTCCAAATCCAGACGCATGACGATGAGCTTTTGGCGGCGAATGCTCCAGTAGTTGGGACCCCGTAATGTCTGGACTTTGAGTATTTTCATAGCACTGCTTAAGAATAATTCCGAGCGCGGTTAACTGGTGTGGATGGGGGTAGAAAAACTGCCAATCAACGCAATGGTGTTGAAACTACCCCAGTTTCAAACGCCGAAAAGCCACCAAACTGTTCACCATAAACATTTCAGTGGTAAGGTAGATGGT
>CAZGDE010000418.1:0-6418 GCA_964524315.1 uncultured bacterium
AGTCGTCACCTTCTCATATTGAGACCACCTGAGATTTCTGCACCACTAAGGGTTATTACCTGTGACAGCTTTTGCCTTTGTCGTTGCTTTACTGAAGCTTGGGATTGTTCTATCGCAGAAAGATTGGTACTGCACGGCAAAGATTCAATTCGTGGCCATGCTCGAAACCGGTATGGCCCTATTGTTTCTGCTCATCGTCGTTTTGTCGTTACTTCCTGCCCATTTACCAGGCTATTAAATCGTGAGATTGTGGGATGCCATAGCGATTATTAGTAGCCAAAGATAACAACGAGATCTGACAAATTAAATTCCTCGGATCTCGTTGCTATTTAAGATCTCAACGGTGAGGAGAAATACTGTTATGCAAGGGCACTCAGGTCTAGGCTAGCCACTGACAGGTTTGGTGATGCTTTTGGTGTAACAGTGACCGTATAATTGGCTGCTATCGGTAGATTAATACCGCTAAAGGCACCTTCGTACATAGCTTGAACTTGTTGCTCTATAGATGTTTGTCCTGTAGCATTATCGTTGTTCAACACCGGAAACCATAAATCACATTAAAAGAGCTGAAATTCTCCCACCTAACCTGCTGTTGTAAACCCAGATGGGGCAAACGTTGCAGCTTGCCCTACCTTCTAAAGTTAATGAAAGTCAATCGCAGGTTGAAGCATCAGGATGACGGCACCAACCACCCTAAACGATAGTGTTACCCCAAATAACATTCCAGGTAATCTCATCGGGCTGCTCCTCCAGGCGCGGTAAGGCGTTGCCCCTGATGTTGCCCTGCAGCAATTTCTTCGATCACCTTTTGGTTGAATGCTGGGATGTCATGTGGATTACGGCTAGTAATTAATCCCTGGTCAACCACAACTTCTTGATCAACCCAATTAGCCCCTGCGTTTCGCAGGTCGGTCTGTAAGGAAGGCCAGGAGGTGACTGTACGTCCTTTGACTACATCGGCTTCAATCAGCGTCCAGGGCCCGTGACAAATAGCGGCGACCGGTTTGCCTGCCGCAAAAAACGCCTTTACAAATTGCACCGCTTGTTGATTAGTGCGCAGTTGATCGGGGTTCAACGCACCTCCCGGTAGGATCAAGGCATCATATTCATCGGGATTTACCTGCTCTAGTGCTTTGTCTACAGGAATTTGGTCAGCTTTATCGTGATGATTCCAACCCTGAATGCTTCCGCTGTTCGGGGCAATCACCTGGGTTTGAGCACCCGCCTCTTCCAATGCTTGTTTAGGCTGAGTCAGTTCGACCTGTTCTACGCCATCCGTTGCTAAGATGGCAACTTTCTTTTGGTTTAGTTCTTGGGCCATGAATTTGTTTCCTCCTTTTTCGACAGTCGCGATCGCCTTTTTAACCCATTGAGAGGATTAAAGTGTGCGGCAATGGACTGTACTCAATCGACTCCTTCACCTTAAACAGGTAACTAAACGATGCCTTCCTACTATAGGAATGAATGTAAGCTCTCCTTCAAAGTTACAACCGCGATCCGAACTCCCAAAGAATTTCCTGAGATTTGGATGAGTAGTTGATCACTCCAACAACAAAACCCAGGTATAGATACGACCTGGGCCGAAAAGAACGATGAAAGCCTATCTTTGTCTGCAACGTTACACACTCCGATAAAGTCATACCCATCGTTCAGAGTTGATATGAAATTGTTCCTTTTGTTCCTACGACACTTAGGTTGTGGTGATGTTGGCTTAAGTTAACCGTGACATCGTTGATAGTCCTTTCACCGTTACCGAATTCTACCCAGTCTCATAAAAAATCTACCCCTGCTGAATAGAACTTGATTGCTCCATGTCAACAGAACGACTGGAAGCAGTTCGCTTCAATCATTCTCAATTTTTCGAACCCCATCACTCGCTCCAGGTCGGGTGTAGTAACCAACAATCAGGGTAACGAGTGAGGTAATGGCAGCGGCTAATGATGTTTTTAACGTCCCTTTATCTTCACTGGAGATATTGGTAAAGCAGGGCAAATTCAGGAGAAACGTTGCTGAAAAAAGGCTGGTGACAGAACCAAAGGCTGATGCCACACTGGCAAAGGCAACTTTTCGATTAATTGAGGGGTCTTCGGTTTCGTGGGTAGCCATGTAAATTTTTCCTTTTAGGCATACATTAGGATGATATTTTTATACACTTATTTGATGCTTAACATGGCTCAGCCCAATCGCCCGATGGAGGATACCAATCCAATGGTGCCTCCTTCATATCGCACCATCATCGCTAGGATTCTGTGGATTCTTCGCACGGAGGTACAATCTCGCCACTACGGGGCATGCATTGGTTGTTGATGCACTGTCTGCCCGAAATACGATTTCAATTGGTATCAGTATGCTGAGAAGCTACCGTCTCGCTTGATTGCTGGGAAGCAATCCGACTGGCTGATGTCCCGATCGTTGCGGGGGATTCCTCCCTCTTGCTGGGTGCGTACCAGTGGGCAGTGGCATGAATCTGGCTCAAAATGCTTTAAAGCTTTAAGGGCGCACCACAGTTTTTTTGGTATTGGTCTTCCAGATGGACGGCCCCCATTGCCATCTGACCTGCTACAAAGCTGAGGCCAAAAGCCGCATTTTGAGTGACGTGAGGACCAACCTGGTTAATGGCTAAGGCTAACTTCGCCCCATCTGACAGGATGTGGACAGCCATCAACTGCATCTCCTGAATAGGTGCGTCGGTGAATTTAACGGATCGAATGGTGTTGGCTGCTTGTTCGTACTGTTTGGCTGCCCGAATATTTTTTTCCCGTTGCGCCTTTGTTGTCGGCCCATCAACCATCTTTGGCTGAACCCAATTTTTCTGAATGGTCTCAAGTAATTTTTTACATTCAGCCTGGCGCACTTTAGTTGATATGCCCGACTGATTTTGAGCAGGGTAGCTCAGGTTAGGTTGGGTATTGCCAGAGCGTTGAGGCGCACCACCACATAAATGACCTAGGTTGATCGTTCGACCGGAAGAGTCTTGCAGGAAGCAACCCGAAGCATCGCTTTGGGCCAGCAACGGACTGACCAATAGGAAGTTAGAACTAAGCAGAACTGTACCTAGAGCGACAATGGAACGCATGGCACTTGGAACATATGGCTGCTTTTAGCGTACTTTATTTTCTGGTCAATGCTGTGATCCTGATCCGCTATTGTCGCGTTTCAAATTAAATGGTCTTAGTCAGAAAGGGGCAGGGCTGTTTCATTGTAGTAAGGGAAAAACCTTGTCTAACTGATTGGCGAACTGTTGTTTGGCCGCAGCGATCGAAGTGAACCCCAACCTGCGCGCAAAGTTAATGAAGAAGTGACGTACCACTGACCAGTTTGCGACTGTATTCCTGCCCGTTTGCGGCGCACGCGTCTCTATCTAGAGAAACTGCCCTTACTTTGTTGAACGCTTGAAGCCAAAATCACTTTCTTGTCCCTTTCACTATCACGTTCATGAGGATGAGTTCTGTTTGATTCTAAGCGGTAAGGCAATGCGGCGCTATGGTGACGAGACAATCGAAGTTAAAGAAGGGGATGCGATTTCATTTCCAAGAGGTAAACGGGTTGCTCATCAGTTTTACAACCATCCTGAGGCGACAGTTGATATTTTGATAATGAGCGAAAACCTTTCCCATGAAGCTTGCTACTAACCAGACTCAGACAAATGGCTATCGAGATCGATTGGTCAAGTTGGCAAGTTTGAAGGCACTGATTACTGGACAGATGAACCCGTTCCGCCTGTCATGAAATCTGAAGGTTGAAACCTCTGATTTTCCTGCGATCACCCACTATAGAGCATTCAAACCTGACTCGGAGCGTTAGAATTTTCAGAAGCAGTTTTGTCTATGAATAAACTATTTCTCACCAAAAACCTGCCATCAAATGTGATCGGTATTCCTTCACCCTCTAAAAGTGCCTGACCTGTATTCTCTCTGCGAGCATGGATGTGGAGATGGGGTTCGCTAGTATTACCAGAGTCACCAACTTTGGCGATCGCCTGTCCAACCTTAACCGTTTCTCCGGTTTGAACCATGAGGCTGCCACATTGAAGATGAGCCATCAAAATATCAGCCCGTAGGCATTGAATCAAAATATGATGTCCCGCAGGATTTTGAGAATCACGTTGGGGCGGAATCAGATCGGGAAAATCATTCCTTGTCTCGCGGATTGTACCGTTGCAAGGACTGTAGAGTGGTTCTTCCCAAATAGCATAGTTTGTGCGGATAAAGTCCATTGGCTCTGGCTCCTAAAGCATTCAGCTTGACTACATCCAATGCATATTGCTGCGTCGGATTGACATTGTGATAGTTGATTGCAGGACTGTTTCCACCATGAGCCACATAGTAATTTCCCTGCTGCAATGGAAAAGTCAGTTGAACAGACTCGCCATTGAAAAAATATCCGCGTGGAATATGGCTACTTAACGAGGACAGAAGAACCAGGACCACTAAACTACTGATTCCTACAGAGACATAGTTACCAAGCTTTCGGGTCGGATAAAAGGGTAAAGACTTGGCTTTGATGAAGCTGATATATACTGCCACACACAACAGGGCAATTACCCCAAATTGCAGAAAGTAGCTCAGAAAATCCCAGCGTCCGGTTAGAAAGACTTGAATGCCATAAAGTAGAACAATACTGAGTTTAAGGAGCCATTCAAGCTTGCTGAGTTCATTTCCTCGCCATAGCCACACTAAACCAGCAACAGGAAAAAACAAGTGAGTAATAAGGATCAGCCCGATGGCAAGCGACAAGTTCAGTGTTATTTATCACGCCTGGTGAAGGAAGCCAGCAGCGATCGCGCTCCTAAGACATGGCTTTAAAATTCTCACCAAACGATTTCTTCTACATAATTTTGTTCAATGGCAACTGTTGCAGCAATTGACGGCACCTCAACCCTCTTCAGAAGTTAGAATTGAGCAAACAATGTGACAGTTGTTTACGTTTCGCCAGTCTTAATTCTGTTTTGGCTCGTAATTCAAAACAACAACACCGCATTCAAAGGATGTTGATTTTACTAACGCCAAATCCTGTTTACTGTTGAGTCCTTTGAAAATGGGCATTCCGTTACCAATTGCGACTGGATTAATGAACAAATGAAACTCATCAATCAGTCTATGGTGGATAAGAGCCGAGACAAAGGTGGCACCACCATACGCGATGATGTCGTTCCCCTCCTGGTTTTTAAGTTGAGTGATTTCATCCACAAGATCACCCTTGGCTAGCACTGTATTGTTCCACTCTGACTGATTCAGCGTTTTGGTAAAAACAACTTTGTGCGTGTCTGTAAATCTCTTTCCAGCAGCAAAATCCTCATCATCGGGATTTACAGCGACACCCGCCCAGTGAGGAATAAACCCTTCGGCAAGTTTTCGTCCCAGCACAATGCAGTCAACCGGGGCAGTGATCGTTTCAACATACTGTTTCAACGCATCATCCCAATTCCACACCATAAAATCCATTTCACCATTTGGCCCCGCAATGTATCCATCAACGGTCATTTGGACTTGTAGTTTTAATTTCCTCATGGTCATCTTTGCCTCTGTTGTGACTTGTGCGATGAATGTCTTTGTGATGAGAGTTTGTTACCTTTATTGATCGGCTCTAGCGGAACTGCCTGACACCTCCCCAACCCTACCGTCAACCACAGGGAACTGTCTTGAACAAAAACGACAGAGGTTCAAAGTTTATTGTTTACAACTAATTTGAGCCGGCGTCTGTCCGATAAAGCGTTTCAGCGATCGCGTTAGATGAGATTGATCTGCATAGCCTGTCTGGTCAACCGTATCAAGAATCGATACACCTTGTTCCAACAAATCTGCTGCCTGTTGCGCCCGTTCAATTTGCTGGATGGTGCGATGCGTTAACCCAGTGGCTTGGATAAAGTGACGCTGAATCGAGCGAAGCGATGCCTTCGGAGTTGCCCTCTGCGCTAATCGCCCTTGCCGTTGTCCACGCAAGACAGCATCCACAATCGGCTCCCGCACCAGTAGTCCCTCCCGCACGAGCTTATTCACAAAGGTATCAGCATCATCAAAATTGGGAAATTGCCACGCCGAGTGATTCAGCCAGAAAGATTGACTCGTTGCGGCTGGTAGGGTTGTCGCGTTATCTACCAGGCTACTGACAGGCAGGTGAGGCATAAAGGTGCCCAGCTTAAACTGGATACCGAAAAACTCGGCGTTTGCAGGGCAGGGAGCAAGTGTTGCCTGTGTCTCTGGTCCTCGTAGCGTTAGCGCCGTCTTACCATCCTGTTTCGTCACGACGATTTCCCAGTAGTTTACAGCACGAGAGATAAAAGAACCCGCATTCTCACTTTGCGTCCGCCAGATCGTCTCAACAAAAGACGAGTCAGATGGTCTTTCCTCAAAGATAAAGATCATGCTTCTGCCTCTTGGGTGCCAGTTTTGGATTAAAGCGTCAAGCATCCATGATG
>CAZGDE010000419.1:0-6414 GCA_964524315.1 uncultured bacterium
GGTCTATCGTTGCCGAATCGAGTGGTACCCATTTGGATGGTGATCAGCGGGAGCGATCGCTGGAAATCCGCATCCCCGCCGACAAGGGCATTGTGGGAGAAGTGGCACGACTCCAACAAACGATTAATATTCCCTACGACTTTTATGACGACCCCCGTTCCGTCACGGCTAAAGCCCAGGACAAACGCAACCGTTACCGCACCTACACCATGCTGGCAATGCCGTTGATGAATGCTCAAGGTGAATTAATTGGTGTGATTCAACTGCTGAATAAACTCAAACGTCCCCATGATGCCACTGCCGCTTTAGCTGAGCAAATTGATCAACAGGGATTTACCACTGCCGATGAGCGTCAATTTGCCGCCAGTGCGCCGATGATTCAAATGATTCTGGAAAGCTTTTGCTCTTACCACAAGACAGCCAGGGGACAACGGGTGGCAGCGGCATTAATGGCAGCCACGCGATCGGTCAGCCAGAGTAGTCTGGAACCAGAGGAAATTTTGACCCGAGTGATCGAGGCAGCCAAAGATCTGATGAATGCCGATCGCAGTACGCTCTGGTTACTGGATCAAACCAGGCAGGAACTATGGACCAAAATTCCCTTTGAAGATGGTTCCAGTCGAGAGTTACGCATACCCGTGGGCAAGGGCTATGTCGGTCAAGTTGCCCAAACCGGGAAAGTCCTCAACATTCCCTTTGACCTGTATGACCAACCCCACTCGGAAACGGCCAAATACACCGATCAACAAAGTGGTTATCGCACCTGTAGTTTACTCTGTGTCCCTGTATTAAATCCGGATGGGGAACTCATTGGGGTCACCCAACTCGTCAATAAGAAAAAGCCCGGTGAACATGTGGATGTCAAACTGGCTTACGGACAGGAAGTCCCGGACTGTTTCCAGACCAGTTTTGACGAAATGGATCAAAAATACATGCAGATTTTCAATAACCAGGCCGGTGTCATTCTGCAAAACGCCGAACTACTGGCAGCCGTCAAACGTCAGGAACAGACTCTCCTGGGCAATATGGAAGCTTAAGTTTCTGTGTAAACGTAGTGGAATATTATTTTGTTTGTAATGTTATTTCTTGACACTCTATGTCAAGATTGGGTGCAGTTTGTGTTCTATAACGATCCTACTTGGACTTTGAAAGGACTTTTCCGTCAGGGAAAGGCTTTCACAACTTCCCTGGTTCACTAACAATTTAGAACGGTTCTAGAGGGATCTAGCAAACTGTAAGGGCGGGTTTAGAGACCCATCTGCATTCGGTAATGGATTTGGTGGCAAAACCCACTCCTACCCAGTATCGAGCGCATTTAATTCCCCTTCTTAACCAGATACCAGCTACATAGTTGAAACATGATTGGGGAGAAGCAGTGAAATACTTTGTTCCTAACCTGAAGTTAAGCGTCGATCTTCCGCCCCAAGAAAAGCTGGAAGACAAGCTTGGTGGTCTACCCTGGGGGTTGCGACCAGAACATTACCCGGTCTGCACCCATTGTGGCAAAAGCCAATCGCTTCTGGCGCAATTTGTCCACGATCCAGAGCGACTCGATTTAGGCAAAGCCGGTCGCACATTGCTGGTGTTTCAATGCAACCATGATGCGGGAAGTTGCCCAACCTGGGAAGGCGGTTCTGGTGCAAATGCCTGTTTGGTGCTTGACCCAGAGGAACTTTCAGACAGCCTCACACCAATGCCAGCGGATTCTCCCCTCATTGAGGTTGAAGCTCGAATTACTGACTGGTTAGTGTATGACGATGGCATCCCTACAGATGAGATGGCTACATTTTTTAATGATGATCAACGCTGGGGTCTACCTGACGAAACCCTGGACAGTGTTTATATCGATACGAAACTTGGCAGTGTGCCTGCATGGGTTCAGAGCGCTGAGGAAGCACCGGGTGAAGGTTGGACATTCATCGGCCAACTGGGCAATGCCTACCAATTCTTTCAAGAGCCAGCGGCTCAAACAGGTGTTGACGTATATCCCTATTCCGAGTGTTGGGCGTGTGAGGGGCCTAATTTTGGCGATGCGGGCACAGGCTATATTTTTCTACGACGGCAATCTGGAAAACCGGATGGCTGGTTCTTTTGGCAATGCTCTTGATCTCTAACGATCCGATTGGGATTGTGAGCAAGCATGGCCAGAATTCGCGTTACAACGGTTTCAACCGTTACTTTATCGTTTCTTCATATAGCAACTACGGATTAATACGGTTGCCTTTATAAAAATACGATGAAATAGCCATTCTGAGGGGCGATCGCTCTGATTCCAGCCCTTGAAATTTCCGTGAAGACACGGGGAACACCCCCGTATTATGAAGAGACTGTGGCAACCTTTAAGGGTAAATAACAAATTCGGCTAAATAGGCTACTTAAGAAACTCGTTTTTGGGGCCACGTCCTTCTGCAGTAATAGGAACTTTCTGTTAAAGCTGGTTGCTGGCACGGTAGGAACTGGGTTTCCAGCTACTAACCCTTATTAAGGAGGAAAAATGCGTTATCAAACTGTGATGTCTCAGGTGCAGAAGGCATTTGTCGCCAGTGCGCTACCCGCGATGATAGTTGCCGCCACGCCTGCGATTGCCAATGCCTTTAACCTGACAGGCGTTTATGTTTTTGGTGACAGCCTTTCCGATTCAGGGAATACCTATAGCACCACGGCAAGCGGCATTCCCTATGGCAGTACCATACTCACCACCCTATGCGGCACGATTCTCCAATGGGCCTGTTTGGGTGGAGTATCTGGCACCCCAACTGGGAATCAGTTCCGTTAATAATTTTGCCTATGGCGGTGCCACAACAGGAACATTCAACACCCTGACCTTCCCGACACCGTTGGGTTCACTACCGCTCGCACAGATGTACAACCTGCCGGGTTTACAGACCCAGGTCAGCACGTTTGTGCAAACAACGCCCGTTGCCGATCCAGATGCGCTTTATGTTGTGTGGGCCGGCGCGAATGATTATCTGGGTGCCCCCGATCCTAACCCGCTGACCTCAGTCAACAATCTGGCTACTGCCATTCAATCTCTGGCGGGTGTGGGGGCAAGAAACTTTTTGATTCCAAACCTGCCTGACCTGGGCAACCTGCCCGGTACTAGCAGCGAACCCGCCGCTGGCGCTTTAAGCCTGCTCAGCAGTACCCACAACTCTTTGCTGGCAAGCACCTTGAGCGTGTTGGGGCAAACCTATGGATCATCCGTTAACTTAATCCCGTTGGATATTAATTCCCTGGTGAGCGCCGCGATCGCCAAGCCTGCCGCTTTTGGTTTAACTAACGGCACCGATTCCTGTCTCTCAATTTCGCCTCCCAGTCTTTGCAGTAATCCCGATGAATACCTGTTCTGGGATGACCTTCACCCCACCACTGCCGCCCATCAACGTATTGCTAGCTATGCCTTTACAACGTTGCAAGCGTCGGCAGTGCCCGAACCACCGGCAACCCTTGGTTTAGTTGCATTTGGCGCATTTTTAGGGGGGGCTTCGCTATTAAAGCGGCAACAACGTCGTCGGGTGAGAGTGTCAGAACTGGTTGCGGCAGCACCTGTCAGCAAACGTCAGGCCAGCTAATCACGCTTTGGTGATGTTGAATTGCAGGATGAGTTGGAGCAGAGCTTCAATTCATCCACCGTTTAATTCATCCCTGGAAATAGTAACGCCCACACTTTTTGCGTTGTGCCGTTGGGTGACAGCACAACCATTTATCGCCTCTGCCATGTAAAACGTGTCAGACCAAATGCACGCTTTACGCTTCTTCTTCTTCTTCTTCCTCTGCTGCACGTTGGCGATCGTCCATTTCCTGAATTGCCAGTAGCAATTCTTCTTCTTGTACTTCGAATTCTTCTTCTGAGATTTCGCCCATATCAAATGCCAACTGAAGAGTCAGCAGTCGCTTTTGCAAATTCTCTTTATCATCCAGCTCAGCATCGGCACGCTCTTGAATTTGTTCGGCAATCCAGGTGATGCCAGTTAAGGGCGCGAATAGTAGACGGAGAACCATAGTGGTGGGGTGGGTAGAGTACGAGAAAATTGAATAGTTTACGCCCAGCAGGGACATGGCCATCCCATCTCCCTACTGTTTTAATGCCCAAGAAGCAGACTTCGCCAACATCCTGTTCTGCCCCGGTGCCCATCTAATCTAAGCGTTCCAGTTGAGCAAAATTATAGGGAGCAGTGAGATTGTTATACCGGATTTTGAGCCGTTGGTCGAATTGGCGATCGAGAACCTCAACCTGTTCACTAAATGTTGGTTCGGCATCCCAGGGAATGAGATAGGCGGCATTATAAATCATGGCTGCCGTTAACGTGTCGTTTTCCACAATTTCGGTTGCCAGGGGGTTGAGCATAGCCCGAAATGCCTCGATAATGCCCTGCTTGCGGTTGTCCATAGCCTGTTCGATTGCCTGGCCAATGGAAACAACCTCATCCATACTCAGATTTTTGCCTTCCAGGCTATCCCGTTGAGCTTTGAGCGTTTGGTTTTCATCCATCAATGTCTGTAACTCTAAATCTTGAGTCCAGAAGAGTTTAATGCCTACTTCGCGCTTGCCATCCAAGCGGGCGAACAATTGCTCTAGCTTTTGGCTATGGGGTTTGGTTAACTGCTGTGTTACCGTACTCCAATCGTTAATGATTAGCCCAAATTGCAGCGGTAACAATGTGCGATAACCTGCCTGCATGGCCTGTTCCAGGACTTTTTCATGCCCCAGCAAATTTTTGCGACTCGCTAAATATCGCTCCTGTTGTGCTTCAGAGTATAGGAAGGCGAATCCATCAACAACTTGCAATTGCACTGGTTGCTGATCTAAACCAATCAATACTAAATTTTCTGGCCCCGGAACTGGAAAGATCCCGTACAGATAAAGCCCATAAGTCATAACAGAACAACGTTGAGAATGAGAGAGCGTCTGACTGAAAAATACGTACCAATAGAATAATGGTTAGGACATTAGTTGCCCTAACCATTATCAGTCCTTATAGAAGACAAACCACCTGCAAATTGAAGGGGATCAGTGGAGTTAGAAACAATCACCTGCAATTTGGTTGAACGGTCATTTTGTAAAATTCTATTTATCTAAGTAGACGGGTTACTCTCACGTCATATTCCGTGCATGCGGGATGTTCATGCCGCGCCTGCATCCGTGCCATGCCATCGGCTTTTTCCCTTGATTCAGCGTCGATCTCGTAGCGGGTTGTGCCACTGTGATAGGCATTACCAGTTTGCTCAAACTCTTTTATGTCAACTAAGACCTCGTATGTGTGAACCATTGTCTGGATCCTCCCGATTAAGTTATGAAGCGAGTGGGAATAAACTTCAGTATAGGAAGGGATACGGTTTGCCAGCTTACACCCCATACAATTCTTTAGTTCTTGCATAATGTAGTATTACACTTCTCAATTATTCGCAACCTGGCTCGCTTCGGCGTAGTGCCCCCGATTTGCCAAACCCAGGGCAGGGTACTTTCGGTAGTAGTCCGAACTTGATTTTTTACGGTAAAATTCTTCATGAAGTTCTGTTTCTGGCATACTGCTGGACTCTAATGACTTTAATTCGGTCTGAGAGCGAAGCCCCGGAAAACAGCGATGTGAACCAATCCGCAGATTCACTGCTAGGCTTTAGACTGTAACCGCACACTAAACAGAGAGAGAAGTACACATGGCATTTGAACAGCCCCCCCTACCATTTGCAATAGATGCTCTGGAGCCATACGGCATGAAAGCCGAAACGTTTGAATATCACTATGGCAAGCATCACAAAGCTTATGTCGACAACCTCAATAAGCTGACCGAAGGCAAGGATCTTGCCAGCAAGTCGTTAGAAGAAGTAATTCAAATTTCCTTCAAAGATCCGGCGCTTACTGGCGTATTTAATAATGCGGCGCAAGTGTGGAACCACACCTTCTTCTGGAACAGCCTGAAAGCTGGTGGTGGCGGTACTCCTGCGGGTGATCTGGCGGCTAAAATTGATGCCAGCTTCGGTAGCTTTGATAAGTTCAAGGAAGAGTTTTCAACAGCAGCAGCAACCCAGTTTGGTAGCGGTTGGGCCTGGTTGGTCGATGATGGTGGCACCCTCAAAGTGACGAAGACCCCCAATGCCGAAAATCCGTTAGTGCATGGTCAGAAGCCTCTGTTAACCCTGGACGTTTGGGAACATGCTTACTACATCGATTTCCGTAATGCCCGTCCGGCGTTTATCAAGAACTTCCTGGATAACCTGGTTAACTGGGACTTCGTTGCCCAAAATCTAGCAGCTTAGGAACGAAAATTAAATAACTTCGATACTTGCTTGTACGGGCGCACGGCCGTGCGCCCCTTCAGAAGACAAAATACTCGGTCCTATTTAAGCTGCGATCTTTAAGGAGATTTCTAGAAAATAAACTACCTGTAAGGGCAGGTTTAGCAACAGCATAAC
>CAZGDE010000420.1:0-5363 GCA_964524315.1 uncultured bacterium
GGGTAAACGTGAGGGCAGATACCAGGTAGGGGAATTGCCCCAGTTAAACTATGGCGATCGCACCTATGAACTGGGGTTATGCTCCCACTTTCTGTTTCTTTATTCCGACCATTTCACCGAGCAATTTCACCTCGATTCCATGCGCGAAATGCTTCGGGTTTGCCAGGAAGTGAGAATCTTTCCCCTGTTAACCCTGTCACTCCAACCCTCACCCTACCTGGAACCTGTGATGCAGCAATTAACGAGCCAGGGGTATGTCTGCGAAATTCAAACCGTACCCTACGAGTTGCAGAAGGGAGGCAATCAAATGCTGGTAGTGAAACCGCGATCGTAGGGGCGGGGCATTCGGCAGATTAACGGTGGCATAACCAAGAACCATGAATCAAATAATTTCCGCTATCTGCCTCAATTCTGTACAGGCGTAGCATTCGGGCAAAATTCTCTGTAGTACACCCGAACTGCTGTCAAATGCTACGCCCCTACGTATTTGATTCTCATCCCTTAGAGTTGAATTTCGACCTTGACGGTACCGTCCTCCACGGGGGCCAACTGAAAGCCCAGTTTTTCGCAGACTCGCTGCATCGAGCGGTTTTCCGCTAGAATCTCAGCGGTAATGCGTTCCAGACCTTCATCCCGTCCGACCTGTACCAGACGACCGAGCAGTTCCGTACCTAACCCCTGACACTGGTAGCGATCGCTCACCGTCATAGAAAATTCGGCTTCGGCGACCCCATGCTGTTTGGTCAGGCGACCTGCCCCGATAATTTCGTGGTTACCTGTGCGTGGGTTCGTGTAGTCGGCCACCAGTGCCAGATCCCGGTCGTAGTCAATGAAACAGATGCGGGTGAGGCGATCGTGGGCAGTGCGTTGCTTCAGTCCAACCATGTGGAAGTAACGGAAATAGACGCTTTCCTCGGATAGAGTCCGGTGGAATTGCACCATTAGTGGTTCATCTTCGGGCCGAATCGGCCGAATGGTGACTTCCGTATCGTTCTTCAGTTTCCAGGTTTGAATGTACTGCGCCGGGTAAGGGCGGACGGCCAATTTTGGTAAATCCGCCTCTGCCACGTTGAGATCATGCAAGACCACACGAGCATCCAGGGCAATCAACCGTTCCGACGAAGCCAGTAAGGGGTTAATGTCTAACTCCTTGATCCAGCGTTGCTCGGTGACTAACTGGCTGAAACGCACCAGCAATTCCTCCAGTTCGGTCAGGTTCACAGGGGCACGTCCTCTAACACCCTGAAGCGCTTTGAAGATCTGGGTCTGCTCCATCATGCGGCGGGCCAGGGTGGTGTTGAGCGGCGGTAAACCAAGGGCGCGATCGCGAAACACTTCCACCAGTTGCCCCCCCGTACCAAACAGCAGCACTGGGCCAAATTGGGGATCAAGGGAACTACCCAGAATCAATTCGTAGCCTTCCAGCGTCAGCATGGGCTGCACCGTCACCCCATCGAAGTGTTCGGATCCACCCATCTTTTGAGCCAGCGAGGACTGAATTGCCCCGTAAGCTTTTCGAACCGTTTCGGCATCGGGGAGATTCAACCGCACACCCCCCACATCCGTTTTGTGGGTAATCGTTTCGGAATAGAGTTTCAAGACGACGGGATAACCGATGTGATTGGCTAATTCCACCGCTTCATCTTCCGACGTTGCCACACGGGTATCTACCACTGGAATACCATAGGCAGCCAGAATTTGCTTCGATTCGTACTCCGTTAACAGGATTCGTCCCGACTGGCGCACCTTGTCGATGATACTGGCTGCCAGTGAACGATTGTCTTCGCTACTCTGCGGTAAGGTTGGCGTTTCGTATAAGCCCTTCAGGTTGTAGCTGTAGCGTGCCATGTAGTTAAACACTTGCGCAGCAGTATCCGGGTAGGGGAAGGTGAAAATGCCTGCCCGGTTGAGGATTGCCTCACCCGCTGCGACCTCGGCTCCCCCCATCCAGCTTGCCAGGAGGGTGCGGTTTTTCAGGGTTGAACCAGCCGCTTCCACAACATTCTTCAGTTTTTCCGCCGTCTGGGTGGGATCCGTCATTGCCTGGGGTGTCAGGATGACCAGCAACCCATCACTATTGGGATCCTTGGCAACGACTTCCACCGCTTTGGCATACCGTTCTGGATCCGCATCCCCCAGGATATCAATAGGGTTCTGGTGACTCCAGTGGGTCGGTAGAAATTCGTTCAGGGCGGCGATCGTTTCCGGTGCCAATTTTGCCAGTTCGCCCCCCTGCCGGATTAGTGCGTCGGTTGCCAGTACTCCCGGCCCACCCGCATTGGTCAGAATGGTTAGCCGCTGCCCCTTGGGACGGGGTTGCTTCGCCAAAACTTCGGCCATGTTGAACAGGTCATTAATCGTATCTACCCGCAACACACCGCAGCGACGGAAGGCTGCATCCAGCGCCCCATCACTTCCCGCCAGGGCACCTGTATGGGAAGCGGCTGCCTTGGCGGCTGCCTCCGTCCGCCCCGCTTTGATCACAATGATAGGTTTGGTCAGGGCAACTTCCCGCGCTGCGGACAGGAACGATCGCGCATTCCCAATTGACTCCATGTAAATCACAATGCTCTGGGTATGGGGATCGTCGCCCAGGTAGTAGATCAGGTCGCCCCAGTCCACATCCAGCATGGAACCAATCGACATAAAGGCACTGAAGCCCACATTTTCCCGGAAACTCCAGTCCAGAATGGATGTACACAACGCCCCACTTTGGCTGATAAAGCCCACATTACCGGGACGGGCCATACCACTAGCAAAGGTTGCGTTCAAACCCGTCATGGGGTTCATGACACCGAGACAGTTGGGCCCAATCAGGCGCATTCTGCCCCGCCGGATCTGTTCAATCACTTGTTTTTCCAGCGCAATCCCTGCTTCGCCAATCTCTTTAAACCCAGCAGACAGAACGATCGCCCCCCGTACTCCTTTATCCACACATTGGCGAATCACATCGGGAACCGTTGGTGCCGGGGTCACAATCACTGCCAGATCGACTCGTTCAGGTACGGAGGCAATATCGGGATAGGCTTTGATCCCCAAAATGCTCTGACGCTGTGGATTCACCGGAAACACAACGCCACCAAACGGACTGCTAATCAAATTCCATAACACCGTCCGCCCCACACTACCCGGTCGCTCCGTCGCACCGATTACTGCTACGGACTTAGGCGAAAAAATGGCATCTAAGGGGTAATCCCGGTAACGCAAAATGTCGTTAGTGGGGTCAGGAGAAGGAAGAAAGGTTTGCATGATGAACTAACCCACGTAAATGTCCAGGTGAACCGATAAAAGCTAGAGCCTTAACCCCAAGCAAATAGAACGTTGTTTCTTGCTAATCAGGGACAGTAAAGGGAAAGGAACCCCTTTGGCTTCAGGCATAGACTGCATTGCTCTAGTGCGGGAATCGCGATCGCCGTGCTTAAGCTTACTTCACCGGACTTTGCTAAGAATGTTTGGAATGTTGCGTGCGTCATTAAATTAGCGTTAACAAATGGCTCTAATTCTGGCAAAGCTTCCCGCATCAGTCATCCACCTCGAAGGTAAGAGAACAATTTGAGGAACTTGTGAAGGAACCGTTCTAACGTAGTTCCCCTTGTCCTCTTACCCCCACGATTGCAGCGGCTACAGTTGGTTGGGTTGAAACTCGGAAACCAACTCGTAAACAGCAGTGGTTGGCGTATGGGCAAATAGGGGTGCCATTTTCTTCAGAATTTCCTGGTGGCGATCGCCCGTCTGGTTACTGTCCATGTCATCCACCGAATCCCAAAAGATGACCGAAATGCCGCGATCGGTACCTGGCTCTTGTAATAGATAGGCCCCCTTAAAGCCGTGACTGTAGGTTGATACCGCCCGTTCGTAGAGATCTTGGGCCTCGGCAAATTTACCCGGTTTAAATTCCCCGATCGCCACATGGGCAAACTGGCGCTTTAAGAAATCATGAAAATCACTGTCGGTCATCATTGCCTCCTTGATTGCCTCGCTGGAATGCTTGGCAAATGCAGATCGGGACGATGCCAGAGACAATTTCATCATGTATTACAGGGCAGGTCATCCCCATTGAAAACCCGCCCTTTCACGTTCTACTTTTCTGGCATTATCCGTATCTGTTTATTGTCGGTTAACTATAAAAGGAAGAGACTAAATGTTAATGAATCGCTAAGTATATTTGCTTATGGAAATCTATAATGGCCTCAATCCCCTCAAATCAATGGTGAAAACTGTTCTGTCATTGGTCATTAGTTATTTGTGTGTAACAGCTACGAATGACCAACGACGGATGACCAATGACGGATGACCAATGTCTACCCCAGCTTTTGCCGAAACAGTTCCTTCACCTTCTCCCAGGCATCAGCGGCAGATTCGGGATGGTAATCTGCCCGTTGGTCACAAAAGAAACCATGCCCCGCTGGATAGCGGAAGACTCGATGGGGAATGTGATGGGCTTGCAGAGCCACTTCTACCTGCTTGGTCTGGTCGTTCGGAATCAAGGGATCCTGAGTGCCAAAGAAGGCATAGAGAGTGCCGGTAATTTCTCCAGTGCGGGTAACAGTTGGTTCGCCACCACCTGGCGTCATCGTGGCAATACCACCACCATAGAACGAAGCTGTGGCCGCGATCGCCGGTAGGGTTGCGGCCAGGTAAACAACGTGTCCACCGAAGCAGAAACCGATGGCACCAAATTTGTCTCCGTTGACATTAGATTTGGTCTGCAAATAGGTGATCGCGGCCTGGATATCACTGAGCAACTGGGCAGCAGTGGTCAAGTCTTTATGTTTACGGCCCTCAATTGTGTCTGCCTCGGTATAACCCACCTCAAAACCGGGCGCGGTGCGCTGGAAAATCGCCGGGGCGATCGCCACATAACCCTCCCTGGCGATCCGTTCCGTCACAGACCGGATGTGGGAGTTTACCCCAAAAATTTCCTGTATGACAATTACGCCGGGAAAGGTGCCGGACTCCGCTGGCTCAGCCAGGTAAGCATCAATCTCTAATGCCCCATTGGTGACCTTCACCCACTCTGCCCGAATTGGCTGTTCTGTCATTTTGTCTTGCCTCCAACATCTCTGCTCAGCGTTGCTGATTCGAAGAGTGAATGAAGCGTTGGCTGGATTGAAACTTCGTGCCAATCCAGCCTGCCATGCCGCACTACCCTCTGTTTCAGGTTCCAGGATGCAACGATAGCTGTCAACCCCAGGCAGATAAAGGCCAAGAGCGGGAAGCAATTCCGGTTCGGGCTACTGGCCCCATGTTTGTAAAGGAATCCTAAGAATTAAACCCTGATTTGGGGGAAGAGGGAGCATAATGCAGTTGATAGGGAAACTGTCACACTCCCTGTCCCAAATCCCTTTCCCTTGTTCTTGGAT
>CAZGDE010000420.1:5373-6411 GCA_964524315.1 uncultured bacterium
CGCTGGGGTTGCGACTCGCGGATGGTGTGCTACACAGCGATATTCCGGCATCTACCCAACTCTACAACCAGATCTTATTTACCATTGCCTCGCGGCAGTTTCCCCCAGGGCACCGTCTGCCCAGCACCCGCCAATTAGCCATGCAGACGGGGTTACACCGCAACACTATCAGTAAGGTCTACCGCCAACTGGAAGAAGCCGGGGTGGTGGATGCTCAGGCTGGATCGGGGATTTATGTACGGGATCAGGTACATGATGGGGGTTCTAAGGTGAAATCCCCTGTTTTAGACCAGCATCCTGAAGCCTATCGAGTCGTGCAAAACAGCCTGGATGATTTATTGAAGCAGGGGTGTTCCCTCAACCAGGCACGGGAACTGTTTCTGGCTGAAATCGATTGGCGCTTGCGCTGTAGTGCCCAGGTGTTGGTAACGGCTCCCAACCATGACATTGAAGCTGGCGAGGTCATTGTTCGGGATCTGGAACGGGCGTTGAATATTCCCATTCAACTGGTACCAATGGAAGAGTTGGGGCAGGTGTTGGATCAAACTCGCTCGGGGACGGTGGTTACCAGTCGTTACTTTATTGCTCAGGCAGAGGCGATCGCCGCGCCCAAGTCAGTCCGGGTCATCCCCGTTGATATTTATGACTTTGAGTCAGAAATTAAGTTAATTAAACAGTTGCCAAAAGGAAACTGTCTGGGTATTGTCAGCCTTAGTGCCGAAACAGTCCGGGTTGCAGAAGTGATCATCCACAGTTTGCGAGGTGATGATTTGCTAGTGATGACGGCCCAGCTAGGGGACACCTACAAAATGAATGCGATCGTGCGCAGTGCCCAGACCATCATCAGCGACCAGGGGAGTGCGCCTGCGGTTAAACAGGCGATCGCAACTGCCCGCAACGATCTCATCCGGCCACCCCAACTCATCTGTTGTGAGAATTTTATTGTGACCAAGTCGATCGAACTCCTGAAACGGGAATTGGGTCTGGAATAACCGTATTTCAACTCAAGCTATTGGGGCTTGTGACACTTCCCAGAAG
>CAZGDE010000421.1:0-6399 GCA_964524315.1 uncultured bacterium
CGTCTCTACCACGTTTAACTTGGCGATGGCGATAAAACGGTATTACTCATGTGGTACGGGTGGGCGACTGGACAAAATCGTACCCAGTGAATTGCCAGTCATCATTCCAACAACGCTGGTGGCAACGGCCACGAATGCGATCGCCGAAGCCGTATTGGACTCATCGGGTAAGATGCCGAGAATACTCGTTACCAGCACCGCCGCACCACCACCAACAGCCCAACTGATCGTATTGACCAGAACCCAACCACCTGATTTAGAACAGTGCAGTCCGAGGAGCAGCCATTGTACTAGTCCCACCCCAGTTCCAAAGAGGGCAACCGCGATCGCCATACCAAATATTCCCGGTATGGCTATTCCCGGTGAAGCCATGCCAATGATGCCGATACCCAGGAACATTGAACCAAACAGCGCCACGACACTCAAACCGCTACCCAACAAAAATCCCACCATTGTGAATGGAATCCACCAATACGACTTGGCAATGTAGTCTTTTAACACCCACGCCTGCGTCATCGCCCCCAACAAGCCTGAAACGATTAGCCCCTGCTCAAGATCAGCAGACATCCCCGGCAGCCCAGAGGCGATCGCAATACCACCTGAAAATCCTAACGTCGTTGCCACAAGCCATCGCAGCAGAAATACCTGGTTTCGCACTGTGCTGTCCATCAAAAATCCTTGGATGGGATGGTCTTAGCTTAGGCATAGTGGTTCTGGAGCAACATTTCCATGTAGCCAGATCTGCAAGTGTCTGAATGGGGAGGGGAGACCGGAGCAATGAATCGCAATTGAGGTGGAGCGTTATTTGCTGATCTGGTAACAATTATCGATCAGACGATGTGCTAAGGTCTGTTACTGATTTGCTCTGACAGGGCATTTTTGTAACTGTTATCACTATTTACACCTCACCATCCATCCTGGCGGACGCTATGACCAATCTCACCCCCAATCCCAGTTTCAGCCTTACCATTCGGTTTCAGGTGCCTAACCGTCCCGGTATGCTGGCGAGTGTCACCAAAGCCATTTCTACCCTGGGCGGTAGTATGGGGCAAATTGACCTGATCGAACAAACACGCCAGATCTCGGTGCGGGATATTACCGTAGATGCGGCCAGTGCCGAACATGCTGAAACGATTGTGGACGCGGTGAAAGCGTTACCCGAAATTAAGGTACTGAACGTTTACGATCGCACCTTCCAACTGCATCAAGGCGGCAAGATTAAGGTAGAAAGCCGCATTCCACTCCGGGGACAGGCAGATCTGGCAATGGCCTATACCCCCGGGGTAGGGCGAATTTGTCTGGCGATCGCCGAAAATCCCGATGAGGTTTACAATCTCACGATCAAACAAAACACGGTGGCGATCGTTACCGATGGTAGTGCTGTCCTTGGTTTGGGAAATCTAGGCCCGGCGGGTGCCCTGCCCGTGATGGAAGGGAAAGCGCTCCTATTTAAGCAGTTTGGTGGCCTGGATGCCTTTCCCATTTGTCTGGCAACCCAGGATACGGATGCCATTGTTGAAACCATCAAAAATATTGCCCCCGTGTTTGGTGGGGTGAACCTGGAAGACATTGCCGCACCCCGTTGTTTTGAAATTGAAACACGCCTGCAACGAGAACTGGACATTCCCGTATTTCATGATGACCAGCATGGTACGGCGATCGTCTCCCTGGCCGCCCTGATCAACGCTCTGAAACTGGTTGGGAAGTCAATGGCAGCGGTCAAAATCGTCATTAACGGAGCCGGGGCAGCGGGGGTGGCGATCGCCCGCTTACTGGCTAAAGCCGGAGTGGAACAGATCGTTTTGTGCGATTCCAAAGGTATCTTGTCCCATGATCGCACGGACTTGAACCCCCAAAAACGTGAATTTGCCGTCGCCCAGAGTGGTTCTCTGGCAGATGCGATGCGCGGCAGTGATGTATTTCTGGGGGTCAGTGCGCCGGGTGTGGTGACACCAGAAATGGTGCGCTCAATGGCGAAAGATCCCATTGTCTTTGCAATGGCAAACCCCATCCCTGAAATTCAACCCGAATTGGTCGTCAATGATGTGGCAGTCATGGCAACCGGACGCAGTGACTATCCAAACCAGATAAACAACGTACTTGCCTTTCCCGGCATGTTCCGGGGTGCGTTAGATTGCCGTGCGTCTAGCTTTACCACCACTATGTATCTTGAAGCGGCCCAGGCGATCGCCTCCCTCGTCAAACCTACCGATTTAGATCGGGAACACATCATCCCATCCGTATTTGATGAACGGGTTGCAACTGCCGTAGCCGCTGCGGTACAGCGAGCCGCGCGTCAGGATGGGGTTGCCCGTAATTAACCCGTAATTAATTCGTTGCGATGATCGAGTTACTGTTGGTCAATGGGTCTCATCAAATCATCCCAACAGTAACTCGGTGGTAATGATGCCCAGCGAGGCTTCTCAGTGTTGAATTAAATTTTTGTCGGAGGGCGATCGCTCCCGACATAGCCACCGGAAAAGGTATCTTCTGCAAGCCAGGGGATAAGAGGCGACGCTCTCAAATCCGCTCAAGCAATGGGATCTACGTTACATCTACTCGACAGATAAGTACCCGATAGATAAGTGGCAAGGTTGCTTAGTCTGCCAGCTTTAGCAATCCTTTCCGGACTCCATAAAGGAGCCGATTAATCAAAATCAGTTCCGTATGGCTCACGGCATCAGCCAACAAAGCCAGCATTACTTGGTAGCGATCGGCCTGCGTCACCGTTTGGGAGAGCAGAATCTGCTCAATCAGATCTTCAAGCCGAACACGAGCGATGTTATGTGGGGGAATCATATAGAGCGGTTGTTTCAGTAGATGTTTCGCCTAGTATTCCCATTCTTGCCGTCATTTTCATACCATCTGAAATCAATTTGCGATGTTTTGCAAAGAAATGTTGCTCCATCTATTCTCCCAGGGATAACTAACTAGACCAGGGTTCTTGCTCCTTCCTGCCGAAGCAGCGACGGGGATGAGGCCCTGCGGATTTCCCTGTTTTGATTGACTCTGGGTGCAGCATGACATACAGCTTGAAAGTCGCAGATATGCCTGCGAACGAGCGTCCGCGTGAACGTTTGATGACCTGCGGATCGAAAAATTTGGCTACGGCAGAACTGATCGCCATCCTCCTGGGCACAGGGCAGGGATCGGGAAAACTCTCAGCCATTGGTTTAGGTCAATATATCTTGCAGGAGTTGGGTAGACATCAGCGCGACCCACTGTCCGTTCTACGCGAAGTCAGCATCCCCGAACTAACCAAAATTTCTGGTGTTGGGCCTGCTAAGGCAACGACGATTTTGGCTGCGATCGAACTAGGGAAACGAGTCTATCAGTCTCGCCCTGCTGAAAAAACAATTGTTGATGATCCGGCCATTGCCGCTGCGGCCCTCAGCCATGACTTGATGTGGCAACCCCAGGAACGATTTGCCATTCTGCTGCTTGATGTCAAGCATCGGTTACTGGGAACACAGGTCATTACGATTGGGACAGCAACGGAAACCCTCGCCCATCCCCGTGACATTTTTCGAGAGGTGTTGAAAAGTGGAGCGACACGGGCGATCGTTGCCCATAATCATCCCTCTGGAAGCTTGGAACCTAGCAATGAGGATATTCATCTCACACGCCAATTACTGGCCGGGGCGCAATTCCTGGGCATACCCATATTGGATCACTTGATTCTAGGAAATGGCGATTTCACCAGTCTTCGCCAAACAACGAACTTATGGAATGAATGCCCACAGGATGAACAATCATGATAAACTGAAAACCCCAGGGCGATTAGCACAGTGGTAGCGCACTTCCTTCACACGGAAGGGGTCACTGGTTCGAATCCAGTATCGCCCATAAAAATGAGACTTCTTTTCTCCACATCAGCAACTTTCTGGAGATTGATTAGTACTCATTTACAAAATCTGAATGAACCCAGAGGAATTCTCGGCGTTTATTCTGCACTCGCACCAATCCGCCAAATCCTGGATCTTTTTCCTTCAACATTGCATGCAGTTCGCGGAGCATGGAGTTTTGGGCACAAATGGCTTCGCCCTGCTCAAATTCGCGTGAATCCCGTTTGGTCTGCCAATCGACAGCGGTATTGCTGCCTTTAATACCAAACTCAAGACTTTTTTGTCCCAGATCTAATTCCTCTTGAATGCCTTTGTAGGTGGCATCATCCAGCATGAATTGAGTCGTGGAAGCAGCAACGGGTAGAACCAGGCTTAAGGTTCCAGTCACGAATTTGAAGTAGGGAACGGCTCTAGTAAACCATTCACGGTTGAGTTCCAGTTCATAAACTCCCTGCTTGCTGCCAGAAGGATTCAAAGATGGAAGTGGTTTACGCGAATGTTCGCACCAGAGGGTGAGTTGAAATTTTTCGCTGATCCATTTGGGGCGATCTAAAAATCCCGGATCAACAGGTTTGAAGCTGAACAATCGGGGACCATCTTTGGCTTCGTCGGTAAGCATTTGCATCAGGTAGGCAAACTGCTGATCGATTTGGCTCATGATGACACGTTGTTCTTGCGATAACGCCTGAAATCGTTCTTGATCGTGGCGATCGAGCGTCACCAAATCCTCCCGAATCACCTTTAGTTCGTCTTTAAAGACTGTTCGGAATTGTTCTAAGCCGATGCTTTGGGATGGTGGAGGCGTGGTTGGGGCATTATTCAGCAGTTGGTCAATGTTTTGCCACTCATCACAACCCGATATAGAACAGGGAAACTCAGGGCGGTTCTTCTTTTTGCTTTCGATGAGTTTTTGCACCTCAAAGAGTCCGTGTCCGGGAGCGTTCATCCCACAGGGAGCAATGCAAGGAACCATGACGTTACAGTGCAAGCCTTCCCAGAAACTCTCAACCAGCCATTTCACTTCTTCTGTGAGGTAAGCAAGAAACCGTTCTGGGTAAGCAGCTCGGACGGTGATTTTGACATCGTTGCTAATATGTTCCAGTAAGGCGCGACCGTTGTAGTCGTTGTCGAGCATTAAGCCCCGTTGCCAGTGAACACTGTTTTCGTAGTTGGTGCGTCCCAGTGAGTACTTGTGTAGACGCACAATGAGTTGATAGAACAACCCTTCGGCATTCGCACTCTGACCGCGATCGTCCACAATGCGGCAAAGTTGCACCTGTTGTCTGTCTCCCGCTTCTGGTTGTTCGTCCCAATGGGGTAGTTGCTCTGGGCGATTGTCAGGCACCAGTTGGGCAATCAAACTGGTGGTGCTTTCTTCCCTAGAAGCAGGATCAAGCACGACTTTGTAGGACAGATCGAAGCGTTCCATCAGCCTCAGAAATACCGGATGGAGGGCTTTGGGATAGCCTACTTCTCCGGCAAAGGGGGGATAGCTCCAGATCTGGCTGAGATGGTCAAATTCAACCAGTCCGTTGCGGCAACGGGTGGTTTCGTCATCTAAAACAAAGCTGATGGCTTTGGCTAACCAGTCGGGCTTGAGAATGACAATATCTCGCAGGATGGGGTCGTAATGGTAGTGGATCAAATATCCCAACGTGTGAGATACCCGCACGAACAGTTCGGCAGCAAAGCCTTCCAGCCCCTGTTCTTCACAGAGAGCAATCACATCCTTGTAGGGCAAATGGGTTTTGCCAGATTCCTCCAATGCTTCCCGAATACATTGCCATTTGGTCGGAACCTTACGCCCCATACCGGGTAGGTTAGCGGTAGCAGTAGCAATCGCTTCTCTCAACTCGGTAATACCAGTACCAAGCCGACTATCAACGTGAAAGAAATCAACAATGATATCGTTGCCAAACAAGTCAATTAATTCCTGGCGATCGATATCCGGCTGTCTCTGTCCGGGACCACCGTGGGTTGCCACCACCAGCACTTTTGCATCGGGTTCTCGGTGTTTGATCAGCGTAATCCACTCTTTGACAAACCCCTGCTGTGGCCCCTCCCGCGGCTTCCACACCACGAGATAAACCGCAGAGGAACTAAAAAATAACTGATGCGTCGGACGATAGACCCGCTGTCCGCCAAAATCCCAACCATTTAGCGTTATCTCTGTTTCATCAGCAGGAGCGGTAACAATGACAGGCTTAATCTCAATCCCATGAGTTGTGGGGCGACCCTCGACCCATTCATCTCCCCGCAATGCTCCCAATAAACAACTTTTGCCAACTTCTCCCTCACCCACCAAAATCAGTTTTGCCTCATTTAGCGTCACGTCTCCCTCTGCTCTTGCCCGTAAGTACTGCATAACAGCTTCAGTGCCTTGCTCATAAGCAGCAGCAAGATCAGGATTTAGGGGATTATCATCGAGTTCCAGGATAGCTAAGTAACGATTCGCCAAGGATGTTGGCAAGTCAGTTAAATTATTAGCATTCAACTCAAGCTCTATAGAGCCTATTTGACATCTTGAGGAGAGGCTGCAAGCCGCTTAATCATT
>CAZGDE010000422.1:0-6360 GCA_964524315.1 uncultured bacterium
TTGTAACCGTACCTGTAAACGTTGCCAATCTTGCATGGCTGGTTGAAAGTTGGGTTTTAGGGCGATCGCCTGTTGCATAGCCAACCCAGCCTCAGGATAGCGTTTTAGTTCGCATAACACCCGTCCTTTCCAATACCAGGCTAGATGGCTGGTGGGATTTAATTGCAGGGCCTGTTCAAAACATTGCAGTGCCTTATCGTGTTGTTTTTGATGGGCATAGGCTCCGCCCAGACGGCAGCAGGCGGCAGTATGTTGTGGTTGCAGTTCCAGAGTTTGTTGATAGGCCGCGATCGCCCGCTCATGCTGTCCCAAGGCGACCAATACATTTCCCTGCCAGTAGCAGAGATCGGCTCTGTCCGGACGTAACTGAGCGGCCTGTTCATAGGCATGCAGTGCCTCTTCATAGCAACGTTGTGCCTGCATCGCGTGGCCCTTTTGCACCCACTGGTCATCGGTTAGCGGTACTTGGGTGCTGGGTTGTGCTACCGAACTCAAGTTTCCAGTTTCCAACGGGGGGAGATCGCGGCAGGGCTCCAGCAAACTAATCGTGGTTTCGTCCTGATTGCAGGGTGCAGTTTGCTCTGGATTGTTTGGCTTAACTGGGTAGTTGTCTATGGGGTGTTGCCGGACAAAGGTTTCATCGGCAGAGGTTGATTCTCCCGCAACCGTTGATTGTTCTTGGAGCCGTTGTTTGTAACTGACTAATAGGGCTTGTAAATTGGGTGGCTGGAAGGACGCTGTTGTCTGTTCCGGCAAGTTCGAGGTTGGTTGGTCGGCAATGCCGGTGGAGTCTGTGGAGTCTACTGTTACTGTTTCATCCTCAGGCAATTCCGGTGGGGCCATCATGCCCTGTTGTAACTGTCCCAACATCCGTCTGCGCCCTTCGACGGCAGCTTGAAAATCGGGCTTTAGTTGCACAGTACGATCGTAGGAAGCGATCGCTTCTTCATACCGCTGCAATTTTTCCAACAGTCGGCCCCGGTCGTTCCAGGCCCAGTAGTTATCTGGCTGGATTTGTACTACCCGGTAATAGGAGGCAACGGCTTCCTCATAGCGTTGCAATTTCTCCAGGACGGTTGCTCGCTTGAACCAGGCAACATGGTCATCAGGTTGAATTTCCACAACGCGATCATAGGCCGCAATGGCCTGTTCGGGGCAGTTCAGGTTTTCCATAGCCATGCCCCGCATGAGCCAGGGAATCGGATCATTGGGGGTTTCCCGGATGGCGCGATCGCAGGAGGCAACGGCTTCGTCGTAATGTTGTAAGTGGTAGAGCGTATCCACCCGACTCAAACGACTTAATACCCGCTTACGGCTGTCAATCGCTAGCTGGAAATCGGGTTTCAGCTGCACGGCGCGATCGTAGGAAGCAATAGCCAGGTCGTATTGCTGCATCGCTTCCAGCACCTTGCCCCGGTCATGCCAGGCCCAGTAATTATCGGGTTGCAACTGTACGACCCGCTCGTAGCAGGGCAACGACTCCTGATACCGATGGAGCAATTCCAGGGCAGACCCACGCTTATACCAGGCCAGGTAATCGTCTGGGTGGAGTAAAACTACCTGTTCGTAGGATGCTGCGGCTTCGTCGTAGTGTTTCAAGTTTTCCAGAGCAATTCCCCGCTTGAACCAGGCGAGGTAATCGTTTGGTTTGGCCTGGATTACTCGATCATAAGCAGCGATCGCGTCCTTATACCGTTGCAGGTGGAATAACTCATCACCCCGTTCTAACCAGGCAAGGTGACCATCAAAACTAACTAACGTTTGCTCAGAGAGTAAGGTTGCGACGGAGCTTGTCCGATTTAGCTCTTTCAGTGCTTCCAGGGCTTCCCCCGCTGAGGGGTACCGTTGGCGGAAGTCGTAACGCACCATGCCATCCAGGATGTCGGCAAAATCTGGATTCACCTGCACCTGGTCCCGCCAAATGATTTCGCTTGTTTTGGGGTCTTCCTTCAGTTTCTTCGGATAGATGCCCGTCAAACACTGGATGGCCAGCATGCCGACGGCATAGATATCACTGGCGAAGCGCGGCTTGCCTGCTAACTGCTCGTTGGGCATGTAACCCGATGAACCGACAGCGATCGTCACGCTGGCAAGATCGGGCGTATCGCAGGCATCGATACCAATTTGCTTGACAGCACCAAAGTCAATCAAAATAATGCGGCGATCGCTCTGCCGCCGCATCAAGTTGGAGGGTTTGATGTCACGATGTACTACCTGCTGCTGGTGGACAAATTCCAGCACACTGAGAATTTCCTGAATGAGGTGAATGACCTCGTTCTCAGGCATGCGTTTACGGACCTTTAGCTCTTGACTGAGAACTTCTCCCGGAATAAACTCTTGGACGAGATAAAAATCCCGATCCTCAGCAAAATGGGCAAAAAGCCGGGGAATCTGGTCATGATTTCCCAGACTGTAAAGTACCTGTGCCTCCGTATCAAATAACCGACGTGCAGTCTGCAAAGCCTCCGGGTTTGTCATCCGGGGCTTGAGCTGCTTCACGACGCAGGTAGGCTGACCGGGCAGATGTAAATCTTCTGCCAGATAAGTTTGTCCAAAGCCGCCCCCACCCAAATGGCGAACAATTTGGTAGCGCCCCCCAAGGATTTTGCCCAGCATAGCGTCTGTAAATATTTGGAACTGGAAAACCATGTAGCCAATTTGGCTGGATTATCAGAAGCATTCCCCATGAAAGTGTTTCCGATAACGCTAAAAACCGTCAAAAAATTATTGACCCAACCAAATTGCCATAAGTGACGTACCAGGATAGCTCTGACTTATTTGTTATCAGTTTTGGCGCTACAGAATCATCCGTAGCGCTTCCAACTTATTTATAGGATTCCAGTAAAGGTGCCTTCCCTTGTCCGGGAAATCACCGAAGTGTAGCACGGTAATCACTTAATACTTTTTCGGCGGCCGCGCTTGATGGTAGACGATGGTTAACTTTGAAAAGAAACGGCTTCACCCTGACATCATTCTCGCGCGCTGGTTCCCAGATGGTTAAATTTACCCCATCTCCGTTGGGAGTAATGGTGTAGCGAATATCGGCGGATAGGTTAGAGGATAGTTTAAGGGTTTGCATAGGACGATCAACAACAGGGATGAATCAACTGGCCAGATTGAACTGGCAAAGATATTCTGTCTGAACCTGTTGAAGCAGGTAAATGATCGCTGGTTGGAAGGGCGTTCATGCATGCTTTAAGCCTGATTCAGAAATATACGGGATTGTACTGAATACCTCTGGTTTTAGTTTAGTTGCTTCTTCTAAAGAATTTTTCTGATTAGAGATATATGAAGTTCCCGTGAATACTCTTTTGCCAAAACACAACAGCGCCCAGACTCAGGTTGAATCTGGGCGCTGCGGTAGAATTACCGATTGAAGCGTCGCGTGTTATTGCTGATGGCTTGATTGCAATGGGTGTACCCGATTAACCAACGGAATGTGGAGGGGCGAGTTTAGCGGCAAAATCAAGAAAATAAGTATTTGGTCAAAACTCTACCCAGGCTGAAATGCACGTTCCTGAAATGTTTTTCCGTCAGTCAGGCGTTTCGCTGCATGGATAAACGGCAATCAGTTCTATATAGGCAACGGCTCATTTTGCAATTGTGTTGTTTATTTAAAGCGCCAGCCTAACTGGGAACTTTTGCAAGGAGGGATTCTAACCAGGGCTGAAATTGGTCACGCCGAAATATCTGGGCCCGGTGGCGGTAATCAAAGCGAACTAAGCTGGGGATACCATGTCTATGAACACATTCTTTTAACCAGGAAGCCACTCCCTGCCCTGCCTGAGGCATCATTTCTGCCTGGAAGGGACCATACATAAGCACTAAACTACTGTGGGATTGCAGAGGCGCATCACGTTCAATTAAGCTGGTCAGGCTGGGATGATGAGAACGGTGATGCCCACTATTGTGGAGACTGGCGAATTCGGAGCGTAAGTGTTCCCGTAATGTTCGTGTTCGTTCGGATCGCACCTTCGATGAACCGGTTTCTGCATTAGCATCAGATAGCGGTTTACGGTGAGAGCGTCTTTGCGTCATAAAACTCCTAATTTTCAAGAATAAAAAAAGCCAGCCTATCCCCCCCTGGCAAATAGCAGGAACCAAAAGGGATAAACTGACCTATGCAAGTAAGCAATGAAGTGTGCTCAGTAGTAAAAACTTTCTAATCTTATAGTAATCATTTTTTATGATAAGTGACAATTTTTTGTGCATTAGTCACAAAGATTGCAATTGTGGAGCGATCGCGCGACCTTGTTACATAGACATCACTTGTTACATAGACATCACTTGTTACATAGATATCACTTGTTACATAGACATCACTAAGGTTATGGTTGATCCAGACACCCTCGTTTCATATCCGGTGCCTTAAAACTTCTTTGAGAAGATAAATCGAGTCAGGACTAGGACGATACAGTTTTCAGATTCCTGATACGCTACCTTGATTAGACCTAATTTTGAGTTAACGGTAAAATCATGACTGTCTGCGAATATAGGGCAGGACTAGAAGGTATTCCCGCCACCCAATCCAGCATCAGCTTTGTCGATGGACAGCGCGGCATTCTAGAGTACCGGGGGCTTCCTATCGGGGAGCTTGCCGATAAGAGTAATTTCCTCGAAACAGCTTTTCTTTTAATTTGGGGCGAGCTACCCACTAAAGAAGAGTTGGAACTGTTTGAGTATGAAATTACTCACCATCGGCGTTTGAAGTATCGCATCCGCGATATGATGAAATGCTTTCCTGAAAGCGGTCATCCTATGGATGCGTTACAAGCCTGTGCGGCGGCGCTGGGGTTGTTCTATTCCAAACGGGCTTTGGATGACCCTGCCTATATTCGGGAAGCGGTGATTCGCCTGTTAGCCAAAATTCCCACAATGGTGGCCGCCTTCCAACTGATGCGTAAGGGAAATGACCCGGTACAACCGCGCGATGACTTGGGTTATGCTGCCAACTTTTTGTATATGTTGAATGAGCGGGAGCCGGATCCGCTCCCTGCCCATATTTTTGATGTCAGCCTGATTTTGCATGCCGAACATACCATCAACGCCTCGACGTTTTCGGCTATGGTAACCGCTTCAACCCTGACTGATCCCTATGCCGTTGTTGCGTCTGCGGTTGGTACCTTAGCAGGGCCATTGCATGGTGGAGCCAGCGAAGAGGTGATTCTGATGCTGGAAGAGATTGGTTCGGTGGAAAATGTGCGCCCCTGGTTGGAGAAGCAGTTGACTGGTAAAGCCAAAATCATGGGCTTTGGACACCGGGTATATAAGGTGAAAGACCCACGGGCGACGATTCTGCAACAACTGGCGGAGAAGTTATTTGAAAAGTATGGCCGCGATAAATACTACGATGTGGCCGTAGAACTGGAACAGGCTGTTGAAGAACGGTTGGGCGAGAAAGGTATTTATCCCAACGTCGACTTTTACTCAGGTCTGGTTTATAGCAAACTGGGTATCCCCACTGATCTATTCACACCTGTGTTTGCCATTTCCCGCACGGCTGGGTGGTTAGCCCACTGGAAAGAACAGTTAGGCGAAAATCGCATCTTCCGCCCAACGCAAATTTATACAGGTCTACACGATGCTCCCTATGTGCCTATTGAGAAGCGGTAGGAGTTACGTTTTGCCTCAAAAGCCCTGGTGTGGCGGGAAGCGGTCTGGGCCTCAATGATGTGCTTTGAGCCGAAAAAGTAGGCTGTTTCTTGTGCCCTATGCTATTTTTTACCTGGATGATGGGCGAAACCCCCCTTGCACTTCCAGGAATACCTTGTCACGATTATGGTAGTGACGATTTTCAGGAACTCCAGCCCTCAGATTCTTGGTTCTGGGGGCTTCTTTTTTGTTGGTTTGTTGCAGCCATCACGGCTGGTCTATGCTTTTGTGTTTAATTATTGATATTTGTCAGGTATCTCGCAGCTACTGTCGAGCGATATACTAATGACGCATACACAATGTAAAGATGTCTTTACGGGAAAATTCCAATTTAATCCAAGCGATCGCGTGAGCCAGGTAGGAAATGAACGCAGGAATCGACTTACAGGAAACGTTTGTTAAGTCCCTCATAGATTTGGGACTACCCGCAGGTGCCGCCAAAGCAATTTGGATGCCTTTGCCGATGTTGCTGATGATTATTGGCGCAACAGTAGGTGTGCTCGTAACAGTCTGGTTAGAGCGGAAAATTTCCGCTGCTGCGCAACAGCGGATTGGCCCTGAATTCATTGGGCCTCTGGGGGTATTGGCACCAGTTGCAGACGGCCTCAAGCTGATCTTTAAGGAAGACACTGTTCCAGCCAAGGCCGACTCACTTTTATTTACGCTGGGGCCCGTAATTGTGGTAATCCCAGTTTTTCTGTCCTACAT
>CAZGDE010000423.1:0-6320 GCA_964524315.1 uncultured bacterium
GCACAGACAATTGAGGTGATGTTTGCGAGGAGGTCGGTAACTCTGCTGATGACGGTGGATAGGGAGTAACTGGGCGATCGCTCAACGAAGGCGGCACACCATTCCCTGCAAGAGTTTGATAAC
The DNA here is from genome assembly GCA_964524315.1 of uncultured bacterium. Lineage (GTDB taxonomy): Bacteria > Cyanobacteriota > Cyanobacteriia > Leptolyngbyales > Leptolyngbyaceae > CAZGDE01. Next base: position 124 of record CAZGDE010000423.1, read on the forward strand.
GGGCTTCTGGCGACGGATAGGGAGGTGTGGGCGCATCATAGGATGAGTCAGGCGGTAACGGATAACCATTCCCCGGTGGCAAGGGATAATTAGGAGATGATGCCGGGAATCGAGCCTCCGTTCCCGACAGATAGCCCGTTTCCCGGACAGGCGTAGCTGGCACCGCAGGCAAACGAGTGGATTCTGCCTGCAACTGTTCACGTAAGCGACCAATCAACGCCTCTAAAATCGCCTCACCTTGCTGCTCTAAGGACTGCATGCGATCGAGCTGCTGGTAGAGAGAACTCTGATAGCTGTCCAGTTCTCGCTGTAGTGCCTTAAACGTACTGCTAAACGTAGAATCTAACGATGCCAGCAGGCGGTGAGCATTTTCGCTATGGTTGTTGGTTGCGGGCAGCATCGGCGAACTGGTAACTGCCCCAACCTGATTGGTGGCAGCAATTTGGTTCAACCGTTCGGCAATTTGGGATTGAAGATGCACCGCCAGAAGTTGTGCCAGTTGCTTGGCCCACACCTGCTGTTGGGCCACTTGCTGCTGCGATAAAGCCTCTAGTTGTTTCGATTGTAGTGCGCGATGATACGCCTGTAGTTTCTCAATATCCGACATCAGACGCACCTTTTCCGTCTGCAGCCGTGATACCTCCTGAGAAAGCTGAACAATTAATCCTTGATGAAGGCTCGTGAGATCCTGAGTGACCGATTGCAGGATCATTTCAACTGCCCGAGCATCCTCAGTTCCCATTTCTGACCGATCGCCCAGTTGCCCCATGAATGGTTTCCTCTAACATACCAATCTCTGTGAATTCAACATTCACCATCGTCTAACTGTCATTCAGTGTTCCCAATCAAGCTATTGCATTATCTAAATGTACACTGTGGCAAAATTTCAATCCGTTCCCACGTTACCCTTCATTTCTAAAAATGAACCATTAAACAGGGAAAAACTTAAAGCTTACAAACAAAGCAGGCGATACAACGAGGAAAGGAAGACCAACTATTAAGATGTGTTTCGTTCAGCGTAACACTGACACAGTCGTTTAATCAGGAATTTGCAGGCAGTTACGACCCAAACTCTTTATTAGGATAAATAAGCTTCTTATACCGCGTTAAATAAAATTCTGCTGTTTGAACTATTTTTCCGAATATTTTTCTTTGAAACAGCGCTTATTCTGTCTGCAACAGCCCACTCTTTGTAGGGATTAAGCTGTCAGTAGGTAGCTCTAATTCAAAATAGGATGGGTTAGGCGTAGCTATAACACACCAAACCCTTTGACAGCATAAGCTACGCGATCGCTATCCCATCCTACGAAAAGCTTTGTTTATTTACGACCATCTACTTAACTGATTAGAAAAGCAATTGATTAGAAAAGCTGTACAAGCCAACGGAGCATAATAAAAACGATGCCACTTAGTAGTGCTGATAATGGAATGGTGACCACCCAGGCCACTCCAATTGATCGCAACGTTGACAAGCTGATGGTGGTCATTTGAGCTAAGCCAATCCCTACAACCCCACCCACCAACGCATGAGACGTTGAAACGGGTAAACCCATCCGAGATGCCAACAAAACAGTCGTCGCGGTTGCCAGTTCCACACAGAATCCACCGCTGGGTTGCAGTGAAATAATTCCTTCACCGACTGTAGTAATCACCTTCTTGCCCCATACGGCCAATCCTGACACGATCCCTGCTGCACCAAGTACCAACACCCACAATGGCACAGTCATTCCCCTTTGGGGGACAAAACCCGTTTGCTGGATGTAGGCGATCGCCGCCATTGGGGCAACGGCATTACCCACATCATTGGCACCGTGGGCAAAAGCAACAAAACTGGCACTCAAAAGTTGGAACCGGGCCAGCAGTAACTCAATCACCATTAGTTGGGATTGATTTGAGACAGAAGCATAACGTTCCAGCGAATGGCCGTCCTGCCACCGTCCCTGTGTCACCTGTCTCAACTGCCGCCAACTGTAAGTTGTAAAAGCAATCGCAGCGAGCGCCCCAATCCCCAGCGGCAGATCATGGGGGGGAATGTGCAGTCCCAGTTGCACAGTCAACCAGTGATGGAGCGGTTGGCTCACAACCGGCAAAACCACAATACCAAGAATGCCAAACAACACCGCACTCAGCCAGGGAATCCACTCCTGTAGCTGTTTCACAGGCTCAGGATGTTCCAAAATCCAGCGTTTGATGACCCAGTAAAATAGTGCTGCGATCGCGCCACTGACCACGGGGGTCGCAATCCAGGTCAGCGAAATGACCCCCAGTGACGACCAAGCAATTGCCTGGGAGCCGACAGCAACACAAGCAAAACCCGCGATCGCACCCACAATCGCGTGGGACGAAGATACCGGCAATCCTAAAACTGTTGCCAGATTCATCCAGATGCCGCAGGTGATTAAAACAGCTAGCATCCCCAACAGCAATAGCTGAGGCAGTGACACAAACAATTGGGGATCGGCAATTTTGGTGGTCAAGGTGGCGGCAACGTTTTGCCCAAAGAACACCGCGCCGGTAAATTCTAACCCCGCCGCAATGAGCAATGCCTGTCGCAACGTCACTGCCCCCGACCCAACTGAAGTGCCCATCGAGTTGGCAACATCATTTGCCCCAACATTCCAGGCAAGGTAGAAGGCAAGCAAACTGGCAAGCAGCAATACCGCGTTGCTCACGTCCATAGTTCCATCCTCGTATCACCCAACCCAGCAAACATTACGACTACTGTAACGACGACGACTGTAAATGCGCTTTAGCCGATAAAAAAGCCCGACTTACGCCGGGCTTATCACTACTCTCTCGAAGTCTATAAAGTTTTTCACCACTCCAATGGGATACCCCATCGAATGCGCTCAATCTAAAGTGATGGAATTAAAACCTAGAGGTCACCACCACGGGCTGCCAGCAAGAAGATCACAACTGGGCCTGCAATCATGATTGCCGCCACCATCGTAAGCTGGACGATCGCTTCCCAGTTAATGCCGCCGAACACGCTAAACAGATCAGAAATGAAATCCATTACCCCTCCGAAGCTGAATCGTCAGTCAAACGCTTTGTTAAATTTCTAATGCCAAGAGCTAATTGTATCGACCTCTGGCACCATTCTTAAAGTTTTTAACAAAACTATACGAAGCTTGCAACCCTTCCTTAGCAGTAGTTCCAGTTCTCCCCGACGAGCGCCATTTCCTTGTTTGGGGACAGAACTGACTAAGCTAAAGTTACATTAACCCAGAATTGACTGACCCAGAATTGACTGACCTGGAATTGACTGGTCCAAAATTTCAGGTTGCCTGTCGAGGTGCAATGTTTGGGCAGACTAAATTACTGGACAAACCTGACCGCTGGACAAACGAACTACAGTGTCCCGCTATTTAATACCTTCTATCCCCCTATTCTACGTAACTGTTACCTATGGCAACCTGGCATTGTGTCAAAAATTGTGGTGCGTGCTGTCATCTAGACCCAACTGAAAGACCCGATCTGGAAACGTACCTGCTGCCAGATGAGTTAGCCCTTTACTTAAGCATGGTTGGAGAAGGTGGTTGGTGTATCAATTTTGACCATGACACCCGTGAATGTCGGATTTATGCCACTCGTCCTCGCTTCTGCCGGGTTGAGCCAGAGGTATTTCATGATTTATATGGCATTGAGCCAGAAGATCTGAACGATTTTGCGATCGCCTGCTGCCAGCAGCAAATCGAAGGAGTATATGGCGATCGGAGTCTGGAAGTTTTACGCTTTGAGCGCGAAATCGGTTGGTTGATTGAGTGAAAGAGTCAATTAATAAAGGGGAAATCAAACCAGCGAGGGGAAAGGTTTTCCTTCCCCCAAGTTTGCGGAAGCACGTCCCACTCCTCATTTTGACTATAACGACTAGCGCCGTCGTCATGGGAAACAGTAGCAGGGGCAAGTTTTGCAGTCAAATCCCGTGCCGACTGCCAGTTGATCTGCAAATTTACCATTGCGGTTTAGGCAGAAGTTCTAGATAATGAAAAGAAAATGAAAACCCTTTTTCATCCAGAACACTGTGAACACCCAATTGTCTGTTTCAGAACCGTTGCAGCGTCCGTCCAATTGGTCTGATCTACCCAATTATTCTGATCTATCTGATCTAAATGGCAGTTCGCCCCTGGCATCATCCCTGACAGATAAAGAAATCACTACCGACACGGATTCCCATCCGGGGTTACTGGTTGCTGAGACAGAAATTTGTCCCGCCAGTTCACTTCCGCCCACTTCACCACAAACCGGAGTGAAGTTCTGGCAGGTATTTGGCACAACCTTTATCACAATCTTCCTGGCAGAACTGGGAGACAAAACCCAGGTATCAACTCTGCTGATGAGTGCAGAATTTCACAATCCTCAGGTGGTCTTTATGGGCGCGGGGTTAGCCCTGATTGCCACCAGTTTGTTGGGCGTATTGGTAGGTCGCTGGTTGTCTAGCCGCATTTCCCCGACAACGCTCGACCGGGCAGCTGGCACTACCCTCGCCCTCATCGCCGTCTGGCTCGTTTGGGATGTGGTGCAGATGTAGAAATGGTGCTTGTGATATCGGTGTGCTTGTGACATTGGCCTGATTTATTCCCCCATCAATCCTTCCCTTCCCGTATGGATCTGCATCTTTTAGGACTTACCTTCGTGACGGTGTTCTTGTCGGAGTTAGGCGATAAAAGCCAACTGGCCGCGATCGCCCTGAGTGGCAATGGCAAATCTCCCAAAGCCGTCTTTCTGGGAGCCGTAGTCGCCTTACTATTGGCAAGCGGTTTAGGCGTTATTTTGGGTGAAGGAACCGCCCACCTTTTACCAGCCCGATTGGTCAAAATTGTCGCCGCGATTGGGTTTGCGGTCATGGCAGTCCGGTTGTTGTTCTCCCGCGCCGAATCCTCAGAGGCTTAAGGACACCGTTGCTCTACTGTCATCATCACAGGTTCACCCTTTTGCAAAACAACCTGAGATTGACTCCGATCCGGTGCCATCATCTTGGTCTGAGACTGGCTGACAGGAATGCGCATCACAAATTCGGTACCGGCACCGGCAACCGAAAAGCACTGTAGCTGTCCCCCATGTTTTTCAACCACAATTTGGTAACTGATAGACAAACCGATACCCGTACCCTTACCAACCGGCTTAGTGGTAAAAAACGGGTCAAAGATTTTATGGCGTATTGCTTCTGACATACCGGGGCCATTATCCGCAATGTGAATTTCGACCCAATCATCGCCACAGGACAGCGTTCGCAACCAGATCGTGGGCGTAGTGGGCGTGGCGTAGGTCATTGATGGTAAGGAATGGTGCCAGCCATTGGCATCATTACCACGCAAACTATCACCAACAGAGGCGTTGGGCGACGGAGAGACCGGCATCAGGGGGCGATCGCCATCAGGAGTCACTGCCATCATTTCCAGAGCATCAATCGCATTCGTCAGCACATTCAGAAACACCTGGTTGAGTTGTCCAGCGTAGCACTCTACCCGATGGGAATTGGTGTATTCCTTGATGATTTGAATACCTTGATGCGTGGGAAAGCCATCGCCCATCGCCGCCTTTGGCTTCAGGCGGTTTTGCAGGATCAACAACGTATTATCCAGTCCTTCGTGGATATCCACCTGTTTCATGGCAGCTTCATCCAGGCGCGAGAAGTTACGCAGGGACAGTACCAGTTGCCGGATGCGATCAGTACCAATGTGCATCGACTCCAGCACCTTTGCCAGATCTTCCGTCAAAAACTCAATGTCAACTTCCTCAAGCTTTGCCTGCACAGATGGAACCGGATCAGGGTAACTGGACTGGTAGGTGTGGATCAGGGCAATCAAATCCTGGGTGTATTGGGTGGCGTAGGGCAGATTGGCATGGATAAAATTGACCGGATTGTTGATTTCGTGGGCAATTCCAGCAACCAGTTGCCCCAAACTAGACATTTTTTCCGTCTGTACCAGTTGGGCTTGCGCCTGTCGCAGTTCTTGCAACGTCTGTTCCAACTGCTGCGCCTGTGCTTTGAGTTGTGCCTCCGACGCTTGCAAGGTCTGGTTGGCCGTTGCCAGTTCTGCAGTACGGGACAGGACACGGTTTTCCAGTTCCGTCTGGGATTCCAGGAGGGCAGCCTCAGCACGCTGGCGATCGCCAATTTCCTGCTGCAATTTTGTATTCGTCTCCGCCAGGGCTGCCGATCGATCTTCCGCCTGTTCAAGTAACCGGATCTG
>CAZGDE010000424.1:0-6310 GCA_964524315.1 uncultured bacterium
CCATATAGCCTGACGGCGATGATGAGAGGTAAGGGCGAATGTGACAACTTTAATCCCTGGCAGCAGAAACTATTTTGAATTAGATATCATTAGAATTAAGCAGCGGTTGCACCATTACCTGATTGACAGTAAGAACAAAATTGGGCATTGCTGATCAGAAATATGAATCCCTTAGGGGCGGTTCGCGTTCGTGTAGGGTCTCCCTGGGAGATACCGCCCCTACAGCAGATATGCATACCTGCAAATCATATCCGCATTCAGCAACGCCCAAAATCGCTCCGGCCCAACCTGGATTAAACCAACTTCTTGAAATTCTGCTGCGATTTTTGCAGTCCCCTGCCATCTGCTTGCTACCGTAATGTTTATTACCCTGGAAAGATGACAGGCACACTCAAGGTAAACCTCATAAGGTACCACCAACCTGATGTGCCAGTGGTTGAGGAAAAAACAGCATGGCGATAGAGGAACATTTGATTCTACTTCAACAGGGCGTTGACCGCTGGAACCTGTGGCGGTTGAGTAACCCAGATGTGGCGATCGACTTGAGCGAAGCTGACCTTAGCAAAGCCAGTCTCAGTGGCGTTGACCTGCACGCGGCCAATCTAGATGGTGCCGACCTCAACCGCGCCAACCTGAGCGGAGCCGACCTTAGTGGGGCAAACCTGCACGTCGCTAACCTTGACCGCGCCAACCTGAGCCGGGCCAATCTCCGTCAGGCCGTCCTTTATATTGCCAACCTGGAACGTGCCGATTTGCGTCTGGCGGATTGTGACAAAGCAGATCTCAGTTGGACAGGTCTCATTCAGGCCAATCTGCAACAGGCTAACCTCCATGCCGCCAATTTGCATGGTGCCAACCTGAAAGCTGCCAACCTGAATGGTGCCAACCTGTCCCAGGCTGACCTGACTGAGGCAACCCTCGATCGCGCCAATCTGAGCAATACCAATCTCAAAGGGGCCATCATGTCTGACGGTACGGTTCACCCATAAATTGGAGCCAGCGAATCGGGATGCGACACACCATATCTGCCGCATCCCTGTCATCTGTCCTGCGCTCCAGTTCCCGCCCATCCATCCCAATCTCGCATCCTCACATTTATGACAACGAACCTTGAACTAAACCAACCAGATGCATCCTGGCAACAGGGACAACTGGTTGAGATCGACATTACGAACCTGAGCGATAGCGGCGAAGGGGTGGGACGGGTCAATCAGCGGGTCGTGTTTGTACCCGATACGGTGACGGGCGATCGCGCACTTGTTCGCCTGATTCGTGTCAAGCCCCACTACGCGCACGGTAAATTACACGAACTCTTAGAACCTTCGCCCCATCGCATTCGCCCTCGCTGCATTGTCGCGGATAAGTGTGGTGGGTGTCAGTGGCAACATATCAGTTACCCCTATCAACTGGAAGCCAAACAAAATATTGTGACCCAGGCATTAGAACGCATTGGTGGCTTTACCCAACCACCCGTCGATCCAGTATTAGGTGCCACGGATGACCTGGGCTATCGGAATAAGGCGACCTATCCCTTGGCGCGATCGCACAGTGGGCAGGTACAGGCGGGCTACTACCAGAAAGGCAGCCATCAGATTGTTAACTTGAACCAGTGCCCTATTCAGGATCAACGCCTGAACCCCCTCTTAGCAGAGGTCAAACAAGATCTGCAAAAACGAGGTTGGGGCATTTACAACGAAAAACTCCACCGGGGCAAACTGCGCCATTTAAGTTTGCGGATTGGACAACGGACAGGCGAAATGCTGCTGACCCTGGTTGCCAAGGAAACCAATCTGGAAGGCATTGGGGAACAGGCCGAAGCATGGTTAAACCGTTACCCGGAACTGGTTGGGGTGTTACTCAATGTGCAGCCCGATCGCACCAATGCAATTTTTGGGCCTGAAACCCATTGCATTGCTGGCCAACCCCATTTACTGGAAAAGTTTGGCGGGCTGACCTTTCAGATTCGCCCAGATACCTTTTTCCAGATCCATACTGAACAGGCGGAACGGTTGCTGCAGGTGATTCTGGATGAGGTGAAGTTAACGGGTAATGAAACCCTGGTAGATGCCTATTGTGGCATTGGCACGTTGACATTACCCCTGGCCAAACAGGTGAAACAGGCGATCGGGGTTGAGGTACAGCCCGAAGCCGTGGAACAGGCAAGCTTGAATGCGGCACTGAACCAGATTGATAATGTCACGTTTCAGCCAGGTACCGTAGAAGCGATGTTGCCATCCCTATCGGTACAACCCAATATTGTGTTGCTCGACCCACCCCGGCGTGGCTGCGATACTAAAGTAATTGAGGCGTTGAAGGAACTGGGGAGCGATCGCATCGTTTATGTCAGTTGCAACCCGGCCACCCTCGCCCGTGACCTGAAGTTACTGTGCCAGGAAGGGCACTATCGCCTGACGCGGGTACAACCGGCCGATTTCTTCCCCCAAACCGCCCATGTGGAATGTGTTGCGTTTCTCGTTAAAGAAGCTACCGTCTTCGCTTAATTGATATAAAGTAGGGGAAATTTTTGGCGGCGATAAAACCATGACGCAACCACCTGCACCACCCAGTGACGATCCACGTTTACAAAAGGCTAAAACTGACATCAAGAATGCCTGGATTGCGGGAGCCATATCCGGTGTCATTACCCTTGTATTTGCCCTGATTGCAATGTCTTCCGCCGAGATACGGCAGAACATGGGTATCGATGCCTGGTTATGGATCGATGTTGTCCTTATTTTCGGCTTGACCTTCGGCATTTACAAGAAAAGTCGTATCTGTGCCGTCTTGATGTTTGTTTATTTTGCGATCAGTAAACTGATCCAATTTAGCTCTGGTCAGTTTGGCGGTGCCTTTGTCGCTGTTTTATTTCTCTACTTTTATTTTCAGGGTATGCGAGGAACGTTTACCTACCACAAACTAAAACAGGAACAGCAACAGGTGTGATCTGCATGCTCAGGGCGCATCTGTCAATTTGACTCAACCGACAACCACACCTTATGGTGGACTGCATGACTTCAATCATAAAAAGCTGAGGAATTAGACCCATCAAGCCAGCTTTTGCCAACGCACCGCTATGAATTTTAGTGAAATCGTTCATAAACTAGGGATTGTTACATCCAGCCTGTCCGTCTTACCAACGCTTGATCCAGATATTACGGCGATCGCCGCCGTAGATGAGGCAACCGCAGGTAACCTGAGCTATATCGAAGGCGCAAAATTTGCCGCCCAAGTCAAAACGACCACTGCCAGTGCGCTGATTTTGCCGAAAGATACCGCATTACAGGCGATCGCAACGGAACGGGGGATCGCCTGGATCGAAGCCAGGGATCCGCGCTTAGTGTTTGCCCAGGCGATCGCCCTTTTCTACCAACCGTTCCGTCCGGCTCCAGGCGTTCATCCCACTGCCGTGATTGACCCAACGGCAGTGATTGGGGACTCGGCTTACATCGGTGCCCACGTCGTCATCCATGCCAACGTGAAGGTCGGTAGCAATGTTTGCATTCATCCGAATGTGGTTGTCTATCCCGATGTGGTCATTGGTGATGGCACAATTCTCTATGCCAACTGTGTCATTCAGGAACGCAGCCAGATCGGTGCCAACTGTGTAATCCATCCAGGAGCCGTCGTTGGTTCTGAAGGGTTTGGCTTTGTACCGACTGCCGCGGGCTGGTTCAAGATGGAACAATCCGGCTATGTGGTGCTGGAGTCGGGCGTGGAAATTGGTTGTAACTCCACCATTGATCGTCCCGCTGTGGGCGAGACTCGCATTGGGCAGAACACCAAACTGGATAATCTGGTACACATCGGCCATGGTTGTCAAATCGGGAAAAATTGTGCGATGGCCGCCCAGGTAGGTTTAGCCGGGGGGGTGCAGGTGGGCGATCGCGTCATGCTGGGCGGACAGGTCGGAGCAGCCAACCAGACGATGATTGGTGATGGGGCCCAGATTGGTGCCCAGGCTGGTATCCACAGTCATGTCAAACCGGGTGATGTGGTGATTGGTACACCCGCCATGCCCTACAAAACCTTTCTCAAGGTGTCAGCGATCATTCCCCGCCTACCCGAAATTCACAAAATGCTGAAAGACATCCAGCAACGATTGAGCAAACTCGACGGGGTGTAAGCGATCGCCCTGATCACTCCTCCTACACGCTATTCACCGACTTCGCGCAGACTATATTCGTAGAGTTCTGAGCCTATACGGAAACCAGCCTGATTAATCAATTGATCAAGCAACGGCTTCAAAGTTGGAATGAGTCCTTGCTCTTTTGCATAGATCAAAATTCCCAGAATTCACCGTATAGACAATCCATAATGTACGGCGATAGTTCGCCCTAAGCGTTCGTCAATCAGGAGTCGATCGGCATTTAATTCTAGGGCGAGAGCGATCGCTTCTGATTCACCTGCGTCAAGCGATCGCTGAAGCGTTTGCACTAGTTGATCATTGCTTGGCGTTTGAATCTCTAGCCACCCTGCTGTAACTGATGAAGTAATGATGGGCTGTATTTCGGGCAGGCACATGAGTTCATCATGAACGGTAGGTGGAATGAGGATTTTGGCATAAATCTGCTGGAGTAGGGAAATTTTGCCAATGACAGCTAAGTTACTCAATGGCGAAGTATTGCTGACAATAAGCATTACCAACCTTCTTGGCGCAGGCTTTTCAGGTCTTGGTTAAGATCATCGACATCGTAGTGAACGTTAATACCACGACTGGCAATTAACCGTTGAAATTCAATCTGGTGCATTCCGGCAAGCTGGCTGGCACTACCTAAAGTGATGCGCTCTTGTTGAAACAGTGCGATAGCAAGCTCCTGGCGCAGATCTGACTCAGTCAATTGCAAATGGTCAGGTAAATCGATGGTGATTTGCATCTCTAGTTCCTCTACGAGGGTATATCAAAAGCTAAAACTGTTAAGAGCAATTTACGTTCGCGATCATCTGGGTAAGAAACATCAAATTGAAACTGAGTTTCAGAACCGCCACTAACTTCACGAACAAAATTTGGATGCTCTCCAATTGCACCCGTTATTTGTTGCAAAACAGCAGTAAAGTTTTTATTTCGATTAAATATCAATATTGCCAGCTTTGTATCGCGCCAAGTCACATATTCAAGAAGTTGATCCAGTGTTTCTCTCAATTTCTTAGAACCACCCCAAAATTTGCACTCCGCGATAAGAACATTTTCCCCTTCAACCCGTAGTAGAATATCCGTTTTTCCTCTACCATTAAATGTTTCACCTGTAGCCTGTCCTTGATAAATCCCATTTAGTTGCATCAAAAAATGATCTCTTATCGCTTCTTCCCCCAGTTCTCGAAAAGACTCAGGGTTACGCTCTATCACCATTGCCATATCAGAAAGGATAGATAATACTTTCTGATATTCTTCTTCCTCACTGCTAACACTTTTTAACAAGTCATCTTTTTCTTCTGCCAGTCTAAAAATATCGTAGTTATAAATCCCACTACGCTTTTGAATATTTTTGATTTTCGAGTTTATTCCCATTCCATGTAATTGAGCTATTCGGAAATGTGGAAGACAAACAGGATCGCCAATCTTTTCTAAAGATTCAATAGCAGCAAGACGAACATCTAAATCAGAATCATTTAAAAGCATAAGTAATGATGAAAGAGATTTTTCATCTTTTTCGTTGCAAAGCGTTCCTAATGACTTAGCAGCACTTTTTCGAACACTTGCATTTAAATTTTTGAGTGCCTCAATCAGTCCTAGAATAGCCACTTCATCTCCAAGATTTCCTAGTATTTCAGCAACTCTTTCACGATTTTTGAAATCAGAATCTTTAAGAGCTTCGAGCAATTCTGGAATCGCTTCTTTCCGACCAAGCTTGCCTAAAGCAACAGCTACTATGCGTCGAACCGTATGATTAACTCGTTCAAAAATTCTAAGAAGCTCTGGAATAGTAGCTTTATTAGTACCCGCCGTTCCTATCCAAGAAATAGCGCATATCCAATTATTAATATCTGTTTTTTCCAAATATTGAAATACTTCTGAACTCCTGACCTCGTCTAGCCTATCTAGAAGTACTGCTGTTGCAACCGAGCGGACTACAGGTTCTGAGTCTTTTAGGGCTTGAAGTAGAGGTGAAATAACAAATTCTTGTTCTATTCTTCCTAAAGTAAAGACAGCCTGCAAACGAACATTAGGGTCAGAATCATTTAAAGCAGGAATCACTTTTAGGATTAACATAGGATCAGGAACATCACAGATTGTCTGAACTGATCTCTCACGAATTTTAGGATTAGTGTGTTCCAATCCCTGAGCCAGTTCAGAAATCGCTACGCTATAGTC
>CAZGDE010000425.1:0-3686 GCA_964524315.1 uncultured bacterium
GGATAGACCAATTTGCTGTTGCTGTTGGCCAATTTGGGCTTCTAGTTGTTGAATGGCTGCGACCTTTTGCTTAATAATGATATCCGACTGTAAAACTTCTTGATGGGCGGTCGTTTTGAGTTCCTTCGTTGCATTTAGTTGTGTCTGGACAAAAGTCTGGTGTTTCTTTAAGTCAGCGAGAATTTTTTCTTGTTCTGCCCGTGTTTTTTCCCATAGGCTTCTTCCAGTTAAAAAAGCTGACCCTAGACCAGATAATGCCGTCACCCCTGGCATTCTTGAGAGAACTGCATCAAGGTCTTTCGGCAACCGATCCTTAATATCTTGGGGTAGCCACGGATAGGTTGCGATCGCTGCCCCAATTAAAAATGCAACCAAGATCAGCCAGTTTTTCTGCAGAAAATAGAGTGGTGTTCTCAGCAGAATTAGACGGCGTAAAAGGCGTTTTTCCTGTTGTAAAGCTTTAGTTTTTTCTACCAGTTCCGTTTTTTCGTTTTGGCGCAATTCGCCCAGTTGTTTCCACAAATAATCGGTCAATTCCTGTTGCGATTGACCCACTTTTAACCTATCCCAGGCCAGGGGCGACAGGTTCGTTTCCAGCATGAGGGCGCGATCGCTGTCATTCATATCATTGAGCGCTTGCCAGAACATCCCGCCGTCTAGTTGCGCCTGTTGTCTCAACGGGTTGATGTCGGGGAGCGGAGGGCTTGTCGGAGTAACAGGTTCCCGGACTAACCATTGGCGTAGCCGTTGCCAGAAGGATTGGTTGGTTGTTGCTTTGGGCGGGGTCGTGTTGACCAGGGTGGCGCGGGCGATCGCGGTAGCAATTTGTTTTTCCAACGTTAGCTGACGGTTGAACTCGGAAAAAATGGTTTGCATCAGGCTGGACCATAGATCGGCTTTGGCATAAGTCCAGGCATCAAACCGCACCTGGTAAATATGTCCCACATAAGGGTTACTCGTTCCTTCCCAGGCTTGTTCTCTGGTTAATTTGCGACTCCGAAGTTCGTTCAACCGTTGCTGAATCAGATGCATTGCAAAGGATTTACCACTGCCCCAACCACCTAAAATGCCCACGGCCAGCGGTGGCTCCACATCGCGCATACTCAAAATGTCGGCGAGGGCCTGTAGCTCGGTTTCAATGTTGAGGCAATCTTGCCCTTTAGCCAGATCATTCTGAAGTCGCTGTGAGATTAATGTGATCTGGGTTTTATAAAGGTTCCATAGCCTCATCCCATCGCTACCGCCACTGACGACGGTTTTGCCGTCGGGTGAGAAAGCCACTGCTTTGACATCCAGTGTATGGGCCTGCAGTGGTTCTCCAATTGGGTTACCTTGCCGATCCCACAGACGCATCGTTTTATCGTTGCTGGCACTGACAATGGTTTTGCCGTCCGGGGAAAAGGCGATCGCCGTGATCAAATCTGTATGACCAAGCAACGGTTTTCCTAAAGGGTTGCCCGGTTGATTTTCCTCCGGAGAACCGCCGAACGTGCGGGTGGCGGGAGACAAAAGCTTTTCAATGAAGGGGCCGTGTTCCCACATCTGTAAGATGCCATGATCATCGCCACTGACCAGAATGTCACCATCCGGCGAAACCGCGATCGCCATGATACGGGCGTTATCCCGTTGCCAGGGCACACCGATGGGATTGCCTTGCCAGTCCCAGATGCGGATAGTACCGTCACTACCACCACTGGCAAATGTTCGACCATTGGGGGAGACGGCAATCCCAAATACATCACCCTGGTGAGCCTGCCAGCGTTCTCGTAGGGGGTTACCCTGTAAGTCCCACAATTGCATTGTTCCAGTGGCATGCCCACTGACAATCGTTTTTCCGTCACGCGAAAAGGCAAGTGAGACAACATAACCATCCCGATCAGCAAAAATTTCACGAATTTGTTGCCCGTTTAGGTTCCACAGGCGCAGGCTGAAGTCATACCCACCACTGAGAATGGTCTGCCCATCGGGGGAAAAGGCCACACCATAGACGTGTTCGTTATGGCCGACAAAGGGTTCCCCGATCGCGTTGCCTTGCCGATCCCAGAGACGCAGGGTGGTGTCATCACTACCACTGACAATGATTTGTCCATCTGGGGAGAAGGCGATCGAACTGATGCCTGTTTGTCCTTGAAAGGGCAGGTTGGTGGCAAGCTCAAACATTTCTGTTGCCGCAGAGTCGGGTGCGATCGTTTCACTCAATTCCTGGCTGCGCATAATGTATTCTGTTTGCAGCTCTAGCAGTGGAGGAGAGTGAGCCTCGCTCTGATCCAACCAAGGCAAGGCGGTTTGCAGTGCCTCATCTCGGAGTAAATAGTGGGCATCGTAACCATTCGCTGACCACTGTAGGGCCTGGAGTAGCAGGCGGGTATGAAAATTGATGTAGTCGGAGTCGTCGTCGATCGCTGTGAATAATTCCGCCAGGGCGCGATCGAACCCATCTTCAGGCCGAAAATAGATTGGCTTTAGCGTCCCCAGCCCGAAAGGGATTTCTGCCGGGTTCACATCCCGCCAGACAACAGGAATAAACCGCTTGTTGAGGGGCAGGACAAATTCGATCGTCGTTTGGCACTGTGGCGAAATGACCCAAGCCGGACTAAGCACCACAATGATATTGTTGGCGGCCTCTAAGCGACGGGCAATGCCTTCCCCGAAATCTTCCCCAGATGGTGTGTCAGCCCAATCAATCCAGACGCTGTAGTTATGCTCCCGCAGGGCTCCATCCAGCTTGCGGGCAAATTCTTTGTCCGGTTCGGCATAGCTGATAAAAACGTCTGTGATATCGGCGGGGGCGTTACTAACCTGTTCGGGCATCATAGTGGCATGAATGGCAGGCACGGTAGGAAATTGTTGGCCAGTTCCCAAATCATGCCCGAAAGGAGCGATCGCCCCCCGAATCTTAACAAGTTCTCATTTAATACCGATTAAATACAGGTTGTCGGTTAGACACAGGCGATCGTAGGAGCAGGTTTGGCAAGCTTTTATCGCAGGGTCACTGATTTGGCGACAAGACCTGCCCCTATCGGGATCTGAACTGTACTCAATTTAATTAGGTAGAACTTTCTGGGTTTTTGCTGGATAATTTGACCGATGTTGCCTTTTTGGTCGGGCAGAGAGTCATTTCAATGTCTTGTTTTGCCTGATTCAACGCCTCAGAGGGTTCATTGACCGCATACATTTCCAGCAAAACGTCTGTCCACAACTGTTGCTTGGCAAAGTATTTGGCTCGTTGCCAGGCAACCTCTTCCCGATTGGCATTGGCTGCATCCAGTTGACGCTGCAGTGTCATTAGCTCGGCAGTAACCAGAATGCTGTGGGGTGCTGGCAACACCTGAAACGGTACCTGCCACTGGGAGGCCGTGGTGTTAGCACGGGTAAAGAATAACCAATCGTAGGTTGCTCCCACGATTAACTTTCCGCCGAAATACTGGGATAAGTTAATCGGAGAAGTAGTCGTCCACGGCTGTTGCCACATCAGGGTATCGGTCTTGGAGAAGCGAAGACCGATCGCCGCAATGGGGCCGCGCCATGCCAGAAGAGAGCGATCATTCCAGATAACGGGTGGCTTCTGGCGATCGGTGATGATTGGGGCAATGAGACAGATCTTGCCCCATTTCGTGGGTAGTGGTTTACTTCGCTTGAGTTCCTGGATGAGCGTGGCCCAACTAACGGATGCTGTCGCCTGAGCT
>CAZGDE010000425.1:3696-6266 GCA_964524315.1 uncultured bacterium
CTGCAGGCCGGTTTTGACCCCGGCCAGCGCATCCACCAGTCGCTGCACGCTTTCCTGGTCGGTTCGCAGGATATGAAAGGCGATCCGTTGGGCCGATTTCTGCCCAACGCCCGGGAGGCGCTTGAGTTCCTGGATGAGCGTGGCCCAACTAACGGATGCTGTCGCCTGAGCTGATGCGTCTGTTGGTGCTGCTGTTGTTGTTGTTGTTGGCGCTGCTGCCTGTGTCGTTGGTTCCACAGTTGGCGGTAATGACTGAGCGATCGCAGCCGTGGGAAGGGTAAGGGTCAGGCTGATCACCAGCATGAACAGGATTAACATCCACCGGATCTGCCGGGTTAGATTGCGACCGCAAGGGGAAGAAACCATAGGTTGAGTCAAATCAAGTTCAGTTAAATCAGTGTAATAAGCCACATTCCCCTTTATAGTGCCCCTGTGTGGCGATTTTATGGCAGATCTCTGACTTAACTGAGACAAACTGAACTGAGCCACTTGCTGGTGCAAGTCACCTAGCACATGGCAGGTAACGACGGCCCAGGCACTTCAGCTACAGGTAACGTTGGCAAACTAAACGATTCTGGCTGCTGCTGATAGTCATTTAAGATTTGCTTGTCGTCATCGTTCAAGTCTGGATCGCGATCGCAATCCATTTCTACTAAGGTGGTATCAACTAATGCCAGCTGTTCCTCGGCTTCTACCAGAGCTGCTTGCATGTCGGGTTGGAGCAATGGTTCGAGGTGTTGGAGTGCCTCATACTTCGAGGTTGTAGACTGTAGCTCTGCTGCTAGAGTCGTCTTTTCCTGTTGCAATTGCTCCACCATCTGGCGTTGCACCTTTAAGGCTTTCAAAAGTGGCACAACCTTACTTCTTAAGGTCATGTGTTCCACATCTAACTTCTGAAATTTATCTGCCAGTTTCACGTAGGCACGGCACAGGCGAGTGTAACGTTCAGCTAAATTGCTCGTAGTCACAGTGTTCATGTTTTACGCTTTATCAAAACCGATTTCGTGATCGCCCATATCTTAAAGAACTGCCGCCATGACAGAGTGTAGTTTACACTACGTTACAACCTCTGAACCGCTAGTTTTTTCGGGGATCACAGCTTATTCGGTGGGAGAGCGCAGCGATTCATTCAATAATCAATTCAATAATATTCTATGCAGATAAATATTTCTGTCTGATCCCCTTTCCGACTTCTTCCCGACTTCTTCCCGAAAATCCGGTAGGGTAAAACACGATACTAAGATAACCAGCGGATGGGGCAGAGCGGACAGTGGCTATTTTTTACAGTTCGGTAAAGCGGAATGTGGCGTTACTGGTTGTTTGTCAGGCATTATTCATGACCGGGAATACGGTTCTGTTTACCGTTGCTGCTCTTATTGGTCAAGCATTAACGCCCGATAAGTCCTTGACGACTTTACCACTCGCCTTGTTACAACTGGCGGCAATGGCCGCTACAATTCCGGCATCGTTCCTGATGCAACGGTGGGGACGGCAGTTGGGCTTTATGTTAGGTGTGGCCATTGGTATCGGTGGCGCGGCTCTAGGCATTGGGGCAATTCTGACGGCTAACTTCTACCTATTCTGCGTTGCGACCATTCTATTTGGTGGTTTTAACGGTTTTGCGGGCTTCTATCGATTTGCGGCGGCTGAGGTTGCTACCGATGCATTACGGGCCCAGGCGATCGCCCTGGTTATGGCAGGGGGTGTTGTTGCGGCCATTTTAGGTCCCCAACTAGCTGCCTGGTCAAAGGATTGGTTGCCTACGGGGGAATTTGCTGGAGCCCTGGCCATTATCATGGTGTTGCAACTGGTATCGCTGGTGTTGCTGGCGCAGGCAAGTTTACCCCGTCCCCTGGTTGAAGAACGGCACGCAACGGGGCGATCGCTGGCTGCGATTGCCCGTCAACCAATGTTTTTAGTCGCCGTATTGGGGAGCATGCTTGGCTATGGTGTGATGGTACTGATCATGACGGCTACCCCCTTATCGATGGTGGCCAATGCTCACCCGTTCCATGCCGCTGCGACGGTCATGCAATGGCATGTGCTGGGCATGTTTGCCCCGTCCTTTTTCACGGGTGCGTTGATTGCCCGTTGGGGTGTACTGCGGATTATTAGTCTTGGTAGTGTTCTTAGCTTGTTGTGTATTGGGATCAACTTGCTGAGTTCTGGCTTCATTAGCTTTGTGATTGCTCTGGCTCTATTGGGAATTGGCTGGAACTTCCTGTTCATTGGCTCTACCACATTACTAACCGAGACTTATACATCTGTGGAGAAAGCCAAGACTCAGGCACTACATGACTTTATGATGTTGGGCTTTATTGCGTTTACAACCGTCCTGTCGGGGAGTGTGTTCCAGCAGTTAGGCTGGCAGGCTGTTAACTTGCTGGGGATTCCCATGATGCTGGTAGTGTTGGGGGCGATCGCCTGGTTGCAGGTTGCCGTGGTAGGGAAACAAGCAACGCCCTGACGTGATATGGGAAAGCGGGTAGTGGGAAAGCTATCATACAAAGTAGCTGTATGACGATGTCACCCTTTCCCCTACCCTATCCTGCCTATGCTGACCTCTAATG
>CAZGDE010000426.1:0-6247 GCA_964524315.1 uncultured bacterium
CACCCGTAGTGTAGCCTTCTGGAAGAGCGTGGGGATATTAATTTATTAGGAAATAATTCGTGGCAAGCTTGCCTTGAAAACACAACAGATGCAGGATGGACTTGGTAATACCAAGCCCCTCCATCACTGCATGGATCCCAAAGGCTGTTTAAATCGCTACATCGCAGTTCTTAGTCAAGTGAGATATACCTTGTGATTCAGACTTTCCCAACTCTCTCTGTTCACTAACAATCTAGAACAGTTCTATATCAGACACTGGTTGGGACATTGACCCCATAGATGCGATAGCCACTGTCGGCCAACATAGCATAGTCAACCGGAGTAGGCCCGGTGAGGGAATAAGTCCACGCATAGGACATGATCGAGCGAACACTATTTGCCGGGTGCCACTGATCACCCCCATCCTGGGTTTGCAGGGGAATATATTGACCATTATTTGCCAACCGGGAATATTCACCCTGGAATGTGGCAGTTTGCTGATTGTAGAGTGAGTAACCCGTCCAATTTAAGCCCAGTAAACCCAGAACATGACCCAGTTCATGGAGAACAATCTGGTAAAGCACCATGTCAGAGTAACTGGTAAAAACGATCGGATTGATGGCAAGTTGCCCAACACGGGGCATAGGGCCATAGGTTGCAAGGGAATTCACCCAACCCCCGAAATCATAATCAGGGCCCCCTACGGCCGGTTCACTACCACCACTTCCCTGATAGAGGTTGACAAAAACCAGCAGATCATCGACATACCGTTGGGTGGTAAAGCTGTAGGGTCTACCGGAACCAATTTCCAACCGACCGAGAGTGGCGTTGAGGGAGAAATCCTCCCATTCGTTGGCGATCGCCCGTGACCAATCATTCGCCGCCTGTTGGGCAATGGCTCGTCGTGCCGGTGTCCACAAGCCCGCATAGTCATTGCGAAAGTCGAGATCAATGTTAAACCGAGTGGGGTCTGGTGCGTAGGTATTCACCGTACTACCCAGGTCATAAACCGTAGACTCACTCAGTGCCCCTTGGAGAACAGCACGAACCGTATTACCCATCAGGCGATCGCCGCTGGAACCATCCACTTCGGCAATGAAAGAAACCCTGCGGGGCACATACCAGTCGGCGGGGGTAAATGTCAGGGTTGATTGACTACCATTACGGCTATCCGCATCCGTATCTACCACCACAAAATTTTCCCCTGCCAATGTCAAAGTGACAGCCCCCTGGGGTGCTTGCGTGAGTTGCACCCAAACTGTACCGGCATCACCTTCACGGCCACTGAAGGTGAGATTCGTGAGGGCGATCGCGCGATGGGAAGGAGGCGAATGGCGAAGACCAATTTGCCAGTTCAAATCGGTGGCTGCGGGAATAAACGTGTACTGGCTATACGTCAAACCATCCATAAACCAGATGGAATTATCGCCGGTAGCGACATTCCGCCAGAGCAGATCCACGCTACCATTGCTGTCAAAATCACCCGCACCCCCAATTTGCCAGTTAAGGTCAGTCGCTTTTGCTAAGGACCAGGTTGTACTGACGGATGTGCCATTCATTAACCAGACAAAATTTTCTCCGGACAGGTAATTACGCCACACGATGTCGCTGGAGCCATCCCGGTTAAAATCACCCGTTGCCTGCATTTGTAGATTGGAACCAGCAACGGAAGGCAACCAGACAAACGTGCTGTAGGTGGTTCCATTCATCACCCAAATGGAATTTTGCCCGGTTATTTCATTTCTCCAAAGAATATCGGTTTTGCCATCCCCCGTAAAATCATCTATGCCCTGAACCCGCCAATTGAGATCGGTGGCAGGGGCAAGCAAGGCCCAGGTCGAGTAGGTTGTCCTATCCATTACCCAGACTGTGTTCTGCCCGGTAGCGTAGTTGCGCCAGAGGATGTCGGTTTTGCCATCGCCCGTAAAATCCCCCGTACCCTGGATATACCAATTCAAGTCAGTGGCCGGGGGCAAGATCAACCAGCTTGATAGGCTGGCATTTTTCATGAACCAGATACTATTTTCGCCGGTCGCCCTGTTACGCCAGAGAATATCCTGGTAACCATCACCATTAAAGTCAACACTGACTTGCTTGGAGGCAGACATTGTCACAGGATAGCCAGGGATATTGGCATCCAACGGGCCATCCAGACGCGTAGACGAGGTAACTAATTGCGTCGTTAAGGAAGAATCATTAATCGGTACCTGCTGTCCAGCCATACTAGCCAGGTCGACACTACCCATACAATCAACGGACATGAGCGCCTAAGAATGTATATTGCCTAACCTTATATTGTTTAACGCAGATCCGCTACGTGATCCTCCACAACATCCTACCTGTAATAGATGAAATTAAAGTTTTGATGAAGATAAACGGGGTAATTACTGAGAGTTAGCTTTGGCCTAAGAATATAGTTTATTTTCTGTGCTGATAAGTTTACGGTGATCAGCCAACTCAGGTCGTTGCCAGTTATTCAGGATGTCTTTGACCAGTACCTCCTTAATCCACACCTGCACAATGACCAGAATTGGTAACGCCAGAAATAATCCCAGAAAGCCAAAGAAACTGGCGAAAATGAGTTGCGATACTAATGTGACCGCTGGCAGTAATGCAACCTGTCGCTGCATGACTAATGGGGTCAGCACATTACTCTCTAGCTGCTGAATAATAATGTAAAGAATCAGAACAGAGAGCGCTTTCCAGGGCGAATCTAACAAACTCAGGGCGATCGGAGGGATGACACTTAAGGTTGGCCCTAAATTCGGGATAAAGGTCAGTAGCCCTGCCAACAGAGCATTGGCCAGTGGTAGGGGCACCTGCAAGATCCACAAACCAATCAAACTCAAAACCGTAATGACGGTCATATTAAATAAGATGCCTGCCACCCAACCGCCCAGGCCAATTTCACATTTACGTAAAATTTTCTGTACTCGACGGCGATAAAATGCCGGAAATAGCAAGATGAATCCCTGCCGGTAAGGGGCGGGATTAGCTAACAGCATAATAATGAGAACTAAAACTAGCAGCGATTTTAATAGCACCGCCAGCGAATTAGAAAATAGCTTGTAGAAATTGTTGATCAGACGCGGCGCGATCGCCTGTACCTGTTGAATAATACCCTGCACATTCTGGACATCTTGAGAAAACTGTTTAGGCAATAAACTTTGCAACCAATCAACCCACGTCTGCAAGCGGTTCACCCCTTGGGGGATTAGCTCAGTAAGTTGCTGTAACTGGTCAACAAAGGGTGGAATAACCGTAACGAATAGACCAATTACAAGTAACAGTAATGAGCTAATTGAGAGAGCGATCGCGCCACCCCGATTAATTCCAAATCGTTGTAACAGCCGCACGATACGATTAATTGCTGTGGCAAAAACAACCGCCGCAAATACCAGCAGAACAATCTCATGAATCCGCCATAGAATGTACAGCGCGGTTACAACGGCAATTAAACCAACCCACTTTCCCAGACTCACCAAGCGCCTCCAGCCTAAATAGGCAAACCTATCGTGATTCCCCTCTCAATGAAGTAAAGTAACCCATGTAGGACATTGATAGGTTACGTTGCACTAACGCATCTTACATGCACATTATTTACAGCTAAATTATCAGGGCAGTGAAATACAGATATTTAGGATTTTTTTGAATTTACTCTATCCCTTTAATATCTGACATCTTCCTTGCGACTAGAGAGTATTCGGCTGTAAAAGTTCTCCCGTAAGGCAAATGACAGTGAATGAACTAAGCAGTAATCTGGCTGGAACAAACTGGTTTATTAATTGTCAGAAATCAACTGGGATGAATGACGTGGCAAATCATTTATTTAGTATTAATTGGCAGCAAATCTTCATTCCCTCGGCATCAGTGAGTGAGCTTATTTTGCGGGGAACGCTCGTTTACCTGGTGCTTTTCATTCTTTTACGAGTGGTACAAAAGCGTCAGGCTGGTGCGGTAGGTATTACTGATTTATTGTTACTGGTTCTATTAGCAGATGCTACTCAAAATGGGATGGCAGGTAGCTATGTATCGGTCACGGAAGCAGTAATTTTAGTCTCTACTATTACTTTCTGGAACTATCTCTTTAACTGGCTGGGGATGCGATATCCCTGGTTTCAACGTTTAATCTATCCGCCACCATTACTACTCGTGAAGGAGGGACGCATGCTGTCTTACAATATGCGCCGCGAATTGATTACCCGCGATGAGTTAATGAGTCAGTTACGGCAACAAGGCTTGAAAGATGTTGAAGAGGTACAGGAAGCCTCTATGGAAAGTGACGGCAGTATTAGTGTAATTCCTTATAGGCAGCCAAACCAACCTCGTAAACGCAACAGATCGGCAATTTAATTAATTGTTTATTAGGGCCAATCTATAATTTGGGAGCGAAAATTGTGGTTGCAGAAAGCTGTTTTGATACAGTTTAAGCAAACTTTACGCCACACCAACTACTTGGTAAGGGCGAATAATTATTCGCCCCACAACTGGGTTCCTTTTCTCCCCAAAATCACCTTAGTATCACCATTTCACTGCCAGCAGGGATTCTCTGGCGCGATCGCCCGACTCCGCTTCAGAGGCGGCAGGTACCCTGGCAAAGTCACCCCGTAGAGCTTTGAGGGCAAATTTTTCCTGGTCAATTTCGTTACGGGTACGCACACCAAAGGCACGAATGATAGGCAAGGGCGGACACCAGCCCTGGAGTGCGTGTTGGAACAGGAATAACAGCACTAGATCCGTCAGCCATAGCCAGTTCTGGTTCACCATAATGCCCAAAATCAGACCCGTGAATGCCAACAATGAGGCATTCATTTCTAATACTCGTTCCGTGTCCCATTCTTTTTCTAAAGCTTCCAGTCGTTGGGAAATATTGGCGATTGGTTGATCTGCGTAGCTATTCACCTGGGCGGTAATTGCCTCGTCAATTTTCTGGTTAGCAGAGGTTGGGGTATTGGCTCGGACGCGATCGGATATTTCAGTAGATTTGGGATTGGGGTTATTAATAACCATTGGCCACTCCGTTTATGCAAAGTTGTTTATTGTGATACCGATTCAATTATTTAATTCAGCTTTGCGTAAGTCAGCGTTGGCTACCTTCACCCTAGGAGTGATTTCACTTATTTCAGGTTGAACTATAAGAAGATAAGTACGAATTATTGAGCGCAACGAGCCATCCGGTAGTTTTAGCGTGTGCAAGCACTAGCTGTCGGATGCCTCTTTTTTCGTGGATGTCTAAAAAGTTTTAATCCCAATTTAATTGGCGATCGCAATAGATCCAGTAGGGGCGTAGCATGCGGGCAGAAGCCTCTGTAATACGCCCGGAACTACTGCCGCATGCTACGCCCGTACCGGAATCGAGGAATCTAGCAGACATTATTTAATCGGCGTTGCTGAATGCGAATATGATTTGCAGGCACGCACACCTGCTGTAGGGGCGGTTTGCGAACCGCCCCTACGGGGTTCATATTTCTGATCAGCAATGCCATTTAATCCACGATCCTAGGCAATGAGTTTATCTGGGGTCAATGGTAAATTGCGGAGCCGTTTACCCGTCGCATGATAAACCGCATTGGCAACAGCGGCAGACACTCCCGTAATGCCAACCTCACCCACACCCCGCACACCTAACGGATTAAAGTTGAGATCCGGTTCCCCCACAAAGGTCACATCAATCCGAGGAATATCCGCATGGGCCGGGAAGTGGTAGGTCGCTAAATCGTACACCACGGGGTAGCCTGTATTCGGGTCAAAGTGACATTCTTCCATCAATGCCTGCCCGATTCCCATGATCACCGCCCCACGTACCTGACTGGCAGCGGCTTTAGCATTCATCACCCGTCCCACATCCATCACCGACAGCCAGCGTGTGACCCGTAACCGACCAATCTCCTCATCGACCGTAACCTCGCAGAAATGGGCACCCCAAGACTGAAACGCCCATTGTTTCATTTCTGCTCCGGGAGCCGAGGATGCCGTTGCTTCGAATGCGGCCCGTCCCGACTGTTGCAAGGCCGCACAGGCAGCTCCAACCGTAGTACAGTTGGCGGCCTTCAACACCTCTTTGCAGGCTTGCATCACCGCCGGAGCCAGGGAAGCCGTCATCTGGGAACCACCCGCCAGGCCACCATCCGGCAGGAGGGAGTCACCGATTTCCACCTTCACCTTTTCCACCGGCACCCCCAACGTTTCCGCCGCCATGATCGCCGCCACCGTGTAGGCACCCGTACCCATGTCATTGGCCGCCGTCAGGACGTGTACCGTCCCATCT
>CAZGDE010000427.1:0-6234 GCA_964524315.1 uncultured bacterium
ATGCCAATACCCATTACACATGGGAAACCCGTGCCGTTGAATGGTTGAACTGGTTGGAGGAAGTAATTGCTTCCTCCAACCAGTTCAGCAACAGCCCGCTAGAACAGCAGTGGTTCCAATTTCAAGACTATACAGCGGCGATCACCCACTACGAGAAGGCCATTGCAACCGATCCAAACACCACCACAAACTACTGGTATCTAGGTCTCGCCCATCTCTTATTAGGGGCACCAGAAGCAGCGCAGGCAATTTGGTTAACTGCGTTCATGAACGGTACTACTGACCAGGTAACAGGTTGGGTCGATGAATTAAAGCAGATTTTGCAGTTGGAGCGCGATCGCCAACAACAGTTTCAGAACAATGAAGCCGTTTTACGCATTCAACAGTGTTTAGAAGATCTTTAGAACACAGTTGCCAAACAGACAGTTGATCCCCTAAAGGGATTTGGTACGGGGAAAGCCGTTTCCCAGAAAATGCCAGCTCCACCATTGGTGCCCCTCCCATCATTGGGCGGCATTTTTGCGGCTGGGGGGCAGAAGCAATCGTGTTCCCTCAGTCCGTTTTCAACTGCTTAAAGCGTTCCTTCGCTGCGGCAAATGATTCCTGCATAGCAGCCTGAATCTTTTTGGGGTCAGGCTTCTTGCCACCCATTAAATCGCCAAAGTAAACACAGGCAGTTTCACCCAATGCCCAGGTGTAAGCCGCAGCCCAGGATGCCGCAATGACACTACCCAGACCAGGGACAAACTTAATCAATTCACGCCCGACTGCCTGCGCCAGGAAACCACCCGCGATCGCACTAACAATCCCCCCTGCCTGGGATGGCGTAATCGTTTGTCCATACAGTTTCCCTAACAAACCCACCAGGGAAACCTGGAGAGCCGTTAACACAGGCATCGTGGCAAATGGTAAGGGAACAGCAGCCAGGGTAGCAGCCATAATCGCGAAGGGTAAAATGTAACGTCGTCCCGCATCCCGGTAGAGATTCCCTAATTGCTGCGTGGCAGTTTGGTCAAGCAACTGATGGATGGTGCGAGCTTCTGCTTCAGGCAGTAACTCTGCCAGGGTATTGATCAACGCCTCTAAGCCGTAGAAAACAGGCGTGAATTCGTCTTCTTCTAACGTAAAGTCAATCAGCACCGACTGGTCATACAGACCAGCAAAGGTTTGCTGTATGGCATTGTAAGCCCGTTGCAAATCCTCATAGGTGGGTGGATAGGGAGGATGATCCGTGACACCGGATGGATACACTTCATGTAAACAGGTCACCACTAACAAACAGGGTACTGTCGGATGATCCTTACGAATCTGACTAACAATGTGTTTAAGTGTATCCGTCGCAAAGTCGCTAATTTTAATGGTGAGAATCAGAACTCGCGCAGGCAATTTTGCTTCCGCAGTATCCTGCTGCAATTCTCGGCTCAACTCTGTTGCGATCGCCGCCGTGTCCTGTGCAACATCACCTAAACCAACCGTATCGGTAAAGATCAATAACGGTAAATCGTCTGTGGGATAGCTGTACCGTTGGGTATGTTGCGTATGGGGACGAAACCCCTGGCCAACAATATCAGCCGATACTCCCGTCAAACCTCTGACAATAGAACTTTTCCCTGCCTGCGGCTTACCTACCATTAACGCTTCCGTCGTAGGCAGTTCCGATTTCACCCTCGCCAGAATATCGGCAACCTCTTGATCGCTAACGCTAAACCATTCTGTTAACCGTTGGGTGACCCATTGTAACGGCACAAATCGTTGCCAACCAGTCATTACACCCTGCCATAACTCATTGGCAGCAGCGATCGCCTGCCCTGGTAAGGATTTCGCCGTTTGCGTTTCTGAAGCTGCCTCTGGGGCTAGATCACCTGGATCTTGCGAGTCGGGAGATCTGACATCCGGTTGCTCAGACATACGAACGCATCACTCAGTGAATGAGTCACTCTAACCGCAATTAGGCATCGTCACGTGGTTCTAAATTCATCCCTGGAGAGGATTCATAAAGCGCATCCAATTGCTCGCGGGCATCCTCTACACTCATTGAACGCATGACCAACAAAGGCTCGTCAATGACATTCCCCGACTCATCTAATAATTCAGGGTGAGGAATAGGGCGGGAACCAACCGTTGCACCTGATGCATCTCTAGGCATCCAACCACGGGGCGGTTGTTGAGATTCTAACCCCAACGTCATCAAATTCCGAATGAGGTTACTAACTGCCAAAAACGCGATGATTGTAAATGCAAGAATGTAAAGTATATGTAACATAACACCTGCCTCAGATCCAGACATCTTAAATAGCGGATTCAACAGCGTCAGCACTCACCAGCATGGGATTGGGAATGATCTACCCAGAGACAGAAGCCTTGCCCGACATCCATCCCATTATTCACTAAATAGAACATTAATATTAGGTGATCTCCAGGCTGGATAGAAATAGGATTCCTCCCCATACTTCAGTGTCGCAAATTTTGCTGAATTTCTAAATCCCCTTTTCAGTGGAACGTTCTACACGGAGACGCACAGCAACCTGCCAGCATTCCGTAATCAGGCGATGCCAATTGGCTAATACTGAAGTTTCAACACCAGCCTGTTTATCGGTGATTTGAAACAGCATTTTGGTGGTGGCCACTTCTTGCTCAGCAGTCATGACCCGTGCCAGAAGATCCGCTTGCTGATCGACACTCATAAATGGCAAATCTTCCGTTTCCAGGAGGAGGCGCGATCGCCCAAACCAATACTGAAAGTCATCTAACAACGGCTCCAGAAGAGATTGCAGCAGATCGGCATCGGGCAGGTTTGGATTAAACATGAATTTATAACGATTGGATGTAAATTAACTGTTCTCTATTCAACATCTTAGCGTCTTTTAAGATTCGTAATATAAATTTACATATCTTTGTTTGGGTTGGGATCAGTCAGCCGGGTAACGGAATCAGTAAGATAGAGGCTGTAGTCAAGTCAAATAGTTCGAGCCAAATGATACCTGGCTCAGGGGAAATTGCATGTCTTGGTGGGCAAATCATCGGAATTCAGTTCGTTGGGGTATTGGTTGCCCTCTCTTCGACAAGCAGTGGCCAACTAGTGGACGGCAGCGAACTACGTAGGGGCAAGTTTGTGCCCCTTATCTCTTCACTATCGCGATCGCTCTGTCTACCACTTGTTGAATGCGAGGAAATTATATAGATGTCTGCTTCCGAATCTGCACCCGATCAACCTGAGAAGATTCATTTACCGAAAACCAGCGAGTCTGAGGTGCTGCAAAAAATCCGCCACACTACTTCCCATGTGATGGCAATGGCAGTGCAAAAGCTGTTCCCCAAGGCACAGGTGACGATTGGCCCCTGGATTGAGAATGGCTTTTACTATGACTTTGACAGTCCCGAACCCTTCACTGAAAAGGACTTAAAGGCAATTAAGAAAGAGATGACGAAGATCATCCACCGGAAATTGCCCGTCATTCGGGAAGAGGTCAGCCGGGAAGAGGCCGAACGTCGGATTAAAGCCATCAACGAACCCTACAAATTGGAAATTCTGGAAGGCTTAGAAGATCCCATTACCATTTACCATTTGGGCGACCAGTGGTGGGATCTGTGCGCGGGGCCCCACGTCACTAACACCAGTGAATTGAACGCCGATGCCTTTGACCTGGAAAATGTGGCAGGGGCCTACTGGCGCGGTGATGAGACAAAAGCCCAACTCCAACGGATCTACGGTACTGCCTGGGAAAGTTCCGCCCAATTAGCAGAGTACAAACGGCGCAAGGAAGAAGCCCTCCGTCGCGATCACCGCAAGCTGGGTAAAGAACTGGGCCTGTTTATTTTCTCCGATCAGGTAGGCCCCGGTCTGCCGCTATGGACACCTAAAGGAACCGTTTTGCGATCGACTCTGCAAGACTTTCTCCAGAAGGAACAGCTAAAACGGGGATATCAACCCGTTGTCACTCCCCACTTGGGACGGGTGGAGCTGTTCAAAGCTTCGGGACACTGGCAAAAGTACCGGGAAGACCTGTTCCCCATGATGGGTGAATCAGAGGATGAGGGGTTTGTGCTGAAGGCGATGAACTGCCCCTTCCACGTGCAAATCTACAAGTCCAGTCTGCGCTCCTACCGCGAATTGCCTATTCGACTGGCAGAATTTGGCACCGTCTACCGCTACGAACAATCGGGCGAGTTAGGTGGGCTGACACGGGTCAGGGGTTTTACCCAGGATGACGCCCACCTGTTCGTCTTACCCGAACAGCTCGATGATGAGTTTCTCAAGGTGGTCGATCTGATCCAGACCGTGTTTAGAGCCTTGCAGTTGAAGAACTTTCGTGCCCGTCTCAGTTTCCGCGATCCTGCCTCAGATAAATACATTGGCTCCGATGAAGCCTGGGAAAAGGCACAGGCAGCGATTCAACGGGCGGCAGATACACTCGGTCTACCCTACTTTGTGGGCATTGGGGAAGCCGCATTCTACGGTCCCAAGTTAGATTTCATGTTTAACGATGCCCTCGAACGGGAATGGCAACTGGGAACCGTCCAGGTAGACTACAACCTGCCCGAACGGTTCGACCTGGAGTATGTAGCCGATGATGGCACCCGCAAACGTCCCGTCATGATCCACCGGGCACCCTTTGGTTCACTGGAACGATTGATTGGAATTTTGATTGAGGAATATGCGGGAGACTTCCCCCTGTGGTTGGCACCGGAACAGGTGCGGTTGTTACCTGTTGCCGAGGAGTTTCTGGCCTTTGCAAAACAAACTGCCGAGCAAATGCAGGCATTGGGGCTACGGGCAGTCGTTGACCTGAGTGGCGATCGCCTTGGTAAGCTCATCCGCAATGCCGAGAAAGACAAAATTCCCGTCATGGCGGTTGTAGGTGCAAAAGAAGTGGAAGCCAATGCCCTCAGCATCCGAACCCGTGCTTTGGGAGAACTGGGTTCCATTCCTGTCAGCGAAGTGCTGGAACGGTTAAAGACAGCCAATACCGAACACTCCAATTTCTAGTTCAGGAAGGTAACTCTAACCAGATCTGCGACTTCAAATCAGGAGACTTCTAGCCAACAAAATACCCAGGTAGGGGCAGATTTAGCGCAGAATGGCTGGCTGATGTGAAGAACGTTGGCAAAATCTGCCCCTACCCAGGATCAATATTTTTCTAGAAATACCTAAATCTGTGCCTTCTTTGCCGAAGTCGCAGATCTGGTGAGCCAAATTTTGGGTTTAATGAGTCCTATTACACACGATTTCCATCCGACTCAGGACAGGTTAGCTATGGATGCACACGAAAAACTGAAGAAAGTTGACACAGCCTTATTGGAAGCCGCGATCGCCCAGGTTGTGTCTGATGCCACAGGCTGGAAATACACCTGCAACATCGGTTCGGTGGAATATGGTGAACTGGGACGGGCACAGGTGAAGTTGACCCTGGAAACATCCGAGTGGCTGAACGTCAATCTGAAAGAAGATTAGTAGTTGAAGCTACCGTTTATCGCCCATCCGGGTGAGCCAACTGAATGATGTGATGGGTGGATGCAACTGGCAGGATAGTAAGTATAGAAATCGTTCATCTCCAAGCCAAAACTTGCCCCTGGGGCGGAGACGGAAGTAGGGAAGCATCATAGTTCCCGAAGGAACGCGCCTCTTCTACCCATCGCTACACAGGAGGCGAATCCTATGAAACTTTTTTACCGTGGCGTTAGCTACAATTACGAACCCGCAAACGTAGAAACCCGTGATGGCGCGATCGCGGGCAAATATCGGGGAGCTGCTCTGAAGTTCCGCACCAATAAAGTTCAGCAACCGGTGCTACAACGTAACCTTAATCTGATCTACCGGGGTACCCGTTATCAAGTCAACCCAACTCTCGTCGCCGCCGCAAATCAGACAGTTACCACCAACAAACCCCGATTCCATACTCCCGTTGAACTGGTCTATCGGGGTGTGAATTACAGTGCAGGTAACCCTCCAGTTGCACCTGCTCCAGTTGCAGCTAACCAACCACAGCTAGAAGGAATTTCTCACCTGTCACGGGAGTTACTGATCCAACTGCGTCAACGGCGTGAACAGCGCGATCAGTCAGTACTGGCCCGGTTTCAAGCAGCAGTCGGTGCGTCAGCAGACGATTGGCGTGCCTATCGTCATCACGATGCTGCCATGAGCTAACCGTTTTCTCTGAACGTTAGAGAACCAGTTTTTCCCTGTTGATATTGATTAGAGAGTTTCTTGAGGCGGGCTTTTGCCTGCCTTTTTTT
>CAZGDE010000428.1:0-6230 GCA_964524315.1 uncultured bacterium
GAGTGAGGGTAAGAGAGTGTGATTGTGGGGATTTCCGGCTCTCTTACCCTCACTCCATCCCACCCTCTGGGGCACTACCAAAACTTGGAATCAATAGTCAGACGCATCGATCCCATCTAATTGACCAGATTTAACGATTGTACGTCAGCCAAAACTCTAGCCGCCGCCGCACCTCTTCCCGCTCTGGCCCAGGGGTGGTGTAGTTGAGTTGGTGGCGTAGTTCACGAATGATTGCTTTTCTTTCAGGATGAGACATGGTGAGTTTTCTCCAATTGAGTTGTGCGGTTGTTTAACAATTGCCAACATCAGTGGCTAACATGCCAAACCTATCCGGCAGTCGGGATAATGCTGGGAAGTTTGGCGCAGAAAGTTTTAGCTAACTAGTGATACAGCCGTTCTTCTAACCAAATTTGCACTTCTTGTTCCGAATCGAGATAGGTGGTTTGTCCCGTAATGGGATCGTATGCCTGCCACCACAGATGCCCTTCCCGATCCGTGATCTGGCTAATTTGTGGTTCTTCGCAAGCCGGGGATAGCCCCCATACCAATGGGCGATTCAACACATCCCAGAGTTTTTCCCATAAACCAGTGAATGTGTTCTGGTGGGCATAATCCAGGGTGAGCGATCGCTCCAGGTAACCAACCTGTTGCTCAAACGAACGCTTTTCTGCCAATAAATTTAATTTTGCCCGTCGGTAATGATTTAGCCAGGTCAGGCAGGCGATACCATGCCGGGGGGGTGGGGGCACGGTGTCAGGAAGTAACTCCAGTGCTTTATAAATTTCCCATTGATAGTTCATAAAAACGCTCCACTTAGCTCCCTGAAAAAGAGCCCTGTCGGAAAGGATGAAGCGCGTTCCTTCAGGTAATGACCCTACTTCCGTCCCTCTACTTGTAGGAAGGTGAACCAGAAGCAGAAGGGATGAACGGTTTTATTTCTGTATTTATTTTTACAGAATTTTGGTTGGTACGGCAAATAGGTGTTTTGAATTCTTGACATTTGCCCGGTGACCCAAGAAATTGTCGCGAAACGGCTTGTAAGCGGTATTTTGTGAGGTGAAGAAACTATCTACCATCACGGTTAAACCATGCTGGAACGCTATCCCCGCGACATGATTGGTTATGGGCGCACGCCGCCAAATCCCCAGTGGCAAAACCATGCCAGGATTGCGGTGCAATTTGTGATTAATTATGAAGAAGGTGGCGAGACGTGCATTTTGCACGGTGACCCGTCTTCAGAAGTCTTTCTCTCAGAAATTGTCGGTGCGGTGCCGTTCATGGGTTTACGACACATGAACATGGAATCCTGCTACGAGTATGGTAGTCGGGCAGGTTTCTGGCGTTTGTATCACTTATTTACTGCTCGCCGGATTCCGGTAACCGTGTATGGTGTTGCCATGGCTCTGGAACGCAACCCCGATGCGGTTGCTGCCATGCTGGAAGCCGATTGGGAAATTGCCAGTCATGGTTACCGCTGGATTGACTACAAATTTTTTAGTGAAGCGGAAGAACGAGAGCATTTACACCGGGCGATCGCGATTCACACACAGGTAACGGGTAGTCGTCCCTTGGGTTGGTATACGGGCCGTACCAGTTCCCATACCCGGAAGCTTGTTGTGGAAGCGGGTGGTTTTCTGTACGACTCAGACAGTTACGCCGATGACCTTCCCTACTGGGTTTACGACTATGATAAGCCCCACCTCGTAATTCCCTACACGCTAGATAACAACGATATGCGTTTTGCGACGAGTCAGGGGTTTAACTCGGGGGATCAGTTTTTTGCTTACCTGCGGGATGCCTTTGATGTGCTATACGCCGAAGGTGCCGTCGCCCCCAAGATGATGAGTGTAGGACTTCATTGTCGTCTGGTAGGCAGACCGGGACGAACGGCGGCTCTGGCTAAATTCCTCGACTATGTTCAGCAGCACGAACATGTTTGGCTATGCCGTCGTATTGACATTGCCAGACATTGGCATGAACATCACCCGCCTACGGTAACAGCAGGGTAAGGGGACTAGACAGGCTATAGATCGTTGGCGATCGCCATATTACTGGGTAACATCGCCGCTGTCGCCACGTCACTTTCGGCGATCGCCCATTTCTTGTAGTCAGCTAAGAGATGGTGCATTAACCGTTGCTTGATGGTTAATAACACGCTTTTCAGCAGACCATTACCAGTTGTTTCAAGGAAGGACTTGGGGGTAAACATCAATGGGGGCGGTAGTTCAACCTGCACAACCAAATCAGCTTTGCCCGCCAAATGAGTCACCCCCTTCAATTGGTAAGGATGGAGCTTACCCACCAGGTTCAGGGAAAACCGTTGGTTGATATACTCAACTCCCCGAATTTCACAGGCAACGGAGCGTAAATGCACGGTGCCATCGGGTTCAGCCCATACCCGTAAATCAACCGTGGGCTGAATGCTCAGCATCATAAAGCTGAGGGGGCGCATTTTCAGTCGGAACAATTCATGCCCCAATTGTTCAATCTGGCTGGATGCCGCCAGGGCACTCACCAGCCGTTGCGGTTGGCGCAGATAATGCTGAATCGGGATGGGCTGTTCTGGCACCACCATTTCAACGATTTGGGAAGCAGTAAAGCGAGTGTCCATGTTGGGGGGTATCAGCTATGGGACCTGAATCTCTGTAAACAATTCTAAACAAATCCTAAGAGATGCGGCTGAGAATTGAGCAGTAGAAATACGGTTGCTCCTTGAATGACCATTCTTGCAGAGTTTGGGATCATCGGAACGCTTTGTTTGAGTGAAATTTAGTCAGCGCCTATGCTTCGTTTGGCTTGTCCTTGAGGCCGTTCCCATGGGGCTTGGCGCGATTTGCCGGGCGGGATTGCTGAGCGCGATCGCTGAGCGAGTTTTAATGATTCGTTACATCTCTACCCAGTGAATTTTCTATCCTTTTTCTGCTGTAGGAATGTTTGAGAAATTTTGGCTACTGTCATTAATCGCCATCAATCTCGGTAGAGTGAATAGTGCTGGATGCTTCACCCGAAGCAATTGCTGGATGGATTTATGATCGTAACAATTGGCCACTTAGGCCCATCGGGTACCTATGCCGAAATGGCAGCGGTGCAGTATGCTAACTGGTTAACCCTGACAACGGGGCAGGAGACGAGATTGGCTCCGTTTGCCAGTATTGCCAAGACACTCCGGGCCGTCGCCCAGGGAGTGGTAGATGTGGCGGTTGTCCCGGTGGAAAATTCGATTGAGGGTAGTGTCACAGTGACCCTCGATACCCTATGGCAATTGGATAAATTGCAAATTCAGCGGGAATTGGTTCTGCCGATTGTGCATGGCTTGTTATCCCATGCAGCGACAATCGATACCATCCGTACTGTTTACTCCCATCCCCAGGCATTGGCGCAGTGCCAGATCTGGTTAGAGAAAAATTTGCCACTGGCACAATTGGTGTCTGCTAACTCAACGACTGAGGCGCTGCAACGTTTAGCCAATGAACCCACCGTAGGGGCGATCGCGTCCTCACGGGCGGCCGAACTTTACGACCTGCCTATCCTCGCCTGCCCGATTAATGACTATCCCGATAATTGCACCCGTTTCTGGGCGCTGGGGTTGCAACCATCCCCCGGTGGTCCTCGCACCTCGGTTGCCTTTACGGTTCATGATGTGCCCGGTGCGCTGCTGAAGCCATTGCAGGTATTCGCTGACCAAGGAATTAATCTGAGCAAAATTGAATCGCGCCCGACGAAGCGATCGCTGGGTGACTATCTGTTTTTCGTTGATCTGGAAGGCAGCACAGATAACCCCCATGTCCAATCCACCCTGGCGGAAGTGGTGCATCACACAGCAACATTAAAAGTTTTTGGCAGTTACGATATCTCTCCGCTCCAGCAGACTAACGCCGCAGCGGACATGCATAGCAAAATTGAAGAGTAACGTTCCTATTTCCGAAGCTTCAATCTTTACAGACCGTAGTCTCTATAAGTAGTAGCGAACGGTTGTCACCACCCGGTTCTGCCCGGTACGGAGAGCGGCTTTTAGAAATAGGGTTGTCTGATTGTGCAGGATGTTTTCCCACCACTTCCGGGTGACAAAGGCGGGCAGGATGATGGTGGAAAGGACATCAGGGTGTTGCTTTTCGTACTCGTTGACAAAATCCAAGAGGGGGTCAACCAGGGAACGATAAGGAGAGTCCAAAATGACGAGTGGGATGTCTGACTCCAACTCTTGCCAGCGGCGTTCCAACACTTCCCGTTGCGTGGTACCCACATCTACATGAACTGCAACGACTTCATCGGCAATACTGCGGGCATAGTCAAGGGCTACCATAGTGCCCCGGTTCAAATTGCCGACTAATACGATCGCCGGATGGGAAACGACTGCCCCCTTGGGCCGGGGAATATAACTGCGAGGAGCCATTTCCTGAATGCTGAGCCGTTCTGCCACGTATTCATAATGATGGCGTACCCGGATAAATAGCCATACCAGTAACGGAATGGCCAGCACGACGACCCATGCTCCCAGCATGAATTTTGTCCAGATAATTACGACAAGTACCATCGCTGTAGCAAGGGTACCTATGCCATTAATCACCGCGCTAGAACGCCATCCAGAACTTTTCCCCTGGAACCAATGACGAACCATGCCGGCTTGGGACAGCGTAAAGGAAGTAAATACTCCCACGGCATAGAGGGGAATAATGGCTGTTGTGTCACCATGAAAAATCAGAACCAGGAAAGCCGCACACAAACTCAGCAGCAGAATACCGTTGGAGTAAACCAGGCGATCGCCCAATAAGGCGAGTTGTCGGGGTAAAAAGCCATCTCGCGCCATGAAATAACACAACCGGGGAAAGTCGGCGTAACTCGTATTGGCTGCCAGTAAAAGAATGGTGGGGGTGGCAAAGAGCAAGACAAAATAATATAAGAAACTGCTACCGAAGGGGAAAGTCCCAAAAATCTGTCTTGACAGAATAGACAGAACCGTCTCATGCTCACTGGGAATAATCTGATACAAGTGAGCCAGGTAGCTGATACCCAAAAACATACTGCCGAGAATACCTCCCAGATACAGTAAGGTTTGGCGGGCATTAATCCATTCTGGTGGCTTAAAGACCAGGACACCGTCAGAAATTGCTTCTACGCCCGTAAGAGCCGTACAACCTGCGGCAAATGCTCGCAGAATTAAAAATAAGCTGAGGGGTTCTGCCGCTGCTGGGAGCGGATGGGTTGCGGTGAAGGGGACGACGGTTCCTGTGATTTGATGGTAAAGCCCACTGCCAATCAACCCAAAAATGCTGAGGATAAAAGCATAGGTTGGAATCATGAAAAATTTGCCTGATTCCTTCACTCCCCGCAAATTTGCCAGCATCAATAGAAAAATAAATGCGAGGCAGAGATCAACGGAATAGGGGCGCAACCAGCTTACTGCTGATGTCAAGTTATCCACTCCCGCTGAAATGCTGACTGCGACGGTGAGAACATAGTCAATCATCAGGGAACCACCCGCTACTAAACCAGGGTAAAGCCCTAAATTGCTGCGGGCAACAATATAGGAGCCTCCTCCCTGGGGATAGGCCCGAATCGTCTGTCGGTAAGACATCATGACGATCCCCAGTAAGACGACGATGGCAATTGAAATGGGTAAAGACCAGCCTAAAATATTGCTGCTGGTACCGGCGATGATCAGTACGAGTAAGGCTTCCTGGGTTGCGTAGGCAACCGATGACAGGGCATCTGAGGATAGGATTGCTAGTGCTGCCGGTTTACTTAAACGTTCTTCCGTATGGGCACTAGTCGGTAGGGTAGGCCCAATGACAAGGTTCTTAATCCGCGAGAAGCGCATAGAGAATTCCTGGATTTTCCATTATCCTTTCTGGTGCGGTTAGTACCAGTAAACTGGATGAACTTAGATAACTTAAACCATCATTGGGTAAAACTGTTGCAAAATCCGGCCGCCAGGGAAATTTGATGGGTTGCATGACCCATCTGACCGGGGAGCTAGTATCAGGGAAGGGCGTCATTCAGGCTCCTGAAGGGTTCATCAGCATGCCATCAAACCTATCCTTGCTAGAAGATGAGACTCTAAAAGCTTGATGCGTGCATCACTTTATTCCTTCACTAGGCGATGGAGCGGTTGGCTGGATTTGGCGGAATCAATTCCCTAAAAATGGTGGAATGGAATAAGTTTGAGTAAATTCCTATTCCCTTTGTCTCTAGGGTATGAGAGATTAGGACAACTTCGAGTTGAGTTAAGC
>CAZGDE010000429.1:0-6225 GCA_964524315.1 uncultured bacterium
TAGGGTAAGGCGATGGGTTCTCTCTCTACCTTTAGGAGAAAGGCAATCTTGGTCGGTCCCTTTTGCGTATGAGAAACCAACAGTTCTTCCTCTCTCTACGTAGTCAGCCAGTAAGTTCTACTGTTTTGTGTCTATACCAATCTATTGCCGATCTTTTGAGTCGCCAGAACACCTCCTGTGCAAGAGATGCCGCATTCTAGCAGTAGATTTTTTGCCGATCTTTTTGCCGATGTTGGGATTACTTGCTGTTATGACTTGGGATGGGATTATAGGCGCACCAACCGTGGTTGATTGGGAAAAGGTTTTCAATATTAGAACAAACACTACAAATTAGTGGGTAGCTTAAAGAAAATAAGTAATTAGACTCTGATCCTGGTCACAGGCTCCCGGATTTGGGTAACTTAGGCTTGAAGGATTGAGCAGCTTAGTGTTGAGATGGTAAAACGCCATGAAAAGGGCAGACCGGCAAGATAGTTCTCACGATAATTCCATCAATAACCCCCAATCTAAGCGGATTGAGCCAGTCTCCCCTCATGAGCTTAAGATTCGTTTGATGACCATTCAGGCTCAACGAGATGAATGGAAACAACTTGCCCAACAAACAGAGGAACAAGCTAAGCAGAACCATCAGCTTTATCTAGAAGAGCAGCAACGTGTCCAACAGATAGAGGTAAAAGTTCAGCAAAACTATCAGCTTTACCTGGAAGAACAGCAAAACTATCAGTCAACGCTCGTTCGTTACGAAAAAGCTCAATCAGAGATGCAGTCTTATCTGACACTGTATAACGAGGAAAAAGCTAGAAGCAGCGATTTACTGATTAAATACGAGCAGGTCAAAGTTGAAAGTCAGAATTACCTGGCCCTTTACAACGAAGCTCAAGCCCAACTTAAGCTTGAACGAAAATCAAAAGCTGGTATCAAGGGTTGGGAAACTCGCAGAAAACGCGAGAATGAGCGCCTGAAGCAAGAAATTGGTGAAATGGCTGTTCTTCTGCGTGACTCTTTAGCTATAAAGGATGAAGCCATCGACAACTTAGAGGTTCTAGCTGAGCGCATGGATCGACTTCAGTTTCTCGTCAATTCAGTGGAAGGAGAATCAACCACCAATCCTGTGAACTTCCTTCAGAAAGTTGCTCGCATCTGGCAAGCCATCAAAGACATCCTTGCAGAATAAAGAATCACCCCATGAGCGATGATCCTGCCCCCATTATCCAACCCCCTCAAAAATCAACTTTAGGCGATCGCATCCGTGACATTGCCAATAAGCTTAGACAAGAGAGCGAGGTTCAGGTTAAAGCAACTTCTCGTATTTTGGGAGCTGCTGCTCAAATTGCCCAGAATCATGACCAGCTAATCGATGAAGTTGTTGAGATGGTTGAGGAAGACCTTGACCAGCAAGCTCAACAACTCTCATCAGAGCCTTATACCGTCGAAAAACTTCAGCAGCAGTTCAAAACCCTCAAAGACGCAAAGGCTCATTTTGGGGTCAAAGCATCTAGCTGGGCAGCTTTAGCTTCTAAGCTAAATGGGCAGGCAACAACCCCTGCTTCATCTGGCTCTCGACCTGAAGATGCTTTGATTCAACGACTGGACGCGATCGAGCAAGAGATTCAAGCCATCCATGGGGATATCAATCAGGTTCTGAATCTTCTCAACCAGATTGCTGGCAAACTCTTATAGAGCCTCTCCGCTGTATAACTGCTTATTACTAATGTCCACTAGCAATAAAGGCACTCTAGCAACTACACTATCTAACTTTCACTATGCCTTTTTATGTAACAAAAGCCCAAAAGTTTAAAGATATTCTGACTTGAGTAAAATCACCTGAGGTCAGAAAAAAGAATATTTATGTAATGAATCAAGCAGAGAATTGTTGAGTTTTTAGATAACTGCTACTACTAAAAGTAAATCTAAATAAGGCTCATATTTTATCTAACCCCTTCATTATTTTGAAGGTAGAACTCAGCCCACTTATATCGGTTCGGATCAAGTCCTAGCAAGTATTTAGCAACTTTTTCTTGCCCTTCTTTATCAGCTTTCTCCAGAGACTCCCTCCTTAAAGCATCTTGATTCACTTCTCTTGCACCTAATAAAATAGCCTTTGCAAAATACGTATCACCTATTTCTGGTCGTCCAGTCTGATAGCAAAGGGCTCCCATCAGGTTGTAAGGATAAGGATTCTTAGGAGTTAGCTTAATTGCTTCCTCTGCTAACTCCTCAGCACTTATGAGATCACCAGTATCTCGAAACGCCCCACCACGAGTTGTTAAAATCGCAGAGTTCAACTTTAGGTCTGTAGTGTTTAATAACTTCGTAGCTTCTAAAGCCTTATAGGGATAACCTCCATCTCTCCAAAATCCACTAGCCTTTACAAGCTCCCATAAATCATCAGTCAGTTCATAAATCCCTTGATGATATAGTGCAAGCGTTGCAAACAGATGTCTCTCTCGAAGCCAGCTAATTTCGTTCTCCGTTAAACACTCTTTATTATCAATTTTAATGAGTAAAGGATAAAGAAAGTCTACAGGTGAAGATGCCCTATAATTTTGAGCTAGATATTTAATCTTTAGACGAGAGAAATCTTCCCTATCAATCGCCTCACGCAGTTTCTGCTGCTCCTTTTGCTCTTTCAGGCGCAGTGCTTCTCGCTGCTGTCTCTCTTTCTCTTCTTGCCTTCTTTTCTGCTCTAACTCTCTAAGCTGCCGTGCCTCTTCTTGCTTCCGTACCTCTTCGTCTCGTTTTTGGCACAAAAAGTTCAAGCTAATAGGTGGAAGTAACTCGTTACACTCTTGTATAAATCGGGCTTTCTCAAGTTTTAGTTTTGGTTGACCTTCAAATGAGATCAAAAGTTCTACCCCGGCACCCCTTACACTAACAATTCTTCCCTTTCCATAATTCAAGTGGGTTACTTCCTTACCAAGAATTTGCTGCCAAAGGGTAAAGCTATTATCTGCAAATTCAGCAAATTCTCTAGCAGTCGATATCTGAGAGTCTTGATACATATGCGTGATTAGAACTTGAGTTACTAGAGAGCTAACTTACCTATCAACATCTCTAACGAAACCTAAACCACCAAAAAGTCAATATAAACGAAGCTTGGGTAATGATTAGCTTGATTGCCTAAGTGACTGTCCTGCACCATATTAAGCTAAGCGATAACATTTCCCCCAACTTTTCTAACAGAGTCGTGATCAACGCAGATAGAAACTTGCATCCCTGTTTCCATCTTTGCTTAGTAGCAACTGAAGCAGCAAGAACAGAACCTGAGTAGGAAAAAGCACCCCTAATCCTAAAAATCCTTCAAATAAAGCTTTCACAATAATCGCTTCCCGCGAACAAAAGTAATTAACTAATTGCTCTAAATCTAGAGCTAGACTTACATTATGTAGGAAAGATAAAGATTATGTTTAGATTCAGCTTACCAGAAGTTAGTTGCCCTTTATACTCTCGTCTAGAGATAAGTGGAGGAGAATAGACACCCAATGAGTACTGATCAACCTATTCAGAAACTAAGTAATCTTGACAAGTTTAGTATTGTTACAGGGATAATTGGTCTACTTGCAGACTGTATCAGTCTTGGTGGAGTATTTGTTATTTCAAAAAGATCTCAAACTGCATCCTTCCATATTTGGATTCTAGTATTGCTAACAATTATTTATTCCATTGCGTTAATCAATTTTTATTCCAGAAGCTACTTTCACAAACGAAGCTTACTAGAATATCAAGAAGCTAAGACTAGAAAATACCGACGTATTGAAAGAGGTACTCAATCTATAACGATCTTAATTGGATTCCCTCTACTAATTTGTTATTTTACTCTTGCTTTTTTTGTCAATAATGACTTATTCTTTGATGAGTTTTTTGCGTATCCCTACATGCATTCTATACGCCTTCCTATTACCCGTGGCTTACTCTATGGAACTATTGTTGCTGCAATAGTCTGTACATTCAGCCACGAAATAGCTCGTAATATATACAAGGCATTTGATCACTCTTACGGACCATAATCAATGGAAAGAAGGAGAATCCAGGTTTCACAATCAAAGTTTACTTTGAATTACCTAGATACTCAACCTTCCAAGATATTTGACGACCTGAACGTCCTGATCGCGTAAACCGAAATCCTTCGTAATCAAAGCTGACAGGATTCTTAGTGATAACTGAAGAAGATACCCCAAGCAATTGAGCAATCTGACTAGTCGTTAACTCTAAGTTTTGAGACGCAGCCTTCCTCAACGGGGCTAGTGAATCTTCAGAAAGATCAGTTTCTGGTAAAGCAAGCGGTACATCGTTAGTAGAGGTAACTAACAGCTTATTATTTGTGATAGATGGACTAAGCAGGTTAGAGAAAGCTTTAGCAAAAGATGAAGCAATACCAAGACTAGAAACAATTAAATAGGCAACAAAATTCGATGATGAAAATACTACTACTCCATACCTAACGATAGGCAACTGACGATTATTATTAAAGCGTTGATCTGGTCCTCCATCACGTCGAACATACTTCCAAGTTTTTCCGATAACAGTTGCATCACTTGGTAGTGACTCCTGCTCTACATACTCTAAATCTTGCAAAGATGCTTTAATTTCACTATAAGGAATCGCACTATAAACACCATCTTGGAAAACAAAGAAATGGTCAGGCAGTAGGTAAAGTTTAATACTGCCAGCATCAACCCCCCAGACTTCAACATTAGTTTTTAGGAGGTTGGGATTTTGATGACCAATCTTTGAGCGTTGACGAATTAAGGCAGAATTAGATCCAGCATTTCTTTTCCAGTCATTAACAGCAACTTTTGATTTTAGACGCCAAGAAATTTTTGTTGCCGCTAGATTAGAAAAGCAAGCAATACCATCCTGAAATTTCTTTTCGGAATAGCCGTCAGCAAACTCATAGAAGAGCGGAGTTGTCTTACGCTTAATATCTTCTCGATAGACAAAGAAGGTTGCGACTCCTAAAATAAAGACCAGTGGAGGAAAGATGAATAGAGATACTACAGCAGCAATTCCACAGTAGAGGGAATAGTAAGGGCTTTTAACCCTTTGATTGATCTGATCAAGAATCTCCGCAGCTGATCGGTCTACGATAACCTCTTCATATTCATCTGCATCCTCTTGTGTAATACCATGAGCCCGCTCAGGTGCCTGGTAAACCTTCTGCTGATAAACAGCGCCTTTTCTACCAACCTTAATAATGGTGTCTGGAACTTGCTGCTTTTTCTTTGATGAAGGCATTGCTTAGAACCTTATCACTGTCTATGAGTAGGAACTGGTTGACTCGAATCATTCAGGAAGTAAAACTTACTTCCTATAGCAAGCCCTGATGTCAATACAATGACTACGAAACTAATTATCAAAACCTTCGCTCTGGGTAAGCCATAGATTGTAGTTGCCTTTCTTGAAGACTCCTCTATGGTTTTGTTAGGAAACAGGATCTTGTAGAGGCGACTTGAAAATAGATGCAGATCATCTAGAGAAGTGAGCCTATAAACTCTATTGGATTCTAAAATTCTTGAATTTTTAACAGCTTCAATCAGATCAGGATCAGGGGAGCTTGGACGAAAGCTATCCCACTGATATGCTTGACTCTCATAGAACAGTTGAAAGTCTGAAATCCTAAAGATT
Source organism: uncultured bacterium (assembly GCA_964524315.1). Classification (GTDB taxonomy): domain Bacteria; phylum Cyanobacteriota; class Cyanobacteriia; order Leptolyngbyales; family Leptolyngbyaceae; genus CAZGDE01. The sequence goes on from CAZGDE010000429.1 coordinate 5,626, forward strand.
CTTGCTTCATCCTTGTCAGCAAGGATTAGGTAATTAACCTCACCAATACGTCCTTTCTTATGAAGGCGATTGATATAGTAAATTGCCTGAGCAACTACCTTAGCAGCAACTTCTATGTTACTCAGGTTAACTGAATACTTAAATTCAAATAAAACTTTATCAACTACCAGGTCATGTTTTTCTGGGGTTTTGACTGGTAGAGAGAACTCCCTGACATAAGCTGCCTTGACCTCTTCTTCATTAGCTGCATTAGAGAGGGCATCAACAAAGACAAACTCCTGAGCCGCTGACCATAACTTTTTATACTGGTTGGCTCGCCTCGCTTGCTCTTCCCACACTCCCATACAAACAGTCCTAGCAGTCAGCTACAGGTGATGGCGCACCCATCCTAACCTACCTAATTAGCACCATCAAGGAAAATTTAGGTAAATATTATCTTGGACGGTTTGTGTCTTTAGTAACTTTATTACTAACGGTTAACAGAAACCCTTCCCAGATGCCAACACTCATAATGAAAGGATAGGTTCTGGACTAGATCAAGATATCCCTTAGTGGTGCAGAAATCTCAGGTGGTCTCAATATGAGAAGGTGACGACTTTA
>CAZGDE010000430.1:0-2773 GCA_964524315.1 uncultured bacterium
AGCTCTCCGACGTCTGCGGCCGCGCCGGCATCGCCTACGGCACCTTCTTCAACCACTTCGACGAGAAGCGCGACCTGCTCCGCGGCCTCTCCGAACGCTCCCTGCGCACGCTCACGGAGCGGCTCGAATCGCTCGCCAAGGACCGGGTTCCGCTCGAGACCCAGCTCGCGTTCCTGTTCGAGGGGGGCGCCGCCCAGCTCGTCCCGAGCCAGCGCGAGCTGCTCGGGCACATCTGGTCCGTCACCGTGTCCGATCCCTCCGGCCAGAGCGATCGCCGCTTCCACGCGGCCTTCGAGGCCTTCCTCGCCGAGGGCGTCGCGCGCGGGCAGGTCCGTCGCGACGTCCCGATCGAGACGCTCGCGGAGATCGTGGGCAGCACCTTCGCGAACATGACCCTCAACTGGGTGCACCTCGAGCACTACCCGATCACCGAGCGGGCCCGCGCCGCGGCCCGCTTCCTCGCCGAATCCCTCTCGCCCCGCGCCGCCGCGGGCGAGGCCTGAAGGGGCTGCCCATGCGTCACCTCGTGGTGTCCTCCGATTGTCATGCCGGCCTGCCGCCCGAGCGCTATCGCGACTACCTCGACCCGAAGTACCGCGCCCGCTTCGACGAAGACCTCGCCCTCCGCACCGCCCAGCGGGAGGCCGCCGCGAAGCTCTTCCTCGTAGACGAGTTCAACGCGCGCTGGCGGGCGGAGAACTGGACCGGCCTCACCGGCGCCTGGGACCACGACGCACGGATCGCCGTGCTCGACGGCGACGGCATCGCCGCCGAGGTGGTCTTCCCCGACGGCATCACCGAATTCAACAGCCCACCCTTCGGCGCCGATCTCGGCCTCGCGACCGAGGGCGTCGATCCGGAGCTGCAATGGGCCGGCGCGCGGGCGCACAATCGCTGGCTCGCCGAGCTCTGCCAGATGGCCCCGGAGCGCCACATCGGCCTCGCGATCGTGCCGGCGCTCTGGGACGTCGACGAAGCGGTGCGCGAGGTGCGCTGGGCCCGGGCGAACGGGCTGCGCGGCGTGCTGCTGCCGGTGATGTGGGGCAGGCAGCCGCCCTACCACCTGCGCCGCTACGACCCGCTCTGGGCGGTCTGCGAGGCCCTCTCGATGCCCGTCCACTTCCACTCCGGCCCCGCCTCGCGCGACGATGCCTTCGCGCTCGAGCCGGACGGCGCGCTCGCGACCGGCGCGATGGGCATCTACACGTCGGAGGTCTGCTGGTGGCTCGTGCGGCCGCTGACCTTCCTGATCTGGGGCGGCGTCTTCGAGCGCTTCCCGGCACTGCGCGTCGCCGTGACCGAGGGCAGCTGCATCTGGGTACCCGAATACCTGGCGCTGCTCGACCATCGCCACTCGGCCCATCACGCGAACGCCAAGATGGGCGACTTCTCCCGGCACCTGCCGCTGCGGCCGAGCGACTACTTCCGGCGCAACGTCGCCGTCGGCGCGTCGGTCCTCGCCCGCCGCGAGGTCGAGATGCGCGCGGCGATCGGCGTCGGATCGATCCAGTGGGGCAGCGACTACCCGCATCCGGAGGGGACCTGGCCCGCCACGCGCGACGCGCGCATCGAAGCGCTGAGGGGCGTTCCGCAGGACGAGATCGCGGCGATGCTGGGCGGGAATGCGGTGCGCTTCTACGGGCTCGATGCGGAGAAGCTCGCGCCGATCGTCGCGCGCATCGGGCCGGAGCAGTCCCTGTTCGCTTGAGCGCCTCGCGGAGCGCCTGAGCACCCGCCCCGCGTCAGCTCGGCAGCGCATGCCCGACCGCGCGCGTGACGCCGCGGGCCTCGAGCGCGGCGATCTCGGCCTCGCTGCGGCCGAGCTCGCGCAGGATCCGGGCCGTGTCCCCGCCGAGCTCCGCCGCCGGCTCGATCGGCGTCGGGTGCTCGCCGAACGCGAGCACGGGGCCCGCCCGGGCCGAGCGCGGGGTGCCGGGCTGCTCGGCGAGGACGGCGACGCCGTTCTCGCGACAATGCGGATGCTCGAGCATGAACGCCGCGTGATCGATCCCGTCGGCGCGCACGGCGGGCACGCCGGCCGCCAGCAGCGCCGCCTGCCAGGCGTCCGCGGTGCGGGTGCGCAGGCGCTCCGCCAGCCGCTCGGCGAGCAGCGCATCGGCTTCCACCCGGGCGGCCGGCGTCGCGAATCGCGCATCCCGCGCGAGCGCAGGATCGACGACCGCGCAGAGCGCGTGCCAATGGCGCTCGCGATGACATTCGAGCAGGAGCCAGCCGCCGCCCGTCTCGTACAGGCGATGGAGGGCGCCGAAGCCGTGCTGGCCGGCGTCGACCACCCGATCGCGCTTGCCCGCATGGCGCAGGCTCCACTCCGAGACGGCCCAGGCCATCGAGCTCAGCATCGTCGTCTCGAGGGACTGCCCGCGGCCGGTGCGCTCGCGGGCGTGGAGTCCGATCAGGATCGTGGCCGCCGTGGCGAGCGCCGCGGCGGGGTCGGCGAAGGTGCGGTTCTGCGGCGGGTTGCCGGCGCCGGCCTCGAGGATGCCGCAGCCGACGATCGCGTTCGGCGACGAGTGGAAGCCCGGCTTGTGCGCCCAGGGCCCGGCGCTCCCGAAGCAGGAGCCGTAGACGTAGAGCAGCCGCGGATTGAGCGCGCAGAGGGTGGCTTCGTCGATGCCCAGCCGCTCCGGGGTGCCGGGCCGGAAGTTGTGCAGGAAGACGTCGGCGCGGCGCGCGAGGGCGTGGACGATCGCGCGGCCCTCGGCGGTCTTGAGATCGACCACGATCGACTGCTTGCCGACCATCGCCTTCGAAT
>CAZGDE010000430.1:2783-6221 GCA_964524315.1 uncultured bacterium
GGGCAGCGCCGCCTCGCTGCCGTCCCAGTCGCCGAGGGCCGGCGCCGGGCCGGTGATCCGCGACGGGGTCCGGGAGAACAGCCCGAGCGGACCGATCTGGATCGTCTCGCCGACCCGCGGATCCGCGAGCACGAGGCGCCGGCCGTTCGCCCGCGCCTGCGGGTGGTCGAGGAACTCGTCCGCCGCGAGGAAGGGGTCCGCCCCGACGTCGCTCGCCGAGAAGATCGCCATCCACTCGTCGAGCGTCCGCTCGCGCATCCGCGCCTCGACCAGCGCCACGACCTCGGCGAGCCGCTGCTCGCTCGGGAAGAGGTCCGGCATGAGCTTCAGGTCGCTCGCGTCGAGCAGCGCCTCGAGGCCCATCGCGACGAGCCAGTTCCGGAAGAGGTGCGGCTGCCGGCTGCACATCTGGAGGAAGCGGCCGTCCTTCGTCGGCGCCGTCATGAAGCAGAGTCGCATCACGCCGTAGACCTGCCCGGGCTTCGGCGCGGCGTGGGTGCGGTTGCCGTGGCCGAGCGTCATGTCGTAGACCGAGAGCGCGTGGAGCAGGCTCGTGGTCACCCGCTGCCCGCGGCCGGTCGCGCGGCGCGCGTGCAGCGCGGCGAGCAGGCCCGTCACGCCGAGCATGGCGGCGCCGTAGCTCGCGATCGGGACCGGGGTGAAGATCGGTCCGGGGCGCACGCCGCGCTGCTCGGCCATGCGGCCCGCGACGGCCGAGACGATGCCCTCCCAGCCCGGCAGGTCGCGCAGCGGGCCGCGCTCGCCGAAGCCCGAGATCGCCAGATGGACGAGCCCCGGCGCCCGCGCGCGGAGCACGGCGGGGCCGACGCCGAGGCGCTCGGCCGCGCCGGGCCGCAGCGTCTCGATCAGGCCGTCGGCCTGCGCGGCCCAGGCGAGGAAGCGCTCGCGATCCCCGGGCTCCCGCAGGTCGAGGACCGCGCTGCGCTTGCCGCGATGCCAGACGAGGGCACCCGGCCGATCCCGCTCGGGATCGCCGCCGGGCGGCTCGATCCGGATCACCTGCGCGCCGTTGTCGGCGAGCAGCATGCCCGCCAGCGCGCCGGCCATGCCGGAGCCGAGCTCGAGGAATCGCATGCCTGCGAGAGCCGGTCCCATCCGCCGCTTCCTGCGCCGCCGCGGCGCCCGTCCACCGCGATCTGGCCTAGTGTTCGCGATCGTCCCCGAGTTGCAATGCCGCGGGTTCCGAGCGGCATGCTGCCGCCATGGAGCGCTCTTGGCGAGTTCCACCGACGCCGAAATCGAAGCCGAAGCCGCAGGCGACGCGCCGCCGATCCGGAGCCTGCTCTTCGTGCCGGGCAACCGCGAGGATCGGATCCGCCGCGCGCTCGCCTCGGAGGCGGACGCCCTCGCGATCGACCTCGAGAGCGCGACGCCGGCGGGCGAGCTCGAGCAGGCCCGTGCGATCGCTCGCCGGGTGATCGGCGAGCGCGAACGCACCGCCCGGCCGCGGCTCTTCGTCCGGGTCGCGCAGAGGGGCAGCGCGGACCAGGCGCGCGATCTCGCGGCCGTCGTCCACCCGGCCCTCTGCGGCGTCCTGCTCCCCCAGGTCGTCGGCCCCGAAGACGTCGCCGCGACCGACGCCGCCCTCGCCCGCGCCGAGTCGGCGGCCGGCGTCCCGCCGGGTCGGACGCGCATCATGCCCCTCGTCGAATCGGCGAGCGCCATCCGCCTCGCCTACGAGATCGCCCGGGCGAGCCCGCGCGTCGCCTACATGGGCGGCGCGACCTCCGGCGACGGCGACCTCGCGCGCTCGCTCGGCTACCGCTTCTCGGCCGAGGGCCAGGAGACGCTCTTCCTCCGCTCGAAGGTCCTCGTCGACGTGCGCGCCGCCGGCGTCCCGAATCCCCTCAGCGGGCTCTGGGGGCGGGTCGACGATCTCGACGGGCTCGCGGCCCTCGCCCGCCAATCCCGCGATCTCGGCTACGAGGGCTTCATGACGATCCACCCGAAGCAGCTCGCGATCGTGAACGCGATCTTCTCGCCGAGCCCCGAGGAGATCGCGCAGTGGCGGGCGCTCGTCGCGGCGATGGAGTCGGCGAGCCTCGCCGGCCTCGGCGCGATCCGCCACGGGGGCCGGCTCGTCGACGGGGCCCACGTGAAGACCGCGCGCCAGCGGCTCGAGCGGGCGCGCCGCCTAGGCCTCGCCTAGCCGATAGATCCGCGCCGCGTTGCCCGCGAGCAGCGCGTGGCGCTCCGCGGCGTCCACGCCGGCGAGATCGGCCTCGATCTGCCGGCGCGAGTTCGGCCAGTCCGTGCCGCCGTGGGGGAAGTCGCTCGACCACATCATGCGGTCGACGCCGATCGCGTGGCGATTCGCGATGCCGAAGCGGTCCGTGACCCAGGTCGTGGCGATGTTGCGCTCGAAGTAGAAGCTCGGCGGGTGGGCGAGCGGCGGGCGCTCGGCCGGCGCGCGGCGATGGAAGCGGTTGTCGAACTGCTCCTTCACGTAGGGGATCCAGCCGCAATCGACCTCGGCGAAGACGAAGTCGAGGGCCGGGAAGCGGTCGAAGACGCCCGCGCTGATCAGCTCCCAGGTCCGCAGCGAGGCGTCGAGGTGCCGCAGCTCGCCCCGGGCCCCCGCCTTCTTGCGCTCCGGGTCGTCGTCGCTCGGCACGGCGGCGAGCGAGACGTGGACGTGGACGGGCACGCCCATCGCCTCCGCCTGCGCCCAGAACGGATCGTCCTCGGGCGACGGCGCGAGCCCCCCGTTCGGGTAGCGTCCGAGCAGCGCGCCGCGCATCCCGGGCAGCGCGAGCGCCCGCGTCAGCTCGGCGACGGCGCTCGCGACGCCGGTCGTCGGGATCATGGCGATGCCGACCAGCCGGTCGGGGGCGAAGGCGGCGTACTCCGCGAGCCAGTCGTTGTAGGCGCGGATGCAGTCGAGGTGGAACTCGCGATCCGCATTGTTCGCGAAGACGTTGTGGGAGACGCGCGGCGTCGGGAACAGGACCTCGGCCTCGACGCCGTCCGCGTCCTGCTCGCCGAGCCGGGCGGCGGGGTCGTAGCCGCCCCGCCGGATCTCCTCCCAGCGCATCCAGGCGGAGCGCTGCTCGGGCGGCAGCCCGCCGTTCGCGTTGTTGCCGAAGTTGATCGGCGAGGCCGAGCCCTCCATCACCCAGGCATCGCCCTTCTCGAAGCGTTCGATCCGCGGCGCGCGATCCTTGAACTTCGCCCGCACGCGGCTCGACCAGAGATCCGGCGGCTCGTTGACGTGGGAATCGCCCGAGATCAAGCGGTGGGTCCGTCTCATGGCTCGCTCCTGCACGGGACGGCGCGCCCGGCGCCCTGCCCCCCGTCACGGTAACGCAGGCGGAGCGGCGGCGTTCGCTTGCGCGCCGCGGCGCGGGGCGCGAGGCTAGAATCGTCACGCCGCTCCGGCCCGTGGAGGGACCCTCGCCATGCCGACCTCGTACCGCC
>CAZGDE010000431.1:0-4160 GCA_964524315.1 uncultured bacterium
AAGCCGTTAGTGCTGCATGTTTAGGGACTTACCTATGAGAGCAAGAACAGGCGATTGAATGGCGACAGGTATTTAATCTTGCCATGATTTTGCAAGGACGGCTAGGAGATGAAGCATTCAAAAATATTTTGCAGCAGCGATCGCAACTGATTACCAAGATTGGAGTAGATGGTTTTAATCATTTAGTGAATTTGTTGCAGCGATTGTAACTATTGCAACCGCTGCACGAAGATAACAGTAACACTATTTCGTTGATTTTTGATTCTTCAGTGGGTTACATATGATGCCTGCTCACTATTCATTCATCAACGCCCAGGATCTTCTAATCAAACCTACCGAGCGAGTTCGCTTTGTTCTGTCTTTTTTGGTGGCTTCAGCAGGAGGTTCGCTGGTTGCAAGATACGTTGTGCATCAACTCGATCTTCAATTTTTTGGCGATCAATGCACAATACCTTGTGCGATCGTAGAAGGTGGCATCGCCGGAGCCATTGTCGGTACTTTCCAATGGTTAGTTATTCGACCATATGTGCCAAGTCGGATGTGGATTTTGGTCTTTACACTATACTCAGTTTTGCTCAATTGTTCTAACACGGCTTCGACAATGATCACTCATTCGATCTTTAGCGGACAAGCTCAAACCTCACAATTAACAGTATCACCCACTCTATTCCTCATCATCAATCTGGCAATAGCGCTTGCGTTTGGATACTCACAGTGGTTGGTTTTACGTCCGCATGTCCTGAAAGCTCGATGGTGGATTATACTTCCATTGGCTGTAGGAGTGAGTGGCGGACTAATCTTTTACATCTTCATGATGGCGCATTGGCTTTTAAAGAGTCACTACGGTCTGTTTGCCTTTAATGCTGAAATTATTCGATTAACTGGACTGGCATCAGTTCAAGCGCTCGCCTTTTGTCTTTTACGAAGAAAGCCTCGCGAAAATCCCTGGCTAAATTCACCTCTCGCATTAGCACCTGATATTGTTAGCTACTGGGATAATCACAGACTGGGTAGAAAACTACACGCTCAGATTACCCGAACCTGGAAAAGTAATTTAGAAGGTAATGAGCAATTGGTTTATTTTGTAGGAGTCGATCAAACAGGTTTAGTCGCTAGTTATGAGCCGATGAGTTCAGTTGCCACTGAAAGGTCTAAACAAACTCCATTGCCTGACTTAGTAATAACAGGTTCAGAGACTAAAAATGCAACATCTCTAGCAAAATATAAAGTCACCTTCATTCCACCCGGATCAGTAAGGATAAACTCATGTCGAGGAATTCCTTTGCTTTGGCTAGCAACTACCATGTACGCAGGAATTTTAGGGATGAGTAAATTGATCGGATTAATAGAAGTTGCTACTGGCAGAGTAATCTCATTCTAGACAGAGAAAGTAGCAGTGTAGTTAATAGGGCAAATTATGAACATCATCTGGGTCGTAGTTGTTTTGTTGATAGTGCTTCTATCTGTGGAATATCGATGGAAGGTTGTCAGAAAGCTTTCATTGCAGTGGCAACAAAAATCATTGGTTACTTCTAGTCAGCCCTCCGAAACAGAAACTTCATCCTGGCAATCCTCTGTTTATTCATTCTCTGGGCGATCGCTTACAGCCCCAAGAGACGAGTTCAAAAGCTCTGTTTCGTTTCAGCCTCCAGTAGCGGAATCTTCTACATCTCCTAAACCACTGTCTCATCCATCTTCACTTCCCACTTTTCCTGATTTAGCAGCTCAATTACGAGAACTGGCGACCAAAGCTTGGACAACTCAACAATCCTTGCACTTCCCGCTTTTGCTCAATCCAAAGGATTTTGTCAATATTGCAGCACCAACCCAAGTGGTTGAAGTTTTAATCCGTCATGCAGAGCGGATAGTACCAGGATTTAGTGTGCCTCAAATGATACCGCGCGTTTTAGTAGTGTCACTACCTACTGCCGCTGGAATGTTCAAAGTTGACGATGAAGGTTGGGCGACAATTGAGCTGGGAGCAAATTTTTTTCAAGATAAATTAGCAGCACAAGCAATTTTGGCACATGAAGTCTGTCATTATATTTTAGAGAATTCTGGGATTCGCAAAAGCGATGTGGGTCTGAACGAACGCTATACCGATCTATGTATGTTTGTTTGTGGCTTTGGAGAAATTTTCCTGGCTGGATATCGTCGTGATGCGGCTCAACAAGATTACCGTCCAGGTCATCGATTAGGATACTTGACGGATGATGAATACCAATTTGCCCAGCGATATGTCATGCAGCTTCGGCAATCAGGCGAAATTTCACCTCCCGACGAGCTAGACAGACTGAAAAAGCGATTGCTTCATCTACTCTATAACGAGCAGCAAACCTTCGATAGAATCATTGAATCAGAACGGCAAAAGAACTCCCATAAATCAGATGTGGAACTCTATCAGGATGCAATAGACCGCTTAGAGCGAGATCGGAGAAGGTAGATCTCTAATTTTTAGGTATAAATTGTTCAGTCTTCAGTTCTTTCCGATCAGCAAGGAAGGTATAAAATGTCTAGCTGGCATGAAAATTTGAAGAGATTATTTCAGGTGTTGTATAGACCTCTTGTAAGACTGCTAACCAAGCTACAGGGGTTGAAAGAACCTGAGAAACAATTGCACAAGATTTGTGAGATCTTGCAGCAGCAGCTTGCTAATCCGCAAAAAAGAGATAAAGCTTGGCAAAATTATACCAAAGCCTTGTTGATTGCTAAGAAATGCGACCCTGCTAAACTTAGTCAGCTCATCCTTAGATTTGATTCTCAGTTTGACCAGCATAGTCCCATTTCAACTCCCATCGTTGGTCAATCACTCTCATTTTTGCTGGAGGCAAAACCCCAGGTTTCGCAGTATTTAGATGCCGCATGGCGACTTGTTCAACGGCTTCCAGAACCCTCAAAGCGAGAGGTACAGCAGGAAATTTGTCTACATCTGGCGCGGATGGGCGAGAGTAATCTGCTATTAGTCAGGCTACTTGAGCAGCATCGTGAATATGCCCTAACAGCAACTGAGATTTCTCAAATTCTGACTGCTTTCTTACAAAATTATTCTTTTCAAGAAGTTGATCCCTGGAAGGCATTTCTAGAGCAGTTTAACTCAGACGAATTGCCCCGTATCCATCAGGTTTACTCCATTCTTGAGCGCTACGACGAGGCTTCTAAGCTAGCAGAGGTGGCTAAAGATTACCGAAGTGCGATCCATTATCTGATGCCTTTGTGTGGACAGGATGTTGCTCTGCGTACATTAGCTCTGGCACATCAGCTAGGAGAGGAAAATATAATTGCTCAAGCGCATCAGAAAGTGGCTGAGAACTATTGGCAAGCAGACAATACTGTTGATGCTCTAAAGCATTTTCAAAAAGCAGGTAATCTTGAACGGGTTAGTGATTGCCACCAGAAACTTGGTGAACTAGGACTTGCGATTCAATGCCGTCCGACGATGAGTCCTGAGTGGAGGCAGGAGATTCAAGAAATATTAGAAAGCACTGTTAGATCTCAAATTGAGCAACGGGAGTTTTTAGCCGCTGTTCGCTTACTAAAGTCTGTGGAAGTAGCATGGCGAGAAACATCCCAAACCTCTGAAGCTGAACGCACACAGCATCTTCTCTTGCAAGCAGTCAGAACCGTTCGCTCTGCCTTTACGCTTGAGTTACAAACCTGTGAAGGACATTCTGCAATTGATCTGCACAAACGTTGGAGTCTTCTGGAGGAGACGGCTGAGAATTATCTAGAAGCTGGATTGCAAGCTGAAAAAGCCCAGGATTATTTTGCTGCCTCTGTGCTGTTTGAAAAAGCCAGTGCCTTTGGGCAGGCTTTAGTTGCTCTGGAGACTGCTGCTGCTGAAGGGGCTGATCCCTGGAAAAAAGCGGAGTTGCTCGAACAGGGTGGTGACTTTTTTATGGCTGCGCTGCTTTACGAAAGGTTGGGCAGTATGGATCTAGCGATCGCTCTCTATGAACAATCGGGGGAGTTTTTACGGGCGGCTGAACTCCGCGATCGCCAGCTTGGCAGTGAGCAAGTTCTGTTTGATGCTCGCTTCCAAGATTTATTGGTCAAAGCAGGGCGAATTGAGCAACTAGCAGAGCGATGTGTGGCAAAAGCAACCGAACCTGGGCAGTCTACCGATCAGAAAGCACGACTGTGGCGGCAGGTCAAAGATTTGG
>CAZGDE010000431.1:4170-6219 GCA_964524315.1 uncultured bacterium
GGGTTCCTGGGACAGAAATGGCTCGATCGGGTTGCAGTTGAACTTCCTGGACTTGAACTGTTAAACCGCCGTCAGTTTGAGCAACAGGCGGCAGCCTGGGTACAATCTGCTAGTCGCCAGGTTCTGGCAGAGTACACAGACGTGATCGGAGTGGATCTGGGCACCAGTAACAGTGTTGTATGTCTCTACAACAAACGGCAAGGGACACCAGAAGTTGTTGAGCAGCACAGAAGGCGACAAATCCCATCGGTATTCGCGATTGATCAGGCAGGGCGAGAGCTTGTTGGAGTCTCAATCTCCGAACTGGTGAATAAGTCTCCCCGCGCCATCATCACGAAGGCAAAACGGGAGATGGGAACCGACCGAAAGTTTAGAGCAGGGGGGCAAGACTATCGAGCTGAGGAGATTTCTGCCCGCATTATCAATTATGCCCGTCAGTTTGCGAGAGAGTACCTTCAGCAGAAGGTTGCTGCAAAAGTCTCAACCATTGCAGCACAGACAACGGGTTCAACTCCACCCATTGATTGGATCAATGAGTTCTTGGCACAACATCCGCCTTCGCTACCGTTGAGCAATATCGTGATTACGGTACCTGCTTACTTCAATGAGGCTCAGAAACAAGCCACTAAAACCGCTGGAGTTCTCGCAGATATTCGTGTCCTGCGGCTGATTCACGAGCCAACAGCAGCCTGCCTCGCCCAGCGTATTCAGGACAATAAAGCGGAAACCATTCTGGTCGCAGACCTGGGAGCAGGAACCTTTGACTTGTCCAGTATTCAAACGGGCGACGGAGTCTTTGAAGTTCAGGAAATTGAAGGCGATAATGCTCTGGGCGGTGCTGATTTAGACGAACTTCTCTATACTCACTTTAGTGACTTTATTAAAGCCGAGACAGGACAGGAGATCCCACGTAATAGTCAAGCTGCAACCCGTTTGCGTCAGGCTTGTGAAGAACTCAAGATCGAACTCTCTTCTCATCGTGAGTGGGTAGTTGACCTGCCATACCTGATTGGCGATCGCACGATTCAACTAATCCTCACTCAGCAAGAACTAGAGCAGTTGGCAACTCCCTGGCTAAAGCGAATTCGGCTCGCCTGCCAGAAAATTCGGCATAAGCCCAACCGCATCCTGCTGATTGGTGGTGGCGGGTTGATGCCTGCTGTTCGTCGCTGTATTGGAGAGGTATTTAATCGAGAAGTAGATTCTGCCTATGACCCTTTGACCGTAGTTGCCCGTGGTGCAGCTTTGCAAGGTGCAATTCTCATGGGAGATGTGCAAAAGACATTATTACTGGATGTCATACCATTCAGCTTAGGCATCAAGTGTCGAGTTGCGCCTGGTGAGTTCAAGTTTGATTCTGTCATCCCGAAACACACCACCATTCCAACAGATAAAACTCAACGTTACACGACGACTGAAGATGGTCAAACTCAGGTCAGAATTGAGATCTTTCAAGGAGAATCTCCAGTCCCCGAAGAGAATTTCAAAATTGGTGAATTTATCCTACAAGGTATTCCTATCGCAAAAGCAGGCGTACCTCAAATCGATGTCAAATTTGAAATCGATGCCAATTGTTTACTGATTGTGACTGCTCGTGATGCCTCTACTGGCAATCAGCAAAGCATTACAATCGCTGACTCCCACCTACTGACTCCCGCTCAAACAACCTCACTGCAAAGCCGATTCCGCAACTCCCAGCTATATCAGGAATCGCTGGTGCGTCTCGAAAAGCTAACCGTTGCACTGAAAGCAGCCCTGCATGAAGTGGAACAGACCGACCTTGCAGGGCTGTTAGTGCGCTTCCAAAAGCAAATCCAGGCTTATGAACAATATCGGGAACGCTATTTGCCCACATCTTTAGATAATAATATCCTGTTTGAAATCTATCGCGATCGCACATTGTTAGAGGACAGGGCAAGGCTGATACTGGATCAATGGAGTAGCTTGAGCCGCAGTATTCGCTTTTGGTTAGACCAACGGGGATCTTTGGATTGGCGCTCTACAGAAATTAGTAATCAAGTACGGCAACTGCTTGAGGAAGGCGATCGG
>CAZGDE010000432.1:0-1816 GCA_964524315.1 uncultured bacterium
GATAAGATCAAGGGGTTTTCCCAGGGAGCCGACGACTACATTACTAAACCATTTAGCCTGGGCGAGCTAGGGGTACGTGTTGGAGCGATCCTGAAACGGCAACGAATTGTGACCACAGCAGAACAACAGTGCCTCACATTCGACAAATTGATGATTGACCCAGTCCGGCGGGAAGTTAAGCTCAACGATGAACTAGTTCCACTGACAGCTTTAGAGTTTGACCTGCTACATTTTTTAGCCAGTCATCCCGGACGGGTCTGGAGACGGGCTGAATTAATACAAGAGGTGTGGGACTACGAGTATGTCGGTGACCAGCGGGTAGTAGACGTACACATTGGTCAAATCCGTAAGAAAATTGAGATCGACACCAGCCAACCTGCCTTAATTCAAACCGTGCGTGGTGTCGGTTATAAGTTTGAATCACCCGGCATGATTAAGCCAGATGTTGGTTCATAGGGCAACAGCACAGGTTATATCGATCGCTTATGGACGCTGCCAGAAAAATTCTTGTCGTAGAAGATGATGCGGCAATTCGTAACCTCATTCATCGCTTTCTCGCCAATCGGCAAAATTATCAGGTGGAATCTGTTGCTGACGGCGAAAATGCGCTGGCAGTCTTTCGACAATTCAACCCGGACTTGGTGATTTTAGATATTAACCTGCCAGACATTAGTGGTTCGCGACTTTGCCAGACAATGCAGGAAAGCACCAATGTATGTGTCCTGATGTTGACGAGCATGAATGACCAGGCAAGTCGGCTCAGAGCCCTCTCACAAGGTGCTGATGATTACATGACGAAACCCTTCGATCTGGAGGAATTAGCCGTCCGGGTGGAGGTTATCTTACGCCGCATTCGCGATCGCAAATCTCCTACGCAAGTCTGCCTGACCTTTGGCAATCTCAGCATTGATCCGGTGCGGTATGAGGTTAAGCTCAACGATAATCTGGTAACACTCACCTCTTTAGAGTTCAAACTATTGCATTTTTTAGCCAGCCATCCGGGTCGTGTTTGGTCACGGAATGACATGATTCGCGAAGTCTGGGGGCATGAATTTGTGGGCGATCCACGGGTTGTTGACGTTCATATCGGGCACATTCGCAGTTCCATTGAACCCGATAGCAGCCAACCCAAATTCATCCACACGATCCGGGGGGTTGGCTATAAATTTGAAGTTGTGGCAGCCACCCCGAAAGATTAAGCAGCAGCCGTCACAGCGGTGAGACAGTGAACGTCTTGCTGAGGGAATCTCTTTTTCTGAGGCGTTTTTTTGAGGAGATATGAGGGACACGACAGTGCCATATCCCAAGCTGATGTCAGCACCCGACTTAAACAATTGTCCATATCCCTATCACCCCAATTAGTCCGCACAAAACTTTTCCACACAACGGACAAAGATTTCTACACCCATTCCCAGAGCGGTTTCGTCAAAGTCAAAGCGGGGATGATGGTGGGAAAAAGATAGCCCCCGTGACAAATTGGCGGAACCCAGGAAGAAATAGCAACCAGGTACTTCTTGCAGGAAAAAGGACATGTCCTCACCACCCATTGTTTGACAGGTAGGCACAATGCCCGTTGGGGGTTCGACCACATGTTCTGCCACCGATCGCACCAAGGCCGCCATCCGTTCATGGTTAATAACCGGTGGATAGAGACTGCGATAGTTCAGTTCATAACTGGCACCATGCGCCTGACAGATGCCAGCAATAATTTGCTCCAATCGCGTCGCAAAATAACCTGCAAAGGCTGGGTTGAAGTATCGCACGGTACCCATCAATTGGGCCGAGGCGGCAATCACATTACTGGCGGTTCCAGCAT